>JBGOUJ010000414.1:0-7064 GCA_041477005.1 Terriglobia bacterium | reverse complement strand
CGAGATCGTACGGGTTCATCATCCCATCGAACTCGGCGGCTATCGACGTGTAGAAGAATTTGTCCCGGACCGGACGCGGCATAACGGGGTGGATCAGAATCATACATCAATCAGTGGGTATGGTGTTGCAATTCTGGTCCGTGTTGCAACCGCGGCTCGGGGATCGGTAAGCTGGCTCTTGCGCAAGCTCGCAATGGACGGCCCGGTGCTGTGGCGGGCGCTCGCTCTGGCGCTGCTGGTTGCAGCGATCGCCTACCAGGCGCCGGTCCGGCTCGATCACGACGTGGCGTGGATCCTTTCGAGCGCCGCCCGCCTGCTCGACGGCGCGGTGCTCTATCGGGACGTCGTCGACCCTAATCCCCCAGCCATTTTCTTCCTCAACCTTCCGCCGGCGTGGATCAGCCGCGTCACGCACCTGTCCGAGACGGTCGTTTTCAAGGCCTACGTTATTCTCTGGATCCTGCTGTCGCTCGGCTTGTGCGCGCGGTCGCTCGACCACAGCCTGGAGTCGGCCTTTCCGCAGCTTCGGGCCTTTGTGCTGGTGACGCTGCTGGCGCTGTTCCTGCCGGGCGCACGGGCGTTCTTCGGGCAGCGCGAGCATTTCATGCTGCTCCTGGTGATGCCTTATGTGCTGTCGGCGGCGGGCTGGGCCAGGGGTCGACCGGGCGCCCGGCCGGGCAGCGCGGCCTTCACGACCTTGGTTGGAATCCTGGCCGGGATCGGCATGGCGATCAAGCCATATTTCCTGCTGCTGTGGCTCTTGATCGAGATTTACCTGGCGATCGAGCGGGGCGCGTGGTCGCTGTGGAAGCGGCGGGAGAATTGGGCCATCGCGCTCGTTCAAGCGATCCTGGCGGCTTATATTGTTTTCGGCGCGCCGGATTACTACCGGCGCGTGATTCCCCTGGCGCGGCGCGCCTTCAGCATCGGCGATATTCCGGTGATGAACCTGCTGTTTCAGCCACCAGTGAAGCTGTGCGCCGTGGCCTTGGCCCTGGTCCTCTGCTATGTAATTCCCTCACGGACCGAGCTGCGCGAGCTGCGCCACGTGGTGGCTATTGCAACGGTCAGCTTGCTCGCGAGCGCGATTGTCCAGCAAAAGGGCTTTGGCTATCACTTCTATCCGCCCGGGGCGGCGACCACGCTGTTGTTTGCCCTGATGGCAGCGGAACTGACGTTGTGGATTCCGTCGATGCAGAGGCGGTTCTGGTGGGCGTTCGTCCTGGGGACGGCGGGGCTTGCATTCCTGCTCGTGCAGAAGCGGCAGGTTCCGCGCGACGACGAGGTGGAGCAGTTGATCGACGTGATGAAACAGCATGCTCCAGGGGAGCCGGTTGTGCTGTTCAACATCGGGGTTTACCCTGCCTTCCCGTCGGTCAATTACGCGGGGGCGCGGTGGGACTCGCGCTTCTCCTCCCTGTGGCTGCTCCCCGCGATCTACCACCAGGCACACTCGCCCGCCACAGGGTTCCCCTATCACCGGCCGGCGGAGATGGGACCGGCGGAAAAGTATTTTTTCGATGCCCTGGTTTCCGATCTGGTAAAGACGCCGCCGCGTCTGGTGATGGTCGACTGCCACACGCGCTCGATCGGGCACGGCGAATCGAACTTCGAGCTGATGGAGTATCTCTCGCAGGACCCGCGCGTGGGGGAGATCTGGCGGAGTTACCGGCACGTGATGACCATCCATTGCATCGAGATTTACGAGCGCCAGGGCGGTGAACGCAAGATGGTGGCGGAAGCCGACACGATTAAGCCGACTTTGTGACCGAGTGCGGCGCGGAAGAAGCATTGGGGGGAGCGGCCAACGGCGGGGCGGCAGCCGGGACATCCAGGCAAATTTGCCTGGATGTTCCTTCGGACCGGCGCGGGACCGGGCTGCGGCGATGTGGAACGTGCCGGCAAGCCTTCTCCAGAGTTGCCGGACGTGCAAGCTTCCGCTTGCGGCTAGCCTCGGCCTGACCTTGGCGCAAATTTGCGCCAAGGTCCCGGCGGCCCTGCCGCTGGTGCTAAACCGCCTTATTTTGCATCTACTTAGCCGCCGAAGGGACGAGGGTGGCCCGCCTGCGATTCGTCAGGCGCCGCCGGCAGACTCAGGGCCGGAGCGGATCTGTGGATACTGGCTAGTCACTGACCGGTTTGACGACGATACGTCCATTTTGGCTCAGGGACGTTCTGACAGTCCGATAATGGTTATAGGCCGACCGAATGCCGATGAACAGCATGGCAAGCCGAGTCAGCTTTCAGGCAAGAAGCGGTAAGCCGGACCGCCAGAAAACAAACCGGGCGCTCGCGAGGAGAGCGGCTTTCCTTTTCGCCAAAAACAAATTAAGCTATTCTTGTTTGATAAACGCTGGCGTCCACCCAAGACTCTCCGGAGGCCCGGCTTCCCGATGACCGAGCAGCAGACAGCGGACCAGCTTTTGGCCGTTACCCGTGATGGACTGATGACGCTGGGTTACACCGGCGGGCTCCTTCGCGAAAACTATCCCTTCGTCGACCCAACCGTCGCTGCGTCACCGGTGGAGCGGGTCTCGTTGGCCGCTTTCGCCCAGGAGCCTCCCTCCTATCGGACCGCCTGTTTCGCTGTCGCATCCATCGCCGACGGGCCGGAGGCCGCGCTGCGGCGCTACGCCAGCCTGGGCGCACCCCAGCTCGTTACGCTTCACGGCCGCCACAACACCATAGGCAGATGGATGGTCCGGGCGGACGCGGAACCGGAACTGATCGAACGCCTCTCGCCGGTTGAGTTCCGGCAACGCCTCCATGAACGCCGCCAAGAGTGGAGCCCTCAGGAAATCCTGCGTGCCAAAACCATTAAGCGGCCGGGGCCGAGACAGCTCGACTTTTTCGACTTGGGACTCGTACCCATGCTCGAAGCTGCCGTACAGAGCAAGCTGGACGGGTTGCTGCGGGAAGTGCTGGCCGAATGTCAGGCGGCCTATCAGGCGCGCCACCGCGGTGGACTGAGTTACCCAGGCCTGTATCGGCTAATCTTCCGCCTGATAGCGGCGAAGCTCCTGGGCGATCGTGAGCATCCGGGTCCCTGGGCCGATTCCGACGCCGACCGCGTCATCCAAGCTGTCGAGAGCTATTACTTTGCCCGACAGCGCGGCGGTGCAGTCCTAGAAGACGCAAGCGTGCGCCAGTTGGCCTGGGAGCGGATACGGACCGGTCTGAGCCTCCAGAATCTCTCGGTCGAGACGCTCGCATACGTGTACGAAAACACGCTTGTCGATCCTGACATCCGCAACGTGCAGGACATTCACGCGACGCCTCGCGAATTGGCGGAATACGTTGTCAACAGCCTGCCGTTCGAAACGCTGCCACCGGACCAACGAACCGTGTTCGAGCCGTTCGCTGGGCACGCACCGTTCCTAATCGCCGCCATGTCACGGCTGCGCGGACTGTTGCCGGTGGACGCTACTACCGAGCAGCGCCACGAATACTGCGTGCGCATGTTGGCTGGCATGGAGATTGACGCCTTCGCTCGGGAGGTAGCCGTCTACTCGCTGATGCTGGCCGATTACCCGAACCCAAACGGCTGGAACATTGCTGCCGGTGATGTCTTCACTAGTCCGGATATAGATGCGCAACTCAAGGCTGCGCACATTGTGCTATGCAATCCGCCGTTCGGAGATTTCACGGAGCCGGAGCGGCTCGCCTATCCCAACATCCAGCGGCCGAACAAGGCAGCCGAGATCCTTCGGCGTGTGCTCGAACATCCGCCGGATATGCTCGGTTTTGTGCTGCCCCGGCTGTTCACTCAAGGCCCTACTTATCAAGCGTTGCGGGACCGGCTTGCCACGGTTTATGGTGAAACGACGGTGCTGGTCCTGCCTGAAGGTACTTTTCGCCATTCAAGAGCCGAACCAGCTCTCGTAGTTGCACATGGCCGTGGATGCTCAACAATCAGGCGCCGCTCCGCGTACGTGAGCAAGTCCGATTACCCGGAGTTCCTGCGCACGGGAAAGCTCACATGGGACAACCGGGGCGAAAGCCCTCTCACCGATTCACCGCAGCTTTGGACGCATCCCTTGTTGAGCCAACTGCTGGAGGCCACTCAGCACTTGCGCAAACTGGGCGACGTCGCCGAGATCCATCAGGGAGTGCAGTACAAGGAGCCGATGGAGCGGTTTGTATCGGATGAACCAAAGAAGGGGTATGTGCCGGGCTTATGGAAAGTCAGGGGTGGCCTCGAGCCCTACCTCACGCTCAAACCTGTCTACCTGCGAATCGATGATCGCATCATCTTGTACAAGGCCCACCGGCGTCCGTGGCACCTTCCCAAGGTGATTGCAAACGCTGCACGTCTAACCGAGCGCGTGTGGGCGATTGAAGCTGCTCCGGACCGCTCCGGCCTAGTCTGCTCGCAGAGGTTCCACGGGGTCTGGCCGAAACAGGATTTGCCCCTCGAGGTGCTTGCCGCCACACTTGTCGGCCCGGTGGCGAACACCGTCGTTGGGTTACAGATCACCTCTCGCGATAACCAGAAGAGAATCGTGGCGGGAGTTCCGATTCCGGCCCTAACTTCCGCAGAGGTCGAATCGATCGTTGCTCTCGTACGGGAATACCAGGGCCATCGGGAACGATGGCTGAAGAATCCTCGAACCGCGGACGCCATGGAGCAAAGATGCCATCGGCTGCTCCTCGAGATTGATGCCGCCGTTCTCGCCGGTTATGATCTGCCGCCGCGTATAGAACGCGAGGTGCTGAATCGTTTCGCCGGCGAGCCCAGACCTGGTCCGGTGCGATTCGAGGGCTATTACCCTCCAGATTTCGTTCCTGCAATCCCGCTTCGCCGATATCTGTCTGAGGAATACCGCAACTCGGCTGCCCATCTGACGCTCGAGCGGCTGAAGCTAATCGACGATCCCGCTGTAACAGCCATGATCGAGGATCTCACGTAACGACCCGTGCCTGCTGATGCGTACCTCCTCGACACCTCGATCGCTTCCATTGCCTTTGATGTCGGCAATCCGTCGCACGCCGAGGTTCGTAGACGCCTTTCCACACTAGGCGACAATTCCATCTCGATCTGTTCGGTGTCTCTCGGTGAGGTGGAATATGGACTTCAGGTCAGTCTTGGTATTGATCCGGCGCGCCATCGAACAGTCCGCAGCAATCTGCTCCAGTACCAGATTCTGGACGTTGATCGGCATACGGGCAACCTGTATGGTGAACTGCGAGGAGAGCTTTTCCGAAGATACGGCACTCGGGATGCGCGCGGCAGGTTGAAGGAAAAGCGTCCAGAGGATCTCCTCGACCGAACGACGTCGCGGGAACTCGGAATTCAGGAGAACGACCTGTGGATCGTCAGCGTCGCCGTACAGTACAACCTGCGATTCATTACACGCGACAAAATGGATAGGATTCTTGCCGCCGCGAAGGACGTCCACGCTTACGACCGGGCGTGGATCTGGTCTCTGTAGATGCTGAAGAATGTGGACCTGAATGGGGGGGCGGTAAACGACTGGGATGACACTCGTTTCCACCGACCACCAGGTTCCATCCACTCGGCCGGATTACGCGCAAACCGGAAAGTTGACCAACTGACGAGCCTTCACCTCAAGGTCGGTGCGGCGCGTACTCTCCGCCAACTTGGCAATCCCGAAGAGAGTCTCGCCTCGAACGATCGTGCACGTGATCACACGATCGTCCTCGTGTAGCGCGGACAGCCAGTTCCGGATCCGCGAGTCAGCCTTCATCAAGTCACTGATGGCGTTCGTGTCAAGCAAGTAGGTCACCTGCTGGATCACTCCTCGAAGGCGCTGTGCTCGCGCACCGGCAGTCGGCCGCCGGCGATAGCCGCATCAAGATCATCGATCGCTGAGGCGCTCAAGTGGGGAGGCTCCATCATGGCGCGAAGGACCGCTCCAGGAGAACCAGCACTCCAGACCAGAGAACACAAGCGCTCCAGAGCCACCTGCTCCACGCTCTTCTTTTGCTCCGCAGTAAGGCCCTCCAGCCAACGTGCGAGGTCATCTGGAATCTGGATCGTCAATTGGCTCATCGGGTTCCTTCCAATACATTGTCTCGCTAGCCGTATCGTCGGCTGCCGAGGATGTGACCGACACCCTGGTGTCAGAAGCCGAGCGCTTGCTCATGGCTGCTGGCCCGCCGGGGGAAATAAATTTCCTGGAACAGAGACGAGCGCTTGAGATCCTCCAAGGCGAGCGGCCCGGCCGGGAGGGGGCCTCCGGAGAACGACCGCAGGGCGAACAGCTCCCAGCGGCCATCCGCTGTCGGCAACGCTGCCACGGACCTGGGAACGAAGCGGCCGTCCGGGGCCAGCAGATACACGCGGACCCGGTGGAGATCCTGCCGGTGGAAAGGCACGAAGCCGTCGCGGAAGTGAAGGGCCAGCTCGCTGTGCTCATTGATCACCAGGTCGCGAGCGCCCGGGACGTGGTCGGCCTTGGTGTAGTGCTCGAGCATGGCGCCGATGGGCCAACTCGCGCCGGTGAGGAAGCTGGGGGCGATTCCGGTGGTATAGGGCGTGCCGGAAAAGATGAAGACCTCGTGGGAGGCGACCGGGCCGGCCGCCTGGACGGTATCGATGATCTCTCGCGCGATCCGGCTTTGGGGGATCCAGCACTGGCGGATTTCAAAGTAGGTCTGCCCGAGGCCATAGACGACCGCCAGAAACGTCAGGACGAGGCGCGCCGGCCGGGGCAGCAGGGCCAGCAACGCGATACCGGCGGGAACCAGGAAAAGCGAGAGGACGTAAAGGTAGCGCCACTCGAACGTGGTCAGCCGGGCCAGGGGGAGGTAGGTCAGAATCACACCGGCGACGGACCACAACAGAAGCTCGCCCAACCGCTCCCTGGCGGGCCCCTGCGGCGCCCCGGCTCGGAGGCGGTCGCGGAGGCCGCCGAAGAAGGCGATGGCCGCCAGGACGGCGAGCGCGACCAGGACCAAGCTCGGGCGCCAGGAGGCGCGCCAGCCGGCCGCTTGCGTGTCCCAGCCCAGCGCTGAGAACAGGGAAAAACTGAAGGGGCGAAGGCTCCAGGCCAGACCGGTGTGATAGCGGTTCTGGAAGCCGCGCACGATCGGCATCCGGT
>JBGOUJ010000413.1:0-7078 GCA_041477005.1 Terriglobia bacterium | reverse complement strand
GAAACACGAGGATGGCAAGTGCGTCCACCCAGGCGCTTAATGGACATTGGGTAATATCCAGCTTTGCTCATCTGTCGTGCGCCTCTTCCCTACTCGAAGGTGCCATCGACCTTCGGAGCCTTTTCATCGCCCCCGCCGGTCGGTCTAACCGCTTGGGCGCTCCAGGCGTGGCCTGCTTTTGGCCGTCGTTTGCAGCGCCTGGTTAGGCCCCGGCTACCCGGCCCTCCGCTCTGGCTGTTTTTTCGGTAGCCTCTTCGGTTGCAGAGAAACAACGTGCCGGCCGCTCTCGGCCTCCTCTTTCTGAAGGGCACGGACGATAGCCTTGACGTTGTATCCGTGTTCTTTCGCGAACGCTTCTCGGATCGCGCGAACCTCCTCCACAATCGGGTCGCGAGACATGCCTATTCCTCCATGAGTTCTTCGGGCGTGCAGATGATCGGAGGCTGAACCCCCAGGTCTCGGCACGTGTGCTCGATCTTGCCACGGATCGCAGCGTTGGCAATGTGGGTGCAATTCCGTGTTAATAGGTAGTCCATTCCGTTGACGACCGCAACCGCGATGGGGACTGCGTCGACCTGAGCCTTTGCCTCGAATTGCGGCCTGTGAAACAAGGAGGTCGAATCGATCTCGACGTTCCCACCACTCGCGGGCGATCTGCTGGTGTGCAGCCTGGACAAGGTCGGGACCCTCGGGGGCCTAACTTCTGTTTCGCTGGACCAGCGTAAGCACCCTCCCGGTCAGCCGGAACCGCCGCCGGGCAAGCCGTGGTCACAACTCCTTGCCTCCTAGCGACTTACGCCGCGGCTGACAGATTCGTTGCGTGGGCGCATCCAAGTCCGACAAGCCGCTACCTAATGGGCTGCCCGGGAGCGCATCTGGCCGGGGCGATTCATTGACCGCGCCCGGTGAAGTCTGATAGATTGGGGCCGAAGAGGAGTTGAAACCGTTGACTTTGCGAGTTTCGAGGCCGGATGTCCTACTCTGCATTTGCCTCTCCTTAGGTTTCCTACAAGCGGCGGACTCCAAATTGGATGACCACGAGTTTTTCGAGCAGCGCATCCGTCCGCTGCTGGCCAAGAACTGTTTCGTCTGCCACACCAGCTCCAAAATGGGCAACCTGCAACTTGATTCTCGCGAGCACGTTTTGAAGGGCGGGAATTCTGGTCCAGCCATGGTTCCGGGTAAGCCGGAGGAAAGCCTCATCATTCAAGCTGTCCGGAGGACGCACGAACGTTTCAAAATGCCGCCTCAGGGCAAGCTGCCGGACCAGGAAATCGCCGATTTGACGGCCTGGGTGAAGGCGGGCGGCACCTGGCCTGAAACTGCCGGCACTACTGCTCCGACGACGAGCACGGACTATGTCATAAAGCCGGAGCAGAGGGCCTTCTGGGCGTTTCAGCCGGTGCGGAAGCCAAGCATTCCCAGCGCGCCCACCATGCACGACCGAGCTTGGCCAAAAGCGCCCATTGATTCCTTCATCCTCTCCAAGCTCGAAGAACGTGGGCTGAAGCCCGCAAAGCCAGCCGAAAAGCGGGATCTGATTCGAAGGGTTACCTTCAATCTCATCGGCCTCCCGCCGACGCCGGAGGAAGTGGACGCCTTTCTGTCGGACTCCTCGCCAGGCGCCTTTGCGACGGTGGTCGATCGCCTCCTTGCCTCGCCGCATTACGGGGAGCGCTGGGGCAGGCACTGGCTCGACCTCGCTCGTTACGCCGACGCAAGGTTGGGCGCTTTCGAGGATGATCCGCTGCCGAACGCTTTTCGTTATCGCGATTGGGTAATCCAGGCATTTAACGAGGACATGCCTTACGACCTCTTCGTCAAGTCGCAGATCGCAGGCGACCTTTTGCCGTCCGAAAACCGCGAGAAATTGGTCGGGGGCCTCGGTTTCCAGGCACTCGCCCGCGATGCTGACGATGAGGTCGACGTAACCGCGCGGACCTTCCTGGGCCTAACGGTCGGATGTGCGCAGTGCCACGACCACAAGTACGACCCGATTCCGACGAAGGATTACTATTCTCTACTGGGCGTCTTTCGCAGCAGTGAGCGGGATCAGTATCCCTTGGCCCCCGAAAGCGTGGTGGCGGCGTACAAGGAGCATCAGAAGAAAATCTCCAGCCTGAAGGATGTTATCGACGAGTTTGTTCAGAAGCAGAGCAGCCAGTTGAGCGAAATCCTCGCCACGAGGACTTCACTTTACCTGGTGGCCGCCTGGAAGATGCTTGGTCCCGCCAAACTCGACTTGCGGAACGCGGCCGGAGAGCGGGCGCTGGACAACGAAACGCTCGAGCGCTGGGTGCAATACCTCAAAGATCCGGAAAAAGACCATCCCTATCTCAAACCCTGGTACGGGCTGCTCGCTCGCGAGGCGCCCCTGGAAGACGTAATAACATTTGCGGATCAGTTTCAGGCCGTCGTGCTGTCCGTTATCGCCGAAAAGAAGGGAATCGACGATCGGAACTACGTCCTGTTGGGCGGCGCTAAGGGCGTGAAGAATGAGTCGACCCGGCAGTATGCCAATCTCGAATTCCTGGATGTGGAGAAGTATTATCTGTGGCGGGATCTCTGCTCGGAGTCGTACAAGAAACGGGCTGCCGACTTTACCGGAGGCGTTTATTATTACGGCGAGAAAGGGATCGGGCGTTTCTTGCAGGCGGTTTGGAGGGAATACCTGGAACAGAAGCAAGGCGAGATGGACGCCCTGAAGAAATCTCTGCCGCCCCAATACCCTTACCTGCTGGCGGTCCGGGATTCGAAGACCCCGAAAAATCTGCGAGTCGCGATCCGCGGTGAGGCCAAGAACCTGGGCGAGGAGGCGCCGCGACGATTTCTGGCGATCCTGTCGGAGGGTCCGCCAACGCCGTTCACAAAGGGCAGCGGCCGTTTGGAGCTGGCCGAGGCCATCGCGAATCCGACGAACCCGCTGGTCGCCCGGGCGATCGTAAACCGTGTCTGGGCCTTGCACTTTGGTCAGGGCATCGTGAGAACGCCGGGCAACTTCGGGGAGCTCGGGGACCGGCCGAGCCACCCCGAGCTGCTCGATTGGCTGGCCACCCGCTTTGTCCAGAATGGCTGGTCCATCAAAGCGCTGCACCGGGAGATTCTGCTCTCGGCCGCCTACCAGATGAGCACGCAGTATTCCGCCGAGAACTTCCAGAAGGATCCTGAGAACCGGCTGCTCTGGCGAGCGAACCTGTTGCCCCGCCTGGATGCGGAGGCGCTGCGGGACGCTCTGCTGGCGGTAGCCGGGGACCTCGACCTCGCTGTCGGCGGCCCGGCCCTTCCTTTAGACGATAAGAACAAACGGCGTGCGGTCTACTCATTTATCAGCCGGTCGAGAACCAACGGCATGCTGGCGCTTTTTGATTTTCCTGATCCGAACAACACGAAAGAGCAGAGACTCCTCACAAACAGCCCGACGCAGCGCCTCTTCTTCTTGAACAGTGACTTCGTCGCCCTGCAGGCGAAGGCGCTGGCCGACAGGCTGAACCGCGGCACGAATGACGACACGGCTAGGATTGAGAAGGCCTATTTATTGCTTTACGGCCGGCCGCCGAAGCCGGCTGAGGTTCAGTTGGGACTTGAGTTCCTGCGGGAACGGAGCAATGCTTGGCCGCAGTACGCCCAGGTGCTGCTGACCTCGAACGAGTTCAGCTCGGTAAACTAGGTGCAAATGAGTCCAGTTCCGTTCAGCGCAGGGGCGCAGAGGACGCCGAGAGAAATACCACCCGGGCTTCCTCTGCGCGTGGCCGGCGCCCTGCGAAACCAGGGCATGCGGCGCTGCGCCTCTGCGGTGAAAGGGAGCTGCAGCGAAAGGAAGCTACACGGAACGTTGACTCTCCGGGAGGCGGTCGTATGAATCGACGTGATGCACTGCGGATGATCGGAACCGGATTCGGAACAGTCGCCCTCGCGGATCTCCTTCGCGCGGAGGCGGCGCGAGGACCCCTGGCGCCGAAGGCCCCCCATTTCCCCGCGAAGGCGAAGCACGTGATTTTTCTGTTCCTGAATGGCGGCCTTTCGCAGGTCGATACCTTCGACCCCAAGCCCCTGCTAACCGAGCGAGATGGCCAGCCGATGCCGGGACCAAAGATTAAAACAGACCGCGCTTCCGGCAACCTGATGCGCTCGCCCTTCCAGTTTAAGAAATGCGGCCAGAGCGGCATTGAAGTGAGCGAGATCTTCTCCCGCGTAGGAGAGCACATCGACGATATTTGCGTGATCCGGTCGATGTACTCGGACACCGGCAATCACGAGCCGTCGCTCTACATGATGAATTGCGGGAACAATCTCTCGGGCCGCCCGTCAATGGGATCCTGGCTGACGTACGGATTGGGCACCGAGAATCAGAATCTGCCCGGTTTCGTCGTCCTCTGTCCCGGGTTCCCGGTGATCGGACCCGACTTGTGGTCATCGGCCTTTTTGCCTTCCATTTACCAAGGCGCCTATATCCCCAACGGCGAAAAAGAGCCGGACAAGTTGCTTCCCTACATTCATAACCGGCAGGCCGGCCCGGCAGAGCAGAAAGCCCAGCTCACTCTGCTCGGCAAGTTGAATCGCATGCACCTCGGAGACGTAGGGCCTCAGCCGGAATTGGAATCCATGATCCAATCCATGGAGGTCGCCTACCGCATGCAGGCGGAAGCGCCGGACGTGTTCGATGTGGCGAAAGAAAGCGAAGCCACGCGGACTCGCTACGGCGACAGCGATTTCGGCCGTGGCTGCCTGATGGCCCGGCGACTGGTCGAGCGCGGTGTGCGCATGGTCCAGATCTATTTCGGAAACGGCCAGCCCTGGGATCATCACGACGACATCCACGACCACGCCAAGCTAGCCCGCCAGGCGGATGCCCCGATGGCCGCGCTGATCGAAGACTTGAAGTCGCGCGGGTTGCTGCAAGAGACCCTCATCATAGTCGGCACCGAATTCGGGCGAACCCCCATGATCCAGAACAGCGGGCTCGAGAAAATCGGGCACGGCCGCGATCACAACGTCCACGGATTCACAGTGCTGCTGGCCGGCGGAGGCGTCAAGGGAGGCATCGCTTATGGCGCCACCGACGAATTTGGCTTCAAAGCAGTTGAGAAACCGGTTCACGTCCACGACCTGCACGCCACCGTTCTCCATCTGCTGGGCATGGATCACACCCGGTTGACCTACCGTTACAGCAGCCGGGATTTTCGGCTCACGGATGTCCACGGCAACGTGGTGCACGATATTCTGGCCTAACTTTGGGAACCCAAAACGGAAACCCCGGCTAAACCGAAAATCCTGGTCAGGTCGGAGGCCACGTATCGCCGTCCGAGAAGAACAGGGCGGCGTCCGCTACACCGGGGAATGGACGAATGCCAAAACGCCGATCCGGAAAAATGATGTACCGGTCTGCACTGGCCGCGGTGCTGGCACTTCTGGATGGAAGTGTTGGCCCAGCGCAGACCCTTAGAGAGCGCGCTTTCGTGGACCGTGCGGATGATGTTTCAGGCTATCAGGTGCACGTGATGTACGTCCTACCCAGCGACGGCGTTGATCAGCAACTGGACAACAATGGCAAACTTGAAGCATCGGTTGCGGCCTTTGCGAGGTGGCTTGTGGGCCAGACGGGAGGACCACGGCTGCGGTTGGATACCTACCAGGGAAGGCTGGACATCACATTCTTCCGACTTAGTCGGACCGACGCTGAATTCCGAGCGGCCGGCGCTTTCGTGCGGGACCGCGTGGAGGCGGAACTGGTGGCGGCAGGCTTCAATCAGGCTCAGAAGGTCTACGCCGTCTATTACGGCGGCAGCAGCAGTTTCTCTTGTGGAGGCGGAGCGTGGCCGCCTACGCTCCCGGGAAACGTGGCGGCGCTCTACTTGAACGGAGAGCCCCCAGGAGCTGCCCCCTGTAATACCAACGCATTCGCGTCGTCCGACGGAGCGCCCGGTTATCTGGAGTTCGCTATGATCCACGAGATTATGCACACTCTGGGCTTTGTGGCCTCGTGCGCGCCCCATCACACGTTAGCGGGGCACGTTTCCGACGATCCCCGCGATCTCATGTACGCCGGCGCGCTCCCCTGGATTCCTTCGGTTCTCGACGTGGGCCGGGATGACTACTACGCGCACAGCAATCCGCAATGCTTGGACCTGGCAAAAAGCGCTTTCTTGGATCCCTTGCCCCCGAATCCCGCACTGCCGCCTGACTGGCCCTATGTAGAGCCGGACTCTCGTCCGTGTGAGCAGGAACCGGCGCTCCGGTCCACGGCGGCCGCTGGGCCAGCGTCGATTCAGTTCGTTAATGCGACATCGCAACCGGTGGACATCTATTGGCTCGACCTGAACGGTCAGCGACAGTTTTCTAGAAGGCTCTCTCGACTCGAAGGATACGTGCAGAATACTTCTATAAATCATCTCTGGCTCGTCGCGGGTTCCACTGGCCAATGTCGCGCGATTTATGCGCCTTCGGCAAAGGCCACGAGGGCGGTTCTCGGGCCGATCCTGCCCTCGCTGTCGGCGCCTTCCACCACTTTGACCTTCGTCGCGACAACTGGCGGGAGTTCTCCGGCGGCCCAGACGTTCCCGCTCTCGAATCGTGGAGATGGCGCGCTGAACTTTACCGTTACTGCCAATCAGCCGTGGTTGACCGGCGCGCCGTCATCGGGCGCTCTCGCGCCGGGCGCTACGGCAACAATAACCGTGAGTGTAAGCATCGCTAACCTGGCGCCCGCAGAGTACAAGGGCGTCTTGCGGATCGAAGCAGCCGGAGCCGCCAATAGCCCGCAGAGCGTCCAGATCAACCTGGTGGTGCGCCCGCTGGCCGCGCCCGCGCCTATGTTTTTGGCTGCGGGTGTGGTGCACGCGGCTAGCTTTGCTGGTGGGCCGGTCGCGCCGGGTGAGATCATTTCGATCTTTGGATCGAACCTGGGGCCGCTAACGGGCCTTGGTGCGGCGCTCGATCCCGGGACAGGCCACGTAGCCGCGACGCGCGGGGACGTTACGGTGCTGTTCAACGAATCGCCGGGGCCGCTGTTTTTTGTACGGCAGGATCAGATCAACGTCCAGGTACCTTTCGAAATGGCAGGACAAAGTTCAGCGCGCAT
>JBGOUJ010000412.1:0-7080 GCA_041477005.1 Terriglobia bacterium | reverse complement strand
CCAGCAGTCTCAGCCATCAGCAGGCGGTAATTCGCCGGTCAGCAATGGCTCGCTGATAGCTGATAGCTGATAGCTGATGGCTGACGGCTGATGGCTGACAACTGACAAGCTGATCTGTGATGACTCACCTTTGAAGGCTTATGTTTCGGGACTTCCGCTACGCCGCTCGCACGTTGCGCCGCAGCCCCGGCTTCGCCCTGGTGGCCGTGCTCACGCTGGCCCTCGGCATCGGCGCCAACTCCGCCATCTTCAGCGTCATCAATACGCTCCTGCTCCGCCCGCCTGCTTTCGAGCACCTGAACCGGTTAGTCGTCCTGTTCGAGACCAATCCGCAGAAGGGCTGGAACGACGTTTATCCTTCGCCGGGCAACTTTCTCGACTGGAGAGAACAGAGCCGTTCGCTCGATTACGTCAGTGGCTGGCGGAACTGGTACTACACACTGTCGGGACCGGAGGGCCGGGCGGGTCTGCCCGAGCAGATTCGAGGCGTCCGCATTTCGCCTTCCTTCTTTTCAATGCTGGGAGTGCGGGCCGCACTGGGACGGACGTTTCAGCGCGAGGAAGAAGAACCCGGCCGCGACCAGGTCGTGATCCTGACCGATGGGCTCTGGAAGCGGCGTTTTGGAGCGGATGCGGCCATCGTCGGGGAGAAGGTGCTCATCGACAGCCGGCCCGCTTCCGTCATCGGCGTTCTGCCCGCCGACTTCTACTTCCTGCAGGCCGACTTTGATATTTGGATGCCGTTGACCGTCGACCAGGCTCTCCATGACCGGGTGGAGCACTCGATCAACGTGTTCGCGCGCCTGGGGCCGGGCGTCTCGATGGCGCAGGCGCAAGCCGAGATGGAGGCGATCGCCCGCGGCCTCGAACAGGCCCATCCGGAGACGAACGGCGGCTTCGGCGCGAGGATCGGGCGCATCTATCCCACCGCCGCCGTAAAGACTATGCGGCCGGCCCTGCTCGTGCTGCTCGGCGCCGCCGGCTTTGTATTGCTGATTGCCTGCGCCAACGTCGCCAACCTGCTGCTGGCCCGGGCCGTCTCGCGCCAGAGGGAAATCGCCATCCGGACGGCGATCGGCGCCACACGTTTCCGTCTCATTCGCCAGATGCTGACTGAGAGCGTTCTGCTGGCAGGAATCGGCGGCGCGGCCGGGCTGCTGCTGGCGCACTGGGCTCTTCGCCTTCTGGTTCCCCTGATCCCGCACATCTCGGCATACCGGGCGCTGGCGCCAACGATCGACAGCCGGGTCCTCGGCTTCACTCTGGCGGTTGCTCTCTCGACCGGAGTGGTTTTCGGGCTGGCCCCCGCTCTCCAGGCGACTCGCGCCGAGTTTCTGAGAGTTTCGGCCTCCTTCCATCGCCGCGCCGCCGGGGATTTCCTGATGGTTTCCGAGATCGCCCTCTCGATCGTGCTGCTGATCGGCGCGGCATTGCTGCTCAAGAGCTTCTGGCATTTGCAGAAGATTGATCCCGGCTTCCGGCCCGATCATCTGTTGACCATGCAGGTCTGGCTGCCCAAAACGAAATACCCTGAAGCTTCGAAGGTGGCGGGCTTCTACCGGCAGGTGGTTCAAAGGATCGAGGCGCTCCCCGGGGTTCGCGCGGCGAGCGCCGTGAATTTCCGGCCGTTCCTGGGCTGGGGCGATGGCACACTACTCGATATAGAGGGCCATGTGCCGCAGAGCCCTTCCGAGGCACTCCAAGCGCAGTACCGGGTCGTCACCCCGGGCTATTTCCGCACGCTCGGGGTTCCACTGCTCCAAGGCCGGGACCTCACCGAGAGCGACGGCCCCACATCGGCCGGGGTGGCGGTGATCAACGAAACCATGGCCCGCCGCTTCTGGCCCAACGAGAACCCCATCGGCAAGCACATCCGCCCGGCGTTCCGCAAAACGCAGGTCCCCTGGCGGCCCGATGCGACTGCCCGATGGCTGACCATTATCGGAGTAGTGGGCGATGTGAAGGAGTTCCGGCTGAACGATCCGTCGCCGCCTGAAATGTATTTGTCGTACCTGCAAAGCCCGTCGTCGTTGATGTTTCTGGTGGTGCGGACCGCGTCCTTTCCCGCCACCCTGGCCGCGACGGTTCAAAGTGAAATTCGGCAAGTGGATCGCGATCAGCCCGTTTCCGACATCCGGACCATGGATGCGGCCCTCTCAGACGCGGTGGCCCAGCCGCGTTTCAATCTGCAATTGCTCGGCGTGTTCGCCGCCCTCGCCGTAATTCTGTCGGCGGTGGGCGTCTACGGCGTCACCTCGTACGCAGTCACCCAGCGCACGCGGGAAATCGGGATTCGCATGGCACTGGGCGCCGAGCCGTCCGACGTGCTCGGAATGATGGCGCGGCAGGGCCTGCGGTTGATCCTGATTGGTGTTTTGATCGGCCTGGCGGCTGCCGCCGGGCTGACGCGCGTTCTTTCGAGCCTGCTCTTCGGTGTGAGCCCCACCGACCCGGCAATCTTCGCCGGTGTGACGCTGTTGCTGGTGGCGATCGCGATGCTGGCCGGCTATCTGCCCGCCCGGCGGGCAGCCAGGGTGGACCCCATGACGGCTCTCCGCCAGGAATGAGCGGGGACCAGGAGCGGTTTCCATGAACAACGGATTTCTGAAAGGCCGCACGGCAATTGTCACCGGGGGCGCCAGCGGCATCGGCCGCGCGACCGGGCTGCGACTGGCCCGGGAAGGCGCCAACATTTGCATCTTGTCGCTGAACCGGGACCGCATTCAATTATTGCCCGGCGAGCTGAAATACTTCGCCTCGTCCGAAGACCTCACCGAAGCCAGGAGGGCGATCGAAGCGACCGGAGTCCGCTGCATCGCACTGGAGGGTGATGTGAGCGCGCCCGCCGATGTCTCGAGACTGATATCCGCCGCCATCGAGAGCTTCGGCCGGATCGATATCCTGGTGAATAACGCCGCCACCTCGTGCCAGCAGGACGTAAACGGTCACGATGACGCCACCTTCCTCCGCATACTGATGGTCAACGTGTTCGGCCCATACCTGTGCGCGAAGGCGGCCTTGCCCCACATGATCGCGGGTGGCTGGGGCCGGATTGTCTCGATCGCCTCCACCAGCGCGCACGTCGGGGCCACCGGTCACGCCGCCTACACAGCTTCCAAGCACGGCCTGCTCGGGTTCAACCGTTGCCTGGCGCTGGAAGTGGCGGCACTGAACATCACGGCCAACACCATCAGCCCGGGGATCGTCGAGACCCCGTCGAGCGCTTTGTATATGCGCAAGTGGGCGGAAAAGGCCGGCGATCCCTATGAAGTGATGCGGGAGCAGTGGCTCAACAATTATCCTCAAAAGCGATTCATCACGCCCGATGAAATCGCGAATGTAGTCTGCTTTCTGTGCCGTGAGGAATCTCGCGGCATTAACGCCGAGGATATTTTGGTCACTACAGGAGCGATGTGGTAAGCCGCTACACAGTCACCGGGCAACGAGCCGCCTCCGTTGCCTCGGTCGCGGGTCGGCGGCGGCGGAGCGGCCGTTCCTGGCTTCACTCTGTGAGACCCCTGGCTATCGCTCCAACACGAACGGCACTTCCAGGATCGCGCAGGACTCGGAAAACGCCGGGCCTCTGCGATCGTAAGCCACCACGCGCAATTCGTGGCGGCCGGCGGCAACCGAAGACGGGTCCCACCACCCCTGGCTGCCCAGATAGAACGGCGCTTCCTTCCGGTAGCTGTAAGGCTTGCCGTCGAGGAAGAACTCGACGCGCTTGATCGGCCAGCGCGGATGCCGGTCCTCGACCACCGCCTCGATCCACGCGGGCTCACGGAGCGTCTGGCCCGGATCGAGACCCAGCAGCCGAATCACCGGCGTGTCGTCAGCCTGGTAGCGGGGGTGCTCCGGCCCGGGCGAGCCGGTCAGCCGCGCCACCTGCTCGAAGAAAAGCCATTTCACCGGCGTGTTGATCCGCCAGTTGGCCGGCGGCGACTGAAAACCGTCGCGGTAATTGTTCCAGCCCTGGTCGTAAAACCCCCAGCCCACACCCTCCTGGACCGCCGCCTCCAGATTGAACGTGCTGACGCCATCCTCGTTGATCAGCGCCGGCCGATCGTAACCGGCCCAGCGCCGCATGGCGAAGATCGTTTCGTGCACCTCCTCCGGCGTCCTTCCGTTGGTGTGGAACAGGACGTAGTCCACTGCCCGGATGGCCTGGTCGCCCCGGCTCCCCCGAGGCTGGATGCCTCCCGACCAGCTCATCGACACCGGAATCCTTCCGGCCGCCAGCTTCTTCGCCAGCAGCACCGCTTCGATTATGCCGTCGGGCTGCAGGATCGGATGGCTGTAACCGCGGACGCTCGTCTCGTTGTTGATCTCGACCAGAACGTTGCGGTGCGGCAGAGATTTCAGGAACTCGATCCCCTGGGCGATGGCGCGGCGAACGTAGCGGTTGTCCGGGGCGATCCGCACGCGCTCGTCTTCGCCCTGGTAGAAGAAGCCGACGATGGTGACCATCCCCAGCCGGTCCGCCGCCGCGATGACCTTTTCGAGGCGCTTCGCGTAAGCCGGCCGCAGGTTGCCCTCGGGATCGAAGCCGCTGTTGTTGTGCGGCTGCATCGGCCCCCGCTCCCCGTAGTTGCCGTCGGTGGGGCCGCCGCCTTGTAGGTTCACGGTGAAGGCCAACAGCCCGGAGCGCCGCCAATCCGGCAGCGCCTCGATGAACTTGCGCGTGTTCCGCTCCGGGTCCCATTTGCCGGCGGGATAGTCGAAGAACACCTCGCCCATGGTATTGGAGATATACGGGTGCTGGCGCGAGCCCTGGACCGGGTAATTCGCGTCGTCGAACAGCGCCTGCACGGCGCGAACGTTGAGCAGCGTTCCGGCCAAGTGCGGGTCGGCCTGCGGAAAGCCGGCCGCAGCCGTGTAGGTCATCTGTCCATTAATGGTGAAGTGCGGCCCGCGGATTTCGACCACCGTGTTCTGGGCCGCGAGCGGCAGGGCGAGCCAAATCAACGCTGCGAGTCGCATCGTCCTTCCAGTCTAACTTGTGGATTATGACAGGATCTCAGGCACGGAACAGCACTCCTCGGCCGCATCGTGACGGGCGCGCCCATCGGGACCGACTCAGGCTACACTAATTGCCATGCGCTGGCTTGTCGCTTTGCTGGTTCCGGTCGCGCTCGCCGCGGCTGACTGGACGCAATTCCGCGGTCCGAACGGCGACGGCATCTCCCTATCGAAAGGCCTTCCGGAGCGCTTCGGCCCGGAACAGAACGTTGTGTGGACGACGCCGCTGCCGCTGGGACATTCCTCGCCGGTCTTCACCGCCGACCACATCTTTGCCACCGCGTTCGAGGGCAAGGCGCTGCTCACGATCTGCCTCGACCGCGCCAGCGGCAAGGTGCTCTGGCGGCGCGAGGCGCCCCGGGACCGCGAGGAGTCTTTCGAGCCGATAAACGGACCGGCCTCGCCATCGCCGGTCACGGACGGATCGAATGTCTACGTCTTCTTCGGGGATTTCGGGTTGCTTTCCTATGGGCCGGACGGCAACGAGCGCTGGCGCCTGCCGCTCGGTCCCTTCAACAACGCGAACGGCCACGGCTCGTCGCCGATCCTCGCCGATGGAAAGCTGATCCTGATCTGCGATCAGGACACCGGGTCGTATCTGCTCGCGGCGGATCCGGCGAGCGGGCGCGTGCTGTGGAAGACCATGCGGCCCGAGTACACGCGCGGTTATGCCACACCCGGCGTCTACCGGCCGAAGAAAGGACCGGTGGAGCTGATCGTCCCCGGCTCCTTCGAAGTGGCCTCGTACGCCCTCCAGACGGGCGAGAAACTTTGGTGGGTGCGTGGGATGGCGTGGCAGCTCAAGTCCGTGCCGCTCATCGCCGGCGATCGCATCTTTGTCAGCGGTTGGGAAGCGGGCGGCGACAAACAGCAACGCAGCAATGTCCCCGAGTTCGCCAAGGTTCTTGAGGAGTACGACAAGGATCACGACGGGAAGCTCTCGCCGAGCGAGGCGCCGCCAGGCTACTCCGCTACCTGGTTTGGCGAAGCCGATCTCAACCACGACGGCCAGATCGACGAGCGCGAGTGGCGGTTCCATCAGACGCGCAACGCGGCGGAGAATTGTTTGATCGCGATTCGCGCCGGCGGGCGCGGCGATGTCACCAAGACGCATGTGCTCTGGAAATACCGCAAGGCGCTGCCGAACACGCCGTCGCCGCTGCTCTATCAGGGCGTGATCTATCTGGTCCGGGACGGCATCTTCACGAGTCTGAACCCGGAGAACGGCGAAGTGTACAAGCAGGCGCGGCTGACGGGCGCGCTGGGCCGCTATTGGTCTTCGCCGGTCGCCGCCGACGGAAGGATCTTCGTGGCGAGTGAGGAAGGAAAAGTCGTGGTGCTGCGCGCGGCGGCGGAATGGGAGATTCTCGCCGTCAACAATCTCGACGAAGAAACCTTCGCCACGCCCGCGATTCTCGACGGCCGGATCTACCTGCGGACGCGCGCCGCGCTCTACTGCTTCGCCAAGAAGCCCTGAAAGGAACTATCCCGAGCATCGTCGCGGTCCCTGTTGCTTGGTTTGCGGCTTCACCCAGAGCGGGCGTGCGCTCCACGTGGTGTGCACCACCGAAAGCGTTGTACTGATACTGATTACCGTCTACGAACCCAAACCGACCAAGTGGGTAACGCCGTTCAGGAGGGAGATGAAACCATGAAATGTAGCATCCAAGGATGCCCCGGCGGATATGAGGAACGGCAGGTTGTTCACACGGTCCGTCGCCGGGGGCAGGTCATCGTAATTGATCATGTGCCTGCGGAAGTCTGTTCCATTTGCGGAGATGTTCTGTTCAGACCGGAAACCGTTCACCGCATCGAACAGCTTCTGGAGAATACGGGGCAACCGGACAGTACTGTCCCACTCTACGAATACGCCTGAAGTTCTGCCAAGAACAATCCTGTGGAGCGAGCCCTTCGACTACTGCTGTTCCGCGATCGCCCGAAACCCGTCTCGCAACGCCGGATACAGGCTGCGGAAGATGGCATGACGCCGCCGGTAAGCCGCCGCTGCCTCCGCCTGCGGCGCCGTTCGCTGCACCTCCTGGACCGCCCGGCTGCACGCTT
>JBGOUJ010000411.1:0-7104 GCA_041477005.1 Terriglobia bacterium | reverse complement strand
TGCAGCAGTTGAGCGGATTCACTTCCGACGCTTTATTTCGTGTCCACTGGGGCGGCGCCGAGAGCGTCTGGGCCGTCGCTGTGGGGGCGGTCGTGGCGGTGCTGGTGTGGGCGTGGCAGAAAAACGAGATGCCGGACGTGGCCCGTGCCCGTGCCCGGGTGTGGCTGTTTGCAGCGGCCGGGATACTGCTTGCTTACGCGCCAGTGCTCTGGATCAGCTTCAGCTATGCTCGATTCCGATACCACTACGCCCCCAGCCCTTACCTGGGGCTGGCGGCGGCGATGGCGTGTTGGCTATTTGCCGGGCGGCGCGGGCTGCGCTGGGTTCCTGCGCTGCTGGGCGGCGTTGTGGCCGGGTTCTTCTCGCTCAACGCCGTGGCTGACCTGCGGCAGTGCTGGATTCCGCAATCGGAGCAGCACAGGGCGCTCGAAGCTCGGCTGCGGCAGCTCAAGGATCTGGCTCCGGGGGACATCCTGGTCATTGCCGGGACGCCGTTCGAGATCGGGACGGCGCAGCATTTCACGCTGCACTCGAGCGTCTCGGCCGATCCGTTCGTCGAGTGGGCGACGGGCGTGGCGCCGCTGGAGGTCGGTGAGGAGCTGCGCAACGTGAACGGGCGGCCGGTGCTCTGGGAGCGGCACCCCGAGCGGCGCATTTCCGATGCCGAGATCGCGCGCACACACGTATTGGTCTCGACCGAGGGCGGCCGGTTTTCCAGCCGGGACTGGGTGGCGCTCGAAACGCATTCGGGGCGCTTCCGGCTGCTCCCGCTCAAGGGCACAACGCTCGAGGCAGGCTCGGATCAGGCAACGTTTTCGCGGGATCAACTGGCCTTCCTGGAGCCGCGCATCTACTTTCCGAGGTAGGATAAGCCCGCGGCTTGTCAGTCGCCGGACCAGTGAGGTCATCGTCGAATGTTTGGCCTGAGGCGCGAGTGGAAGTCTGGCTCGCCCCGATTCTCGCCGCTGGATTGGTCTTCTTTC
The DNA here is from genome assembly GCA_041477005.1 of Terriglobia bacterium. GTDB lineage: Bacteria > Acidobacteriota > Terriglobia > Bryobacterales > JACQDG01 > JBGOUJ01. Next base: position 6,121 of record JBGOUJ010000411.1, on the reverse strand, counting down.
AACAAGGGTACAGCTACGGGGAGCCGAGCCACGTCATTTTCCTTCCCTGGGTCCTTCACCTCATGGATCCCGGCCTGCTGGCCCGCGACTGGTTCGTCAACACCGTCCCACATCATCTGAACTCCATCCGCTTCCTGGCCCTGGTGGAGCGTTTGGTTCCAGTGCCGGCGGCGGTGCTGGCGCTGCAGATTCTGTCGTTGCTGCTGCTGTTCTGGGTGGCGCACCGGATTGTTGCGCTGCTGTTCAACGATAGGCGTGTCTTCTGGGTGGGACTGTTTCTGTTCTTGCGGTGGGGGACGGAGGCGCTGGGCGGCAACGGGTTGTGGGGGAATTACCTGGTGCAGCACGACGCCGCAGTGCCGCTGTGCCTGGCGGCTTTTTGGCTGGCACTGAAAGACCGGCCGGTAGCGGCGGCGCTGGTGTGCGCGGCAACGACATGGGTGCATATCCAACTCGGCGCCCTCACTATGCTGGTGCTAGGGGTGGGGATGCTGGTGGAGTGGCGGCGGACGGGGCTGCGGCCGATCCTGCTGGCGGGCGGTGTTTACCTGGCGGCAGTGGCGCCGACGGTCCTCGATCAGTGGAGGCTCTACATGGGCCGGCCGTCGCCGTTATCGGCCGGGGAGTATCTTTACATCCATGCCATCATGCGGCACCCCCACCATCTGATTCCTTCTTCCTGCCGCGGGATGCGGTCTTCCTGACGCCTCCCTTTCTCGGAGGGTTCCAACTGTTCGCCGAGCGGGCCGAAGTGGCGAATTTCAAGTGCGTGCCGCTGATTGAAAGTGACGAGCTCGAATGGAAGCGGCGGCTGGACGATCTGACCGGTCCGGGGGGCGTCCACTGCAGCGGCTGGCCCGATTGCGCGAACCATCTCGCGGAAGGATATGACCGGCTTGGAGAGCATGACTTTCCGCGGCTCGCGCGGAAGTACGGCGCCCAGTACGTCATTACTGCCAAGCCGGGCAGCGGGCTTGCGTTTCCGCTGGTCTTCCGGCGGCGAGATTTCGCCCTTTACCGGCTGCCGCCCTGATCCGGTTCTGGTAAACTGGCGCCAGTTCCAAGATTTGGAGGGACCATGATTAGCCGGAGGAGATTTATTGAAGTTTGTTCGGTGGCGGCGGTGGCGGCGCCGGCGCTTTACGCTGCGCCGCGATTTCAGGTTGGGATCACCACCAATACTCGTGGCGGGTGGGAGAAAGATGTCCTGTTGTCGTTCCGCGAGGCTTCGGAGGTGGGGTTCCACCATGTGGAGACCTTTTACAATTTCGTTTTGCCCTGGTGGGATAAGCCGCAGGAGCTGAAGGAGCTGATGGATGGGATGAACCTGCGGTTTGTCACGGTTTCGAACGGCGGGCCGATGAAGACGCGGTTCGAAGATGCAGCGCAGGCCCCGCAGATCATCGAGGAGCATTTGAAACTGGTGCGCTGGATCAAGGGGTTCGGGTGCGATCACCTGAAGATTAATACCGGCGGGCGGCGGCCCGAGGGGACCCCTCGCGAAGATCTGAACCAGATGGCCAAGACCTTCAACGAGCTCGGCAAGCGCATCAGCGACGAGGGGCTGAAGTTCGCCGTGCATGCTCACTTGTGGACCCAGTTCCAGGTCCGGTCGGAGATCGACCGCGTCATGGAGATGACCGATCCGAAGCACGTGTACTTGGTTGTGGACACCGGGCACATCACCATGGCCGGCATCGATCCGGTGGAGCTGACCCGCGCCTATGTCAGCCGCATCGTGGAGTTCCATATGAAAGATACACGGCCGGAGGATCGCGGCGGGCACAAAGGCCCGACGCCGCAGCGGGAAGGCTACACCGACAAGGGTAAGCGAATCTTTTTGGAGCTCGGCAACGGCGGCGGCGTGGATTTCCCCGCCATACTGGCCGTGCTCAAGAAGAACAATTGGGATGGCTGGCTCACCGTCGAGCTCGATTCGACCGATACCACGCCGAAGCAGAGCGCGGCCCAGAGCAAGAAGTATTTGGAAGAGGTGCTGCATTTGAAGGTTTAGGAGACAGTTAGAAGGTGCGAGAGTTACGGCCGCGAATGCACGCGAATCGGGACATTGCTTTCATTCGCGTTTAGTCGGGAGTGGTACCGGGAGGGTTACTCATATGTCGGACAAGATCGGGCGCTTTGCGCTGGCGGGCGCCGCTACGCTGCTTTTGGGATCGTGGTTCGTCTTGAGTGCGCAGAGGCGCGCAGGGGCGCCGGAGGCGGTTTCTTATGCGCCCAAGCCGACCATGTTGAGCGCTTACACGCCGCCGCACAAGCCCCATACGAAGCTGGCCGAGGTGAAGGCGAAGCACAAAGGGGAATCGGAGTGGTCGGAGTGGGTGGTCAAGGACGACTATATCTGGGGCCAGTACATTCAGTCGGGGCCGGGGAGCAAGGTGTCACCGCGCTTCCATCCGGACACGCGCGCGTGGTGGGTGGTCCTCGAAGGGCAGATCCGGTTCACGATCGAAGGTCAGGAGTCGTTTGTGGCGCGGCGGCGTTCCATGGTCCAGGCCCCGGCGCAGACCATCTTCTCGATGGAGACCATCGGCGACCAGCCGGCCATCCGGTTCGAGGTGGGCATTCCGAACGCGCAGACCCTGTATCCGGACCCGCCGAAGCTGCAAACGCCGGGCATCGAGTTCGTACCGGTCAAGTTGGGGCGCCATCCCTTTCCGTACGGCCACGAAAACAAGCCGCACATCAACCTGGACGACCTGTCGGCGGCCACCCCGAATTACTCCGGCGGCCGCTTCGTTTGGGATGATCGGGCCGTCGCCAACATCATCTACGGCTACAACAGCAAGCTGCCGCCGCTAAATCCAAGAGACCGCGGCCACTTCCACCCGGAGTGCGCGGAGTTTTGGGTGATTATGGAAGGGCAGATCCGATATCCGATCGAAGGGCAGGGCGTCATCATCGCCAGCGAGGGAGACGTGGTTTACGTTCCCAAGCTCACCTACCACGCTCCGCGCTTTTGGGGCGATGGGCCGAGTTGTCGGCTGGCCATGAACGGCTATCCCGACATAGCCCATTTGAGGGACGCCGTTACTCCGCATTGAGCGGGGTCCCGGGCACAGAACTTGTCGGGGAGCGCCGCCGAGGGTTGGACTGTAGGGGAAGGGTCGGAGCTTTGGCGGAACAGGTCCCAGGGGTGAACGCGGCTGGAACAAGACGCGGCTGGCTGGCGCGACCGGTCGCGGCCGCTCCGTTGTGCTGGTATGCGGTCTACACGCGATCGAACTTTGAGAAGAGAGTCGCAGCAAACCTGGCGGCGAAAGGCGTCGAGAGCTATCTGCCGGTGGTGCAGCAACTGCACCAGTGGAAGGATCGCAAGAAGATGGTCGACCTGCCGGTGTTTCCCGGCTACGTCTTCGTCCGGTTTCGAGACACGGCGACGACCCGGCTGGGCGTTCTGCGGACGGCGGGGACGGTGCGCATCCTCGGCCAGGAAGACCGCATCGAGCCGGTGCCGGAGTGGGAGATCGAGTCGATACGGCGGCTGCTCAAGGCCAATGTTCCGTGTTTCGCTCATCCATTCCTACGGGAAGGGGCCTGGGTGCGGGTGAAGCGGGGGCCGCTCAAAGATCTGGAGGGCCTGCTGGTGCGGGTAAAGAGCAAGACCCGCCTGGTGCTTTCGGTCGCGCTGCTCTCGCAGTCGGTGGCCACGGAAATCGATGTTTCCGACGTGGAGGTGATCCGGCCCGGCCGGAAGTCTGGTGCGGAGGAGGCTCGATGATCCGGCGCAAGGAGCCGGACCTGCCGCTCCAAGGCGGGGTTTGCCGGCGCCAAGGCGCTGCTCTACCTTCCTAGTGGGGGCTCATGAGTGAGGCCGCCGCGGGACCCTTATTGAGCGTGGTCATTCCCTGCTTCAACGAGCAGGCTGTGCTACCGATGCTCCGGGAGCGGCTTCTAGATGCCCTCGGTCGGATCGAGGCTTCCTGGGAGCTGGTCTTCGTGGACGACGGCTCGAGCGACCGGACTTTCGACCTCCTGTCCCAGATGCACCGTCAAGAGCCGCGATTCAAGGTGATTGGCCTGTCGCGGAATTTCGGCCACCAGGCGGCCATTTCGGCGGGGCTGGCTTATGCGCACGGCCAGGCGGTGGCCATCATGGACGCCGATCTGCAGGATCCGCCGCAGCTTCTGGCAACCTGTTTGGAGCGCTGGCGGGAGGGCTACCAGGTGGTCTTCGCCGTACGGCAGAAGCGGAAGGAAAGCCTCTTCAAGCGCCTGGCTTACACCTCGTTCTACCGCGTGCTCAAATGGGCCGCCGACATCGAGATTCCCATAGATTCCGGCGATTTTTGCTTGATGGACCGGCGGGTTGTCGAGGTGCTGCGTCAGATGCCCGAACGCAACGTGTTCGTGCGGGGTTTACGCGCCTGGGCCGGGTTTCGCCAGATCGGGGTTCCCTACGAGCGAGAGCCTCGTGCAGCGGGGAACACGAAGTACCCTTGGGGGAAGCTGTTCCGGCTCGCGATGGACGGCATTTTTTCCTTCTCGACGGTTCCGCTGCGGCTGGCAACGTGGTTCGGCTTGTTCATCGTCCTGCTTTCGTTCGTGGTGGTCACGCTGGTGGTCATCTGGAGGTTCTCCGACATCGAGTTCATGGGACATCGGGCGCAGGACATCCCGGGGTGGGCGGCGGGGATTATTTCGGTGTTTTTTTTGGGAGGGGTGCAGCTCTTGATCCTGGGGGTGATGGGAGAATACCTGGCGCGGATTTACACTGAGGTGAAGCTGAGGCCGCGGTGGGTGGTGCGGGAAGCCCTGGGGTTCGAGCGGCGGCCGGAGCAGGCGGAATGATCGTGAAGTGGTCCGCCGGCGTCGCGGCCGACGGGATGTCAGAAGACATATTGACCGAGCTGGGCGGCCCCATTTCGCGCCATCCGTGGTTTCAGGCCCGGGCGAGATTGGCGGTGGCGCTTCTCGAAAAGATGAATGTTCGCCCGCCGGCGCGGGTGCTCGAGACCGGAGTTGGCTGGGGGTTGAACCTGGCGGCGCTGGAACAGCGCGGTTATCGGGCGGCCGGCCTCGATGTCTCGCTGGGCGCCCTCGAAAAACTGGACCGCCCGGGCCGGGAGTTGATCCTGGCGGATCTCACCCAGCCGCTGCCCTCGGGCGCGGAACCGTTCGACGCCGTTCTGGCGCTGGACGTCATCGAGCACTTGGACGACGACCGGGAAGCGGTCGGGAGGCTGGCGCAATTGATCAAGCCGGGCGCCGTCGCAATCGTCGGGGTGCCGGCGCTGCCGGAGTTGTTTTCCGAGTTTGATGCCGTGCAGGGTCACCGGCGGCGATATCGGCCCGATACGCTCCGGCAGGCTTTCGCCGGCAGCGGGCTTGCGATCGAGCAGATGCTGTGGTGGGGATCGTGGATGGTGCCGGTGCTCAAGATGCAGCGGGGAAAGCATCGTGGCGCCAGGGCAGAGTCGCCGGCGGCGACCTATCGGCGATATCTGTCGCTGCCGCCCTGGCCGGGGCCGGCCGTTATGCGGCTGGTCTTTGCGGTCGATCAGAAGCGAATGCTGCGCGGGAAGGCGGAGACGGGGACGTCGCTTTTTGCCCTGGCGCGGCGGGCTGGATGACAGACCGGAGCCGTTGCAAGACCACCCTGTGACGGCCGTCGGCGGTGCCGTGGGCGGGTGGCCGGCGTCAGATCGAGGACGGCGAGGCGGCAGGCGGCCCGAGTGGCCGGGCGGGCGGGGAAACAAAAGTGCCTTCGTCGTCAGGGCCGCGGTGTCCCAGGGTCCGGCAGAAAGCCCGGGCCGATTTCTCGTCGGCCTGGTCGAAAATCTCGACTATCTCACACATAACACACATAACATAAGGTGCTATCGGATCCCCATTCCGATGCTAGTCTATCAGTTATGAGCCGCCCGGGCCGCGTCCGCGTATTCGTCATCGAGGAGAGGGGGCAGATCCTGGAGCTCGAATCGAGCGACGCCTGCCTGCGGCGCGGGGCGAAGGCGCTCGGATAACGCTGATGTGGATCCTGGGGCTCTCTGCGTATTATCACGACTCGGCGGCGTGCCTGGTCCGCGACGGCCGGATCGTCGCCGCGGCGCAGGAAGAGCGGTTTACGCGCAAGAAGCACGATCACCGCTTTCCGGCGCAT
>JBGOUJ010000410.1:0-7123 GCA_041477005.1 Terriglobia bacterium | reverse complement strand
GCGGGCTGCCCCGGAGGAATCCACCCGGGGGCCTTCTCAAAGAGCATACTTCAATACTGAGTCTAGCGCTAATCCCTTCGCTTTCCAGTGATTTCGTTGCTGCGGGCAAGTCGCCGGCCCCGGGAACCAATCTCACGGGTTAACCCCTGGGTTAACCAGGTTCATTCCGAGCAGGGACGGTTGGGGAGCGGCTTCGGAGACCATTCCCTCACGGGCCCAAAGGCCACCCCGAACCCGACGGGACCGTTGCCAAGGAGCGGTGGAGGCACTACGATCGCTTGTGGAACAGACTCATGACAAGCTCGAACACCAGGATCAGTACGATGGCCAGCTCCATGAATTCCATCCGCCGGGAGCCGACCTCGTCGATCAGCGAGCGGTAAAGCACCGCCGCCGATTGCAGCTTGCGGTCAACCAGCGTCTTCCACTCGTTCAATCCAAGCTTCTGGGCCGCCAGCCGGTACACCCGGGAAGCGAACAGGTCGCCGAAAAACTTCAGGCTGTTCTCGGACTTCTCGGTCAGCTCGGAAATATCCAGGTACAGAGCGTTCAAGCGCCGGGCTGTCCTGCGGTAGCGGTAGGAGCGAAACCGGTAGGCGGCCGTGCGCCCGCTTCCCAAGTCGTCGTAAGCGGTAGCTAGCTCCGCGTTCAGAACATCGTCGTAGTATCGGTATTCCAGGAGCTGGGAGTTGGCGAACTCGAAGATCTCGGCGGTCGCTTCCACGCCGGCGGGGGTGTCGAATACAAAGGCGGCGTTCCACCCGGCCACCAGGAGATCCTGGGGGTGGTAGCTGAGCGGGCTGCCCATCACCTCGGCTGTTTCCTGCTCGCTCAGGACGGCCACTTCCCCGCGCAGCAACTGGGCGATGGCAGAACCGCAGCGCACGGCCAACTCCGGCCCGCTGAGCGGCTCGGCCGTGCGGTAAACGCCGAACAGGGCGTAGTCCTCAACCATGCGCGTGGCGCTCGGCTTGATGAGAGCCGGATCGAGGCGCGCCATCCGGCGGCCGAGCGCGGCGGCCACCGCCGCCTCCAGATCCGGATCGCCCATCACCTCGGCGCTGAGCGCGATGAATTCGGCCCAGGCGCCGGCAAACGGCGCCTGTAGGGTCACGCTCACCACGCCGTAGTCGTAAAACTTGATCCGGCTCTGAAACGAATACCGCCCTTTCCACTCCAGCGGTTCGCCGGCCACAACGAGCGGCGGGTTCTGAAACTGCAAATATTGCGGCGCGCCGTACTTGAACGCCAGCCGCGCCTTACTGGACTCGGAGCCCAACAGCCGCTGCAACTTCTGCAAGTCGATCTCTTCGGATATTTCGTAGAGGTAATACAACAGCGACACGCCCGAGGCGATTTCGGGACTGGTTGTCGCGGCGCCCGACCGTTCATCCAGAACCACGGAAGACATCATAACGTGGATCGGCTGGGCCGCGCGGCCGGCAACCGACTGCCTGGTGATCGGCGCGAGTGAACACGGTTTCCCTCCCTCTGGATCTGCTACGGATCCGCCAAGGACTGCTGCTGTGCCGGGGGGGCCGGCGCATACCTCTTCTTTTTGCTTCCGGCTCTCAGTGCCGGTGCCAACCTCTGGCCTCCGCTCAGCGACCGCTGGCGTCAGGCCTCAGACGACTGCAGGCATCGCGTTGAAGCGTGGCTCCTAGCCGACTGCCTCCTTCCGGCGCCTCTCCAGGGCAAACGGTACGATCTTCGCCTCCGCCCTGCGCCGCCTCCTCACGTCTCGGTGTAGCAGGCCCGCCAACCGCGCCAACTCCGCTTTCTTTCGCCGCCGCAAATGCAGGATGCACTGGCCGGCTTCGCCGTTTTGGATGCTGCTGACCAGTATGCCGGTAAAGCGATGGGCCGGCGAGCGGGACGCCACTTCGAGTGCTCCAATCATGGTCTCCAGCCATTGCCTTTCAGCGTGGAGCTCCCGCAACAGCTTTGGTAGGTTCATAAAAAATCCCTCTGGCAAATTGCCCTTGGCCGAAGCATAGCATTACAGATGTAAAGAACTCGTAAATTGAGGTCCTGGCCCCATAAACTCTTTGTGTAGATTGGGAATTTAAGGAGACGGGACCTCAGGCAGCGGGAAAGCGGTAGCCGATTCCCGGCTCGGTCATAATGTATCGGGGCGCGGCAGGGTCGGGCTCGATCTTTTTTCGAAGGTGGCCCACGTGGACCCGCAGGGTCTGGGTATCATCCCCGTATTCCGGCCCCCATAGGCTCTGCAGCAGGAGTTTGGAGGTGACCACGCAGCCGGTGTTGCGGGCCAAGTAGGTCAGGATATCGAACTCCGTCCGCGTCAGCCGGATTTCTTCCTCGCCGCGAAACACGCGCCGGCGCGCCACGTCGATTTTCAGATTTCCGCTCGAAATGACCGGCAGCGGACCGGCCAGCACCGATGTCCGGCGAAGCAGCGCCCGAATGCGCGCCAGCAGTTCCCCGGGTGAGAAGGGCTTGGTAAGGTAGTCGTCCGCTCCCTGGTCGAGCGCCGCGATCTTGATGCCTTCATCGCCTCGCGCCGAGAGCACCAGAATCGGAGCCGTGAGCCAGGAGCGCAGCTCGCGGCACACCTCCAGGCCGCCCATGCCGGGCAGCGCCAGATCCAGAATCACCAGGTCCGGCGTCAGCTCCACGGCGCTATCCAGCGCTTCGTCGCCGCTGGCCGCTAAAAATACCTGATATCTGTGCTTGCCCAGGAGGCACTTGAGCAGGCGGCGAACCAACTCTTCGTCGTCTGCCACAAGGATTCGCGCGCGCTTCCCGGGTGCGCCCGTGGATGCCCCCCTAGGGCCTTTGCCGTAGTCGTCCTCCGTCCCCTCCAGCAAAAGGGGGTCGGTTGCCATGGCGCTCCTTCCCAGTTCTTAACAGAATGTATAACCTTGCTTTCCCTAAGTCAAGCAAAAACTGAGGGAAAGTTGTGGAAAAAGCATGAAGAAGTGGGCTTCTTTGTTGGAAAAGATCGCCTTCGCCCCGCCGTAAGGCATAGGTACCCACAGAACCAAAAAACTTCGACACATGGATCTTGTATCCGGCCTGAAATAGGAACTAAAATCATTTCCGTGAATCTCACGGAAATGATCCGGGTGCTCCGTCTGGAACTGGACCGCGTCGATCGGTGTTTGATGGCGGTCGAATCCCTGGCCGGCCCGAAGCGCGGGCGGCCCCGCAAGTATCCGCCTCCGCTTCGAAAGCGGCTGGCCTGTCGCGCGGGCAGACCCAACGGCTCGACCAACTCGAACGACCGAGCCTAGTGCCTTACCAAACTGTATCAGCCTCTCGGTGCGGGGCTGCGTAGCAGGCGCTTGCTGGGGCGCTGTGTGGCTGCCTGGGCGCATCCCGTTGGAACGGTGCGGGTCGCAGCTCCGGACCCCTCCGGAGCCCCCGGCGCCAAGCGGCGGCGGCGCGACTGTGGTACAAAAGTAGTTCCCATGCAGACCAACACCATCAAGCAGAAACTGCGCGCCGGCGGCCGCGTGCTCGGCACCTGCATCACCGATCACATCTCGCCGGAGATCGTCACGGTCTTCAAGGCCGCCGGCCTGGATTTCTTCTTTGTAGATACGGAGCACTCGGTACCCAGTTATCGGGACGTGCAGACGCTGGTACGCGTCGGGCGAGGGGCCGACGTGATCCCGCTGGTGCGGGTGACCCAGGCCGAGTACTTCCTGATCGCCCGCCTGCTGGACGTGGGCGCGATGGGCATCGTCGCGCCCCGGATTGGCTCGGTCGCCGAGGCCCGCTCCGTCGTCGACGCCATGAAGTTTACCCCCGATGGCAACCGCGGCTACGGTCTGCGCGGCATCATCAACGACTACCAGTATGCCGGGGCGAGAGCGGAGATGGACTCCGCCAACCGGGAAACCATGGTTGTGCTGCAGGTGGAAAGCCGGGAGTGCGTGGATGCGATTTTTGAGATCGCCGCCGTGCCCGGCGTGGACGCCTTCATGATCGGCCCCTTCGACCTCTCTATTTCCCTGGGCATCCCCGGCCAGTTTGACGACCCTGTGTTCTGGAAGGCCTTCGACCGGGTGGTGGAAGCGTCCAACAAAGCCGGCGTCGCGCCGGGCATTCACATGGCCAACCCCAAGCAATTGAAACAGGCGGCGGAGCGCGGCGCCCGTTTCCTGGTCTGCGGCTCCGACGCCTCGGTCCTGCTGGCCGGCTACCGCGGTATTGTCCAGGAAATGGCATTAGGCGCCACCGCAACGACCAAATCCGGGTACATGTAATCGCCGGGCCCGCCGGGTGAGACTACTTCCCCACTACCAGAACGTGGAAGCTGTCCGGGAGAACCGGTGGACGGGCCTTCTTGGCGCTTCAGAGTATCGAAATGCAGCAGCTTGCGCTTGAACGCCCCGTGCTGCAGGGCGAAATTTCCACGTTCCATGCAGAACGGCGCAGAACGGCCATGTAATGCGATGGAGATTGAGGTCCCTGCCACTATGCCCCGAGCCTTCACCGAGATCCCACCAACTGTCCCGCATGATGTCTTCCGCAAGCGCGCAGTTGCCTGACGACTCTGGGGCATGCCGCCGCGCCTTTTGCGGCGGACGGGTGCATGCCCTCGTTAGGCGAGGCCGGTCGCGAGCGGCAGGGCTGTGTCGCTTCAACCAGTTACCAAGACCGATGCCGCGCAAGCCTTAGTATAATAGTCTTGCCTGGAGCGGATGGATCGGCCCGAGGCAGCGAAGAAATGGGGCTGAGAGGACCGGAGTGATAACTGGCGGAGGCAAGCGATGGACGCATTGGTTGAAAGATTGAACGCCAAGCTGCGCGAATGGAAACCTGAGACGGCTGCACAGGTGCGGGAGTGCGTGGCCGAGATCATTGCGCTCGCCGACCAGGAGGCTCTGGATTTGCTAAGGTCGCGCGCCCTGGAGCAGGAGGTCCTGGACATGCTCGATGAACCCGCAACCCGGTGAAGTCTGGCTCGCTGATCTCGGCTTGGCGGCCAAGACACGGCCGGTCGTAATCGTTTCGCGCTATGACCCCGATCCACCTCGCGCTTTAATACTCTACGTACCATTGACCACCCAAAACAGACAGACTGCCTATGAAGTGGCGCTACCACGGCTCGGGTTTCTCGACCGCGATTCTGTGGCGAATGTCCAAGGGCTTGGCTCCTTGGCGAAGGTGCGCCTGGAGCGCAGGCTTGGCAAGCTGCCGGATGAAGCGATGACCAGAATCAAGCGCGCTCTCGGATTTGCTCTCGAGCTAGTCTAGGGGACGGCTAAGCCCGGCGGCCAAGGGGCCGTGCGGCTCCCGGTGGCCCGCCTCAGACTGCTTGTTCGACGGCATGGGGTGTTGCGGAGGCCACCGACGATCATTTGAGCTTTGACGGGAAGAGCCGGAACGCCTTCTCGTTGAATGCCCACGGGGCCCGGGGTTGACAACCAGTTCCCATCATGGGAACCTAAGGATGCGTGCGCGTTATCAGCAAGAGGGCAATCCGGGCTTTCGTCAGGATTCACCCAGGCGCCCGCGAGCCGCTGGAGCACTGGTGGAGGATCACGCAGCGAGCAAGTTGGAACAGCCTGGCTGAAGTCCGGAACGACTTCCGCCATGCCGACATCGTTGGAAAATATACCGTGTTCAATGTGGCCGGCAACAAATACCGGGTCATCACCAGCATCAAGTACCCATGGCAGGTGGTCTACATTCGTCACATTATGACGCACGCCGAATATGACAAGGGGGTCTGAAAGCAATGAGCGCCGTGACCATCGACGAGCGGCGGTACCGCCTTCTCTTGGGAAGAACATTGCCGGTCGTCATCGAGACGCAGGAAGAGTACGAGCGGATGCTGGGCGCGGTCGAAGAGCTCATGGACAAGGACGACGCGGAAATAACCGCGGAGGAAGGTCGCCTGCTGAAGCTGCTGGCCATGCTGGTCGAGGACTATGAAGACCGGCATTACGCTTTGCCCAAGAGTTCACCGCACAAGATGCTCAAGTACCTTCTGGAGGAAACGGGCCTGAAACCCAGAGACCTCTGGCCGGTGATTGGCTCCAAGAGTAGGGTTTCAGAGATTCTCTCGGGCAGGCGCTCCATCAGCAAAGAGCAGGCAAAGAAACTGGCCGCCTTCTTCCGGACGCCGATCGAACTGTTCCTTTAATGGCTGCACCTTCTGCCACACCCTTCTCGCTGGTGTTGGCGAGGCTGTCCGAACTGCCTGCCGCGATCACGTCTCAAGCTGTGGGTGGATCGCCCTTCGAAGCGCTCGCGCTTGACGAGCTCGACACCCTCGGCGACGGCTATAGCGCGAGTCGACGAGGTCATCCTGCCGCAGTTCAAGTAAGAGCACAGTGCTTCTTGCCCACGTCCGGTGCAACGCTTCGTTAGGCGACGGATCACAAGGAAGCCTGTAATAAGGCTCGCTCGGCCGCGAGTGGAAAGTAAACGAAACTAAAGTACTTAGCAGGATATAAGTAGTCCTCGCCCTCATTGTCGATCACACGAATGTAATTTGACCGAGCGGCGCTCTCATCAGGCAGAATCTGATATATCCTGCGCGGGGTCAATAAGTCTGGATCATCGGTGTTGATGCAGATAGCAAATTGTGCTGTTGCTTTCTTAGGCTTTGCCATACTCTTCAATCCAGGAAACGCTTGACTCTCATCTTCTGTCTGCCTATGCCATTCGCCTCAAACCAATGTAGCTCGGCCACGCGCACACTGCCATCAGGCAGACGAACGCTGGCAATCCCCTTTCGCTTCCTCCAGCGCCCTCTGCCGTAGCGCTTTCGTAAGAGTGGGAGTATGCGAATGCTGGGTCCGGCGGCAATCGTTTCTACGTTGGTGATCTCGCCGACGATCTGCGATCTCACTCAGGTACATTGTCTCATAGCATACCGAATCCAGCCTTCCCCCGCGACGACCTGGCGATGTCCGGCGCGCCTGATGCCCGGCGTGCCTAACGGCTCGGGCGCTCAGCCGCGCCGCGCCGCGCCTTTCGTGGCGTCGGCTGCAGCGCTTCGTTTAGGCCGGCGGCCCAGCCCAGGGTACGAGCCGACTCAAGCTATTGTGCACTATTCGCATCACGGGCAAGTTCGGCGAGGGCGGCATGTGCGAGGTGTACCGTGCGACCACTCAGTCCACCGTCAGTTTCTCGCTCCCCG
>JBGOUJ010000409.1:0-7146 GCA_041477005.1 Terriglobia bacterium | reverse complement strand
GCCGGCGGCGCGACGGATGCATCTGGAGGACTGAGTAATCGTGACCCGTGATTCCGAGAAAGACCCCCACCTTGGAGCCGGCCAGTTGCTCGGGGATCAGGCCGGCGTCATCCATGGCTTCCCAGCTCACCTCGAGGAGCATCCGCTGCTGGGGATCCATGCGCGTGGCCTCCCGCGGCGAGATGCCAAAGAACGCGGCGTCGAAGCCGTCGATGAAGTCGGCGAAGCCCCCCCAGCGCGCGTAGAGCTTGCCTGGCTGGGCTGGATCGGAGTGGAAAAGTGAGTTGAGGTCGAAGCGATCCGGCGGGACTTCGGTGATCGCGTCGACGCCGGAGCACAGCAGGTTCCAGAGCTCGTCCGGCGAGTTGGCGTGGCCTGGAAAGCGGCAGCCGATTCCGATTATGGCGAACACTGTTTCCGCGCGCCCTTCGGTTCCCGCCGGCCCGTCAAACTCCCCCGACAACAGCAGCAGAAACCGGAGAGAGCCGGCGCCCGGCCGGCGCTCTACTATCTACTTCTGGGCGGGAGCACGGGCTGAGCGAACACCTCCGCAAAGCCTCCCATCAGAAAGACCGCTACGAACGGGGGGGCACTCAGCAAGGTTCCTTGTCCGGTCACCTGGTGATGGTAACGCACGCCCCCCCGTCCGACCGCGTAGCTCCCTCCGTCCAGCGTGAATGCCGAACTGCCTAGCTGGAGCATGTCGGTGGTGCTCAGGATGATCGCCCGGCCCGGTGACTGCGCGCTCAGAGGCGTCTGCACGTTCAGCACGTTTTGCGAGCGAACCTGGAAAGTCGCCACCGGAGTCCCGGAAGAAAAGGTCTCCGGTTGGTTAAAGTCCCCTCGCGGCGTATTGTTGTAATAGATCGTAAAGCTCCCCGTACCGGAGGTGATGATCATGTTCCCAAGAACGTAACGGCCGGTCACGTCGACGCTTCCGCTGATCGTGAGCCGGGCATTGGCCTCGCCGCGTGCCGGGTCGGTGGCGGAGCGCGGGGCGGTGAACAACCGTGCGTCGTCGGCACCCGAGACGTGTGTCAGGTAACCGTAGATCCGGCCCGAGTCGCCGTTCTGGTCGCCGCGTACGACATTTTCAAACGAATGCTCGGCGGCGAGCATGCCCAGAGTCGTAATGCTCTGGGCAAACAATACAGTACCAGCCAGCCAACAACCGGCGACGGCCGCGCACAACCTGGAAAGCGCCCTCATCGTTCTCCCCTCCCAAGGAAGAGTAGTTTCCAGCAGGTGTTTGATCCGGAATTTCCATTTTGGCGTCCGGGTCCGCAGTATACACCCGCCCGGCTCGGTTGCAACCACATTTTTCCGTGCGGCATCGTTCCAGGTGCTCCAAAACAATGGTACGTAGCGGGCCCAGGGGCAGAGCCTGCGTTTCTTTGAACAACTTCTTCTCCAGATGGCCGGCCAGTCCGCCGGGGGCCTTGGGGGTAAGGACATCGCGCCGACCTTTGTTGCAGGAGCTGGTTTCTGTGATAATGACCCTGCATGAAGCGCCTGTCGCGCCGTGAATTCCTTCTGGCTGCCGTGGCCACGCCGGCGGCTGCCGCCCGGCCTCCGGTCATCGATACGCACATGCACGTCTGGTCGATGGATACGGCCCGCTACCCGTTCCAGCCGCCCGAGCCGGACTACCGGCCGCCGCAGCAAGAAGGGAGCGTCGAGATCTATCTCGAGGAGATGAAGCAGAACAACGTCGATCTCACGGTCCTGGTCCAGGAGCGGTCCGGCGGCTGGGACAATCGCTACATCGCCGATTGCGTCCGCCGTTTCCCGAAGCTCTTCGTCGGCCACGGGCTGAGCGACCCGCACGACCCGAACAACGCGGCGGTCCTGGAGCGCGAGATCAAGCAGAACGGACTGGCCGGCATGCGCCTGAGCCCCATCTACCACCCGCCCAACCGGCATCCCAACGACCAGTGGCTCAATGCCCCTTACAGTTACCCACTGTGGAAGAAGGCGCAGGAGCTGGGGGCCGTCTTCAACGTGTTCCTCGCTCCGGGGCAACTGGCGCAGCTCGAAGACATGGCGCGCCGGTATCCCGAAGTGAAGATCGTCGTCGACCACCTGGGCCGGCCGGACATTCTGCCCAGCGCCCCTTGGGTGGAGAACGACTACCTTCTGAAGCTTGCCCGCTACCCGAATGTGTGGGTGAAGTTCACCGAGCTTTACACCGCGTCTAAGACTAAGCAATATCCATACAAGGACGTGCAGCCGTTCGGGCGGATGGTCTATGACAAGTTCGGCCCGCGGCGGCTGCTGTTCGGGACGGGCATGGTGGGGGCGACGCGACGCATTCCCCTGGCCGACGAGCTGCGCCTGATTCGCGAAGACATCCCGTTCTTCGCCGACCGCGACAAGGAGTGGATCCTGGGCCGCAATGCGGCCACTATCTGGAAATGGAGGAGCTGACGTGTTACAACGACGCGAATTTCTGACTGCACTGGCTGGAACCCTGGCCGCCTTCCGGACTCCCGCCGAGGGCGCCGGCAAGAACATCTCCTGGGCCTTGAGCCTCGGCCTCTGGGGAGGCGCTGTACCCCGGGTCCCGTTCACCGAGATCCTCGACGTAATGAAGGACACCGGCTTCACGGGCATCCGCATGACCGGTTTCCCCGGCTGCCTCACGCAATACGACCTGACGATTCCGGTGGCTCAGAAGGAGCTGGACAAGCGCGGGCTGCGGATCGCGACCATCTCCTACGGGGGTCCGGCCGACGACCGGACCAAGCACGAGCAGATGGAAAAGAGCGCGCGCGCGGCCATGGAATTCCTGAAAGAATTCGGGGCGACCGAGCTGGTGGTGTTCTCGCCGTCGCGGGTCCCCAAGGTTCTGGCGCCGGAGCACATCCGCATCGCCTGCGAGTTTTACAACCACCTGGGCGACGTGGCCAAAGAATATGGCTTCCGCGCCGGGCTGCACAACCACCTGGACCAGCTCGTGGAGGGCCAGGACGAGGTCGAGTACTTCCTGAAAGTGGTCGACCCCAAGCGCTTCCATTTCGCTCCCGATACGGCCCACCTGCACCTGGCCGGATGCAACGTGGTGGAGCTGTTCGAGAAGTACGCGGACCGGCTGATCTTCATGGACTACAAGGACGCCAAGAATACGCCGGCCGAGAAGGACGTCGTCCTGCTGAGCGGCCGGACGCTCAAAGCGCACTCCTCGGGCGCGACCTTCATGAACAGCCTCTACGATCTGGGGGACGGCGAGATCGACTTCCCCCGGCTTACGCGCACCCTGAAGCGGCGGAAGTTCAAGGGCTGGATCTGTGTGGACCTCGATTACGTGCGGGTGAGCGCCCGCGACAGCTTCGGCCGGTGCATGAAGTACGTCCGTGAAAAACTGGACCCGATCTATGCGTAAGGACGCGTGGTTTGCCGTGTTGTTTCTTGTCGCGTGCGTGGCTCTCCCCGCGGCCGAGATGAAGTTCGACCCGTCCCAGGGATGGAAGTCCCTGCTCTACCTGGACCTGAACGGGTGGCGCCTGCTCGACCCGGCCAAGCCGAATGACTGGACGATGGCCCGGAGCATCGCAATGGACCCGGCCAACCCCAAGCTGTTCGCCATCACGCCGCTACCGGGCGGAGGGAAAGGCATCCTGGTGAACGGTAAGATGGGGAAGACCGTGAACTTGGTCACTACGGATATCTACGGCGATCTCGAGGCTTACATCGAGTTCATGGTCTCGCAGGGATCGAACTCCGGCGTCTACTTCCAGGGGCTGTACGAGATCCAGATCTTCGACAGCTTCGGGAAGAAGGAGCTGGCGTACAACGATAACGGCGGGATCTACGCCCGGTATATCAACAACCAGTCGGTCGGCGGGGCCGTGCCGCGCGTGAACGCCAGCCGGGCGCCCGGCGAGTGGCAGAGCTTCCAGGTTTGGTTCCGCGCGCCGCGGTTTGACGGTCAAGGGAGGAAGATTGAGAAAGCGCGGTTTGAGAAGGTGGTCCACAACGGCGTGACCATTCATGAGAACGTGGAAGTGGAGGGGCCGACGCGGGCTTCGATGGACCACGCGGAAGCCCCGACCGGGCCGCTGATGTTGCAGGGGGACCATGGTCCGGTGGCGTTCCGGCACATCTATGTTCGGAAGAGGTGATGGACCGGGTGCCTGAGCGCCCACGCCGTTAGGCATCGCGTCGAGCGCAATGGGTCCACTGACATGGAGACGCTGATCTGGCTGTTTGGGCGCGGCGCTTCGGTGGCATGTGGTTTGGGGTGGACAGTGCCAGGGGCGTGGGCATCACTTTCACGTGACGGGCTCATCGCGCAGATCCGGAAGACGCTACTCGCAGAAATGGACAGCCCTTCTGTGGATACGAGCCCCTACCGCAAGTTGTTAGCCGTGTTGGGCCGCAGAACCGCTCCGGGTTGGCGCCATCGGCTTGTGACGACAAACTGGGATCACCTTCTTCAGCGTGAGGTCAACAGAGCATGTCCCACAGACTGCCCGCCATGGCTTGAGTCCACGCATGTGTTCCACCTAAACGGCACAGTCGAAGACCTACCTGACAATTCACGTCGAAGCTGTTTCTTGCTCGAGTCGGACCCCACTGCCGCTCGAATAGCGAAGCTCGAGTCCAATCTCAGCTTTACGGCCATGGCTTGGTCAAACTCCTTCGTGGTCGTGGGCATGTCGTTCGAGTGCGCAACGGATAACTCTTTGCTGACGGCGCTGGGGAATGCACCCCTGCCAGTTGAGTCCTCGCGGTGGCTCGTCGTTAACCCTAACAAATCCGCGCTGGACACCGTCTGCGCGAACATCAGGTCGAAGCTGCCCGGTACCGCGGTCGTCCGCGTATCGAGTGGCTTCGCCGAGTGGCTCGGCCATGGACTGCCGCAACTGCGGGACCTTGGTATGCTGAGTGACGAATCATAGAGCCGTGGCCGGCCTAACCGAGCCGCCGCAAGGCGAATCGGTAAACACAGGCCGCACCGAAGCGGCTGTTCGTCGCCTTTTCGGTATGCCGGGTGTAGAATGGGGACAATGAACATAGAGAAAGCCCTCGTCGTAGTTCTACTGGTTCTCCCTCTGACCGCGCAAAGAGAGCTTCCGCTGCTTGTTCGAGACTCGCGATCTGCAGTGGTCACCGTTGTTATTGTCGACGACCAGGGTAAGCCGAAGCACTCAGGCACAGGATTCTTTGTCGGGTCAGAGGGATACGTCGTGACGAACCAGCACGTCCTGGAGGCCGTAGTGAACGCCGTTGTTAGGACGGTCGACGGAAAGTCATATCCGGTGGACGCCATCGTGGCGCGGGACCGATTCGCAGACTTAGTCCTCGTTCGGGTCAAGGCCGCCGGCGCACCAGTACGATCTCTGCCGCTCGCAGGCTCGCCTCCCGAAGTGGGCGAGCGGATACTGGTTATCGGCAGCCCACTCGGGCTGGAGCAGACAGTGACGGACGGCATCGTATCGTCGTTGCGGGATCTCCCAGGTTATGGCGCAGTTCTGCAGATCAGTGCTCCTATCTCCCCGGGCTCTAGTGGCAGTCCCGTGGTGAATCTTCGAGGAGAAGTTGTGGGCGTAGCGACTTTCCACTACGAGCGTGGTCAAAATCTAAACTTCGCCATGCCGGCCTCACGTATCGTGCACCTGCTCGCGGCCGTGTCACACACTCCCAGCGAAGCCTCGGCCGTTGCCAAACCTGACTCAAACACCGAAACTGACCAGTATCGCAACATTCGAGACCTTGTTTTATCGGAGCAATACTCCAAAGCGCTACCCTACCTGGAAGAGCTAACCAGGCGAAGACCCGAAGATCCCGAAGCATGGTACTCTTTGGGGCACTGCAAGAGTAAACTCGGCATGTTGGAGTCTGCTCTTGAGGCGTACAAGACGGTCGTGGCGCTGCGACCGGACGATCCGGAAGCGCACTATAACCTGGGGGTCGCGTACGGGCGCCTGCATCGTATGACCGAAGAACGCGAAGCTTATCTGTTTGCCATTGAACTCAAGAACGACTACGTCGAAGCATACAACAATCTTGGCTGGACCTACCACTCAGCAGGCGAGGTCAGTTTGGCAATAGAGGCTTGGCAGAAGGCCGTAAAACTAAGACCAGGTTACGCCAGAGCACACTTCAACCTGGGCGTCGCCTATATGGACCTAGGGCGCACGGCAGAGGCCATAGACGAGTTCCATCAGGCTTTGGCTTTGAGACCGGATTACGCGCAGGCGAGTCTTGCCCTCGGGCAATACTACGAAAGCGTCAAGCGCACTACGGACGCAATTTCAGCCTATAAGCGAGTCACAGAACTGGATCCATCCAACGTACGCGCGTCTTTTCGTCTCGGATTACTTTATATTTCTGTTGGCGATCGGATCGCGGCGCTGCGTCAGTACCAAGTACTAAGATCACATGACAGAGCTCTCGCGGATGAATTATTCCAGAAGGTCTACAAACGAAGTCCGTAGGCCAGTGATCGTCGAGGCGCCTCACCGTGGCCAGGGCCTCGCCCACGCATTGCTCGACGTCATCACGCGCCAATTTCCGGGCAGGATCGTATGCTTTCGGCACCCGGAGCCGCGATAGGCGCTAGCGACTCAGCTTCGTCGGCGCGCCACCCGCATCCTTGCTGCGCTGGGCGGCGTCCATAAAGGCCATGAGTTCGAGGGTTTCCTCATTTGGCACCGGCGGCGCGCCGGTCTGGAAGAACTTCACGATCTCCACCAGCAGTTTGTTGTAGAAAGTTTCCTTGTCGGGCTTGGATTCCCTCACGCCTTCCGGCCCATTGACGACGGCGCCGTACGCGGAAGATCCTTTGCCCCGCCCCCCGCGAATCATGCCGATGCGGCCGTCTTTCCAGCGTCCGACCACCACGTCGGCCTCCGGGGTGGAAGTGTTGCTGACCGTCTCGCAGCCGGTTCCCATGAGCGCGTAGAGCATCTCGACGGTGTGAATGCCGTACCAGGAAAGCTCCAGTTGGTGGTGAGGCTCGAGCGAGGCCGGTCCCCAGGCGTAGGCGCCCATTATGTTGGGGGCCTTCAGGTCCGTCACGATCGAGCTGTACCGCAGGCTGGAGCTCGAAAACCATGGCACGTGCGCCGCCCGCGCCAGCCGCGCGATCTCCTGGGCGTCGGCCCAGGTCGCGGCCAGCGGCTTGTCGATGAACACGGGCTT
>JBGOUJ010000408.1:0-7149 GCA_041477005.1 Terriglobia bacterium | reverse complement strand
GGAATCCGGATGTACTCGGCGTACGCCCCGTTGTTGAACAGCAGGTCCTCGCACAGGTTCTCCTGCCCCCGCGCGCAGAAGTAGCAGCTCCCGCACGGCGCCGAGTTGGCCGCCACCACCCGCTGCCCTACCCGGAAATTGTCCACCTCGCGGCCCACTTCGACGACATCCCCAGCCAATTCATGGCCCAATACCGCCGGCGGCACGATCATCCGCGCATGATAGCCGCGCCGGAAGACTTTTACATCGGTTCCGCACGTCAGCGCTACGTTCACTTTCACCAGCGCGTCGCCGGGCTCCAGCTTCGGGATCGGCACCGGTTCCACCCGTAATTCTTCCCTGCCGTAGAGCACGGCAGCCATCATGGTCTGGCTTGGGCCCATTGTCACTATCATAGCAACTTATTTCGCTGGAACAATCGCCCGCCGGTTTGTTTGCCGCCTTGGGGCCAGCGGGCGCCCGGTTCCGCTCGGCCCGCGAAGCGGTCATCCGGCTGCCAGTGGGTTGATTACCTCGATGTCGGGAAACCGGGAGAAATCCCGGTCGGCCGAAAACAGCGTCCTGACTCCGTGCTCCAGACAAATGGCGGCGATGCGCGCATCGTTCACGACCGCTCCGGCAACCAGCCCCTGCCGGGCCACACGCGAGAACGCCGGCCAATACGCGGAGCTTTCGCCGATCAGACGAAGGGTGGGCGATTCGAACCAAGCTTCCAAATCGGAAAGCGCCCTGGGCAGGGGCGTGGGCGGGCGAAAGACTCCGGGATGGGTAACAATCGCCAGGAACTCATGCACGCAGGGCCAGGGAATCGCCCAAGGCGCGGCGCCTTCGGCCAACTCCCGAAGGCAACGGCTGGCGGGCTGATTCCAGAGCGAGTCCAGCCGATGCGCGTAGACGAGAATGTTGGTGTCAACGGCGGTCAAGCGATGCCCCCAGGCCTCCCCGACCCTCGTAAATGGTCTCCCTCAGCTCCGACCAGTCGGACGGACCGACCTGTCCCTCGCCCCGAAAGCCAAACGGCTTGAGCCGGAACCGGCGCGCCGCCGGGGAGGCCTCCAGCACCCGGCGCAGAGCGTCCTCGACCAGGTCCCGGAAGGCCACCCCCTTTTCGGCGCAGTGTTTCTTCGCTCGCCGGAACAGCGCGTCGGAAATCTCTACAGTTGTTTTCACGGTTTCACTCTACCATATTTATGCGAGAGTCATCTGGTTATATGGGTCGGGGAGAGCGGGAGAGTGGGAGAGTGGGAGGGTTCGTTTTATGAGCGAGGGTACAACCGACACCTCTCCCCCCACTCCTTTCTTCGCCGGCGGACACCGCTGTGGGTCCTTTTTGCCGTCGGTAAACGGTAGCCGACCATCAAGGGAACGCTGCCGGCGCAGCCAAATAGCGCTGTTGCCGGACCAACGCGACCGACAGGAGGAAGCCTGGGGAACGCCCGAGCTAGTGTGGTGTCCCGCCTTAGATTTGACAACCGCTCCCTCACGGTCGCGGCTCAGAATCAGCGCTTCAGAGCCGCGCCCGTTAGCAAGCGGTACGCGAGACAGTACACTAGACAGGGGGTAGCGCGAGGGGGAGCGGGCGAGTATAGTTCCATAATTGAGGACCTTTCATGCGCTTATCCCTCTTTGCGCTGGTTTTCATCTCTGCCCTGACATCGTTTGGGGCCGACAAGATGGACATCGCGGCGTTCGCCCGGCCCTGTTGCTCTCAGGATGTCCACCGTCTTCAAACCACTTTCGACTACCAGCACGCGCGCGGGCTGGTGCGCGCGAGTGACGGCCGCGGGATCTACGGCCTGCAATGGGCCGAGGAACGCGACCTCTTTAAAATCGCAGTGAGCTTCAAGGCCCCTTATGACGCGCGCAAGGCCGTGCTCGAGTATTGGTTCCAGAACTGGCCCTACAGCCCTCCCCACATGCCCACCATTGAAGACCCCGTGGACGACCCGTGGCAGGGCCAGTGGCTCGCGGCCGCGACGGAGGTTAACTGTCAAGACCTTACTTGCCGGTTCAGTTTCATTCCGCTCCAGCCCACGGAGAACCGGCGGGCGGCGAATCTCCCGGGCGTCCGGTACCGGCGCGCCATCCGCTTCCGCCTGGTATTCCCGGCCGGCAACATACCGGCGATCGAGTCGGTACAGGTTTTTAGCCAGTCCGAGATCAAGCGCGCGTCTCTGCGCGTGCTGTTCGACGTGGACCGCAAGGCTCCGGAGGCCGCGCCGGCCAAACCCGAGTTCCGCGCCTATAACGGCCGCGTCCGCGAAGTGAAGCCGATCAAGGGCGGCGCCATCATCGTGGTGGACGCCGCCGATCCCCACCCCGCCGGTTCCAACGACGTGACCGTGGTAACGGTCACCCGCGGCCGGGACTCTTTCTCGTTCGTGCCCGCCGACGTCGAGAAGGGCCCCATGTACATTCCGGACTTCCACGCCTACATCACGCAGGCAAGCGACGAAAAGCCGTTCTCGCGCGACATCGTGAAAAAGGGAGCTCTCATCCGCGAGCGCCTCGCGCGCGAGCCGGAGCAGACCTACGAGCGCGCCAGCCGCGAAATCCCCGCTTTGGATCCAGTCGAGCGCCAGGGCGACCGGCTCTACCTGGCGCTGGCCGCCGACGCAAGCTGGCAGAAGTTCGCCTTTGAATGGGGCGGCAACGTCATGATCAGCAAGCGCGGCACCAAGGCCTATGGACGCGAACTGGCGCGTCTCACCTGGCCGGGCGACCGGATCCGCTGGATGATCGGGACGGGCGACCCCGCCACGTTCCGCCCCAAATCCGAGGATTCCACCCTCTCGGTTCTGGAAGGTTACCTGCCGGTCGGCACGGCGCGCTGGTCTACCGGGAACATCGAGTACGAGCAGGAGGCCTACGCCACCCTGCTGGAGGGGCCTCTCTCTTCGGAGGATGCCGCGCGCAGCGAGCAGACTCCCGCGGTGCTCTTGATGCGCGTCCGCTCCCGCAATCGCGGCACATCGCCGGAATCGGCGCACCTGTGGCTTCGGATGGACCCGCGGGAGCCGCTGGCGTTCGACGGCAGCCTGCTCACGGCCGATGAAGGCCGCTCGACGCGCGCCCACGTGCGCCCGTTTGCCGGCGGACAGATCGTGAACGGCAGCGACGGGCTGCACCAAAGCATCGCTCTCGCCCCGGGCCAGGACGCCACGGCCTTTCTGGCCATCCCGTACATACCGGGGCTGAACGCATCGGAGCGCACGCGGCTCGCGCAGCTCGATTACGACGCCGACCGCGCCCGCGTGGTCCAATACTGGCGTGGTGTAACCGCCCAGGGCATCCCGTTCCACGTTCCCGAGGAACGCTTCAACGTCTTCGCCAAGGGCCTCATCTGCCGCATTCGCATCTCGGCCACCAAGGACCCCAACAGCGGGCTCTACATGGTTCCCGCAGCCAGCTACAACTACAAGGTCTACGCCAACGAGGCCGCCTTCCAATCCCAGTTTCTGGACGTGGCCGGCTACCACGATCTCTCGCGCAAGTACCTGGACACCTGGCCCGCGGTGCAAGGATCCAAGCCCTTTCGAGGCTCCTTCACGGAGCAGCAGGGCGTGTATCACGGCGCGCAAACCGGCCCGGATTACGATTACACGGCCAGCGACTACAATCTCGACCACGGCACCATGCTCTGGTCGCTCGTCGAGCATTACTGGATGACGCGCGACCGCGCCTGGCTCAAATCCATCACCCCGAGCCTCAAGAAAGCCGCTGCCTGGGTGATCGAACAACGGAAACTGACCAAGGTGCTCGCCGGCGGGGCGCCCTGTCCAGAGTACGGGTTACTGCCCGCCGGTCACCTGGAAGACAACAGCGATTGGGGCCATTGGTTCTCGGTCAACGTCTACGCCAGCCTGGGAATGACGGAGACGGCCAAAGCGCTGGCGGAAGTAGGCGACCCGGATGCCGCGCGCTATCAGAAAGAGGCGGCGCTGTACCGTGCCGACCTGCGCCGGGCGGTGGATCGCGCCACCGCCGCGGCGCCGGTGATCCGGCTACGGAACAACACCTGGGTGCCGTACGTGCCCACGCGTGTGCACCAGCGCATCCGGCTGTTCGGTCCGCTGCGGGTGGGTTATTATTCCCGCTACCCGGAAAAGGCCCTGCCCACTTATCGCCTGTCGGCGACGCGCGAGCTCCTATACGGTCCCCTGATCCTGGTCGACACCGGGATTTATGACGCCCACGAGCGCCTCGCGCGGTGGGTCATCGATGACTGGGAGGACAACGCCACCATGTCGGAACCTCTCGGGCTGCACGTGCACGGCTGGGTGGACGAGGACCTCTGGTTCAGCCGCGGCGGCATGGTTTTCCAGGCTAACCTGCAAAACCCTATCCGTGCATATTTGCGGCGGGGTGAAGTGCGCGCGGCGATCCGTAACCTGTACAACAATTTCGTCTCGTGCTACTACCCGGCGGTCAACGTTTTCACCGAGGAGTATCGGCAATGGCGGTCGCCCAGCGGGCCCTTCTACAAGGTCCCCGACGAGGCGAAGTTCGTCCACCGCCTGCGCGACATGCTCATCACCGAGTACGACGGCGACCTCGTGCTCGCCGCCGCCACGCCGGAACGCTGGCTCTCGCCCGGGCAGGAGATCTCCGCGCGAAACGCGCCCACGCATTACGGGCCCATGAGCTACGAACTGCGCGGCGGCGCCGGCGAGGTGCTGGGCACGGTGGAACTACCGCAGCGCAATCCGTACCGCAACGCGTGGCTGGTCATTCGCGTGCCCGAAAGCCGCAAGATCGCTTCCGTCACGATCAACGGCAAACCGTGGACGGAGCTGGACGGAACGCGCACCCGCATCCGCCTTCCAAAGGCCAAGGGGCGCATGGAGATTGTCGTGAAAACCCTGTAGCGCGGAGGTCATCATGAGAACTCGTTCAGCCTGTTTCTGCCTGGCCGCTGTGCTTGCCGTCGCCGTGGCGAGCGGACAGTCCAAGCCGGCGCCCGCCGCGGCGCCCGGCCCGAGGGAAATCGTCCCCATCCCCTCCAACTGGCGCTTTCAGATAGACGTCACCAACATCGGCGAAAAAGAGCAATAGTACGGGAGCGATTTCGATTCGAATTGCTGCCCCGGCGGACCTATGAATCCGAAGGTGGTCGATTCGAGCGGATCAAAACCATTGCCGCGCAGCTTTCGCCCGGATAGGGGATCTCTTCCAAACGCCGCCGCTGGTGCTTCTTACCGCCCTGCCGCGAACGCACCGCGTCTAGTACCATAAGAGTTTATGACCTCCCGGCCATCGGCTGTGCCTGTCGGGGTCGAAAAAATCGCGGCGCTCGAGCAGGCGCTCTCGTCGGTGATCCGTGGCAAGGATGAGGCGGTTCGGCTGGCGCTGGTTTGCCTGCTGGCGCGCGGGCACCTGCTGATCGAGGACGTTCCCGGCGTGGGCAAGACCACGCTGGGGCACACGCTCGCTCGCAGCCTCCGCTGCAGCTTTCACCGCATCCAGTTCACCAGCGATATGCTGCCGAGCGACGTGCTGGGCGTCACCGTGTACAACGCCCGCAGCGAGGAGTTCGAGTTCAAGCGGGGGCCGGTGTTCACCAACGTCCTGCTGGCCGACGAGATCAACCGCACCACGCCGAAGACGCAGTCGGCGCTGCTGGAGGCGATGAACGAGCAGCAGGTCACGGTCGAGGGACGCACCTATCCGCTGCCGCAGCCGTTCATGGTGATCGCCACGCAAAACCCGCTGGAGCATTACGGCACCTATCCGCTGCCCGAATCGCAGCTCGACCGCTTCCTGCTGCGGATGCAGATGGGCTATCCGGACGCGGCCAGCGAGCGCGAGATCCTTTGCTCGAACGGCGAGCGGCCCGGGCCGGACCAGGTGCGGCCGGTCGCCTCGGCCGCCGAAATCACCGAGCTGCAGCAGCTTGCCCGCCAGTCGCGCGTGGACGACTCGCTCACCGAATACATGATGGCCATCGTCGAGAAGACAAGGTCGAGCCAATATCTGGCGCTGGGGGTGAGCCCGCGGGGGTCGCTGGCCCTGCGGCACGCCGCGCAGGCCCTGGCGCTCACCGAGGGCCGCGACTATTGCCTGCCCGACGACTTCAAGCGCCTGGCGATTCCGGTCTTCGCCCACCGCGTGGTGCTGAACGGCCGCTACGGCTCTTCGCCCCGGAAGTCCGAGCAGGCCCAGCAGATTCTGCAAGACATCCTCAACAGCGTGGAAGTTCCCCTCTGATCCGATGAAGACCGCCATAATCGGCCTGCCGCAGGTCGGCAAGACCTCGCTGTTTACCATCCTCACCGGCGTGGCCACCGAGACCCGCCTGGGCTCGACCGCCGTGCACGTGGGCGTAGCGAGAGTGCCGGACCGGCGGCTGGATGAGCTGGCCAAGATCTTCGCGCCGCCCAAGGTGACGCACGCCACGGTGGAATACGTGGACATGCCCGCCATCTCCAAGGAATCGCTCCGCGAGCCGCCTTACCTGGCCTCCCTGCGCGTGGCCGACGCTTTCGCCCACGTCCTGCGCCTGTTTGCGGACGACACGATTCCCCATCTCGAAGGCTCGCTCGACGCGGCCCGCGATTGGCGCAACGTCGAGCTGGAGCTGATCCTGAGCGACCTGGTGGTGATCGAGAAGCGCCTGGAGCGGCTGGAGAAAGACCGCAAGAAGATCAAGAGCGCCGACCTGGATCAGGAGCACGCGCTGCTTCTGCGCTGCCAGGAAGCCCTCGAAGCCGAGCGGCCCCTGCGCGACCTGGAGCTGGACGCCGAATCGGCCAAGCGACTCCGGGGCTTTCAATTTCTCTCCGAGAAGCCGATGCTGCTGGTGCTGAATCTGGGCGAGGCGCAGGCGCCGGAGCGGCGCAAGATCGAGGAGGCCTATCGCCACGACCTTCTGGCCGGGCGCCGCAACGCCGAGGTCACCGCCGTGTGCGGCAAGATCGAAGCGGAGATCGCCGAGCTATCGGCCGAGGAAGCCCGGGAATACCTGGCGAGCTACGGCCTGGCGGAGTCGGGCCTGGAGCGCCTGGTCCACGCTTCTTACTCCTTGCTGGGCCTGATGTCGTTCCTGACCGCCGGCGAGACGGAGGTCCGCGCCTGGACCATTCCGAAGGACTCGCCCGCCGTCCAAGCCGCGGGCGCTATCCACAGCGATTTCGAGAAGAAATTCATTCG
>JBGOUJ010000407.1:0-7150 GCA_041477005.1 Terriglobia bacterium | reverse complement strand
TGGGCACGCTAACCTCAAACGTCTATGAACGCCGTCGAAACCCGCCTCCGCGTGCGCTACGCCGAAACCGACCAGATGGGTATCGTCTACTACGCCAACTACCTGGTGTGGATGGAAGTGGGCCGGGTGGACTACTGTAAAGCCCGCGGCTTCAACTACCGGGACATGGAACGCGAGGACGGAGCCTTTCTGGTGGTGACCGAAGCGGAGTGCCGCTACCTGGCCCCGGCTTTTTTTGATGACGAGGTGGTCATCGAGACGCGGGTGCTCGAGTCGCGGGCGCGATCGATCCGCTTTGGGTATCGCATGCTGCAGGCCGAGGGCGGCCGGTTACTCGCGACCGGCTCGACCAACCACGTCATCTGCGGCGCTAGTCGCAAGCCGATACGGCTGCCCGAAAAATACCGTCCTTACTTCGCAGCGGATTGACGCAGGTCGCGTCCGGTCATTTCTCCGGGCTGCTCCACGCCCAGGATCCCCAGAATTGTAGGGACTATGTCTTGGAGCGCCCCACCCGGCCGCAGGCGGGCGTCCGAATCGCCGACCAGAAGGAACGGTACGGGGTTGGTGGTGTGATAGGTGTGCGGACCGCCGGTGACCGGGTCGATCATCGTCTCGGCGTTGCCGTGATCGGCGGAGATGATCCAGGCGCCGCCCTTCTGCTCGATGGCCCGGTAAATCCGGTCCAGGCATCCGTCCACCGCTTCCACGGCGCGGATCGTGGGCTCGAGCTTGCCCGAGTGGCCGACCATGTCGGCGTTGGCAAAATTCATCACGATGGCGTCGAAGCTGCCCGAGGCGATCTCGCGGGTGACTACCTCGGTGATGCCCTCGGCGCTCATTTCGGGCTTCAGATCGTAGGTGGCGACCTTGGGTGAGGGGACCAGCTCGCGCTCCTCGCCCGGGAACGGCTTCTCCGCGCCGCCGTTGAAAAAATAAGTGACGTGAGCGTATTTTTCGGTCTCCGCCACGCGCAGGTTCTTCCAGCCCAGGCCGGCGAAGACGTTGGCCAGGATGTTGTTGGGATGCTCGCGCGGCAGGACGTAGGGCAGCGGGAACGTTTTGTCGTATTGGGTCATGGTGACGAGGCGGAGGTTCTTCGGGGCCAGGGACCGGGAAGGCAGCTCGAGCTTGGGATCGGCCAGGGCCATGGACATCTCGCGGGCGCGATCGGCGCGGAAGTTGAAGAAGATGGCCGCGTCGTCGTCCCGGATCAGGCCCACCGGCTCCCCGTTGGCGAGGACCACCGGCTCCACGAACTCGTCGGTGACGCCGCGCCGGTAGGAATCGCGGATGGCCGTGCCGGCGTCGGCGGCGCGGATGGCGTCCCCCAAAACCATGGCGCGGAAGGCGCGCTCGATGCGTTCCCAGCGCTTGTCGCGGTCCATGGCGTAGTAGCGGCCGCTGAGCGAGGCGATGCGGCCGGCGCCGAGTGTGCGCATCTGCTGCTCCAGCTCGGCCAGGAAGCCGGCGCCGCTCTCGGGCGGCGTGTCGCGGCCGTCCATAAAGGCGTGTACGAATACCTGCTGCACCCCTTCGGCCCGCGCCATTTTCAGCAGGGCGTAAAGATGCGTGAGCTGGGAATGGACGCCGCCCTGGCTGCACAGTCCCAACAGGTGGAGGCGATGGGACCCGGCGTAGCGCATCGCCTCCAGCAGAACCGGGTGCCGAAAGAACTCCCCGGAAGCAATCATTGCATCGATCCGCGTGATGTCCATTTGGACGATCCGCCCGGCGCCGATGTTGAGGTGCCCGACCTCGCTGTTGCCCATCTGGCCTTCCGGCAGCCCGACGTAGGGGCCGGAGGTGTGGATCAGGGTGTTGGGGTAACGGCCGAGCAGGGAATCATAGGTCGGCTTGCGCGCGAGGGCGATGGCGTTGCCTGGAGTGGCGGGGGAAAATCCCCATCCGTCGAGGATGGTAAGTACCAGCGGTCGCGGTCGAGACACCCTACCTTTATAGCGTGGATTCGCCGATGAAACTACGGGGTGGAATCCGCTCGAAAGACTTCGCGTGAGATCGGCCTTTTCTCACGCCCCGCTTTGGCATGGGTGATCGAAACCGGGTCCTGAGGTTTACAGCTTTTATTCTCGCCGTGGTGACCGCAGCCGGACGCCTCGGCGCCCAATCTCGCCAGCCGGACTACA
Organism: Terriglobia bacterium; assembly: GCA_041477005.1. GTDB lineage: Bacteria > Acidobacteriota > Terriglobia > Bryobacterales > JACQDG01 > JBGOUJ01. The sequence goes on along the minus strand of JBGOUJ010000407.1, from coordinate 5,003 downwards.
ACTTTTACGACAGCCGAGCCTTCGAAGATTTTCCGCGGGCGCGAGCACGAGGGATCGCGCCGGAGCCGGGAACGGAGGCGCTGACGCAGCCGGCCGCCGGCGACGCAGAGACGATCGCACGGGCGTTTCTCATCGAGCGCCGCGACCTGTTGGGGCTGGTCGGGACAACGGTTTTCTCGCTTCCCTTAGAGCACCGTCTGGAGAGCGTCACGGCCGGCCTGACCCACCTGGTCTTCCGCCAACAATATGGGGGGATTGCCGTGTTCGGGGGCGACGTGCTGGCGCACGTGACGCGCGACGGGAGCCTCTTGCAGGTCCAGGCGAGGGCAGCTTGGCCGGCCGGAGCGATCCCCAGCCTGGCGCCGTTGCTGCATGCGACCGAAGCCGCGGCCGCGGCGGCTCGTGTTCTCGATGCCGGCCGGGAGCCGGTCCTTCGCGTGCTTTCGCCGGAGACCGGCGACGAGCGCGGCGCGGTTCTCGCGGCCGAAGGCTGGCGCGACCCGATCCCCGCGCGCCTGGTCTGGTTTCCGCGCTCGGTTGACGTCGTTCTCGCCTGGGAGCTCTATCTGCACATCGACGGCGGGCGATGGTTCTGCGCCGTGGTGGATGCGGTGAGCGGCGAGCTGCTGTTCAGCCACAATCTCTATCGCGATCAGCAGCCGCGTGGCGGCGTTTTCCGCGCCCCCGATGTGCCGAATCCGGGCGCCGGGGCGCCGAGCGTGGAAGATTTCACAGGGTGGCCTGCCGCGGCGGGCCACTGCCCGGCGGCGATCTATCCGGCGCAATTCCGCTCGGGCGCCTTGCTCAACCGCTGCTGGGTGAGCGGAACCGAGACCGCCGGCAACAACGTGGTCGCCTGTCTCGACGCCAGCGGGACGAACCAGTGCGACGGGATGGCATCCAACCCTCAGGCTGATTTCGAATTCGGCTTCGCCAATAGTTACGCCCTCGCCGGCGACGCCGCTACAGACCGCCCGGCGGCGGTGACCAACCTGTTCTATTGGAACAACGTCCTGCACGATTGGCTCTACGGCCTGGGATTCGACGAGCCGTCGGGCAACTTTCAAGCCGACAACTTCGGGCGCGGCGGCTTCGGCGGCGACCCGGTTCTGGCCGATGCCCAGGACGGCGTGGGTCTAAACAACTCCAGCTTCGCCACGCCACCCGACGGCTCTTCCCCGCGCATGGAGATGTTTCTGTTCACCAATAACGGAAGCTTCCTGCGACGGGACGGGGACTTCGATGGCCAGATCATCACGCATGAATACGTTCACGGCCTGACCACGCGGCTGGTGGGCGGGCCGGGTAACGTGAACGTTCTGCCCCTGTGGCAAAGCGGGGCGATGGGCGAGGGTTGGAGCGACGCCTATGCCTGTTCGCTCACCAACAACCCGGTGTTCGGCGGCTACCTGGCGGCCACGCCGGCCACGGGCATTCGGTCAGTGGCTTATGACAACAGCCCCCACACGTTCGGCCGGTTCGGGACGCTTAACCGGCGTAACGTCGGACCGCTCAACCTGATCATCGACCTGCCGGAGGTTCATAGCGACGGTGAAATCTGGGCCACGGTGCTATGGGACCTGCGTGCGGCGCTCGGCAAAGCGGTCTTCGAGCAGTTAGTCACCACGGCTCTGAAGCTGACGCCGGCCCGCCCTACCATGCTCGACGCCCGGAATGCCATCCTGCAGACGGCGCAGGCGATGGGCCTCAGCCCGTGCGCCGTCTGGCCGGTTTTTGCCTCGCGGGGCTTTGGGGCGTCGGCCGCGTTGAACCACATCCAGGCGGGGCAAGCGAACGACACAGCGCTGAGCGTCTATGAGGCCTACGACCTGCCGCCCGCCTGTGGCGGCGCTCCTCCGCAGCCTGGCGCCACGATCTTCTTCGACGGCATGGAAGGCGGCGCGAACGGCTGGACGGCGACCGGCCTTTGGCGCCTGACCGCTCGCCGGGCCGCCGGCGGCGCGCAATCGTGGTGGTACGGCCAGGAGGCGACTGGCAATTATTCCACCGGCGCTCGCAACAGCGGGACGCTCACCTCACCGCCGATCACGCTCGCGCCGGGAACCCGGGCCGCCCTGGAATGGGACCAGCTCTTCAAGACGGAGGGCTTCGGCCACTGCTACGCGTTGAGTTCCGCCGGTTGCAATCCTTACCTCAACTATGACAGCGGCTGGGTCGAGGTCAGCCGCGACGGAGGTTCAAGCTGGCAGACGCTAACCACCGTGGCCCACAACAGCGACGGCGCTTCCTTCGACCATTACAAGATCGATCTCGCGCGCTACGCCGGAAGCACTATCGTTCTCCGCTTTTCCTTCGACACACTGGACGAGCTGGCGAACTCCGGCGAGGGTTGGTACATCGACAACGTCAGCGTGCGGCGGCTGGCGATCGGCTCCCCGGTGTTGAGCGTGTCGCCCACCGCGCTTGCTTTCTCGGCGGTAGCGGGCGGGCCGACTCCGCCCCCGCAAACCCTGGCCGTGGTCAACCTCGACGCCGGCGTCCTCAACTGGACGGTGGCGGCTTCATCGAGCAACTGGCTCGCGGTCTCTCCGGCGTCGGGGACCGGAAACGGCGCGGTCACGGTCACGGCGGCCCTCGGCGGGCTGGCAGCCGGAACCTACAACGCCAGCGTGACCGTGACGGCGCCCGGAGCCGCCGGCTCCCCGGCTGTGATTCCCGTCGCCTCCACCGTGACGGGACCGGTGGCCGAGTGGCGTTTCGAGGAGGCGGGCGCGGGCGCCGGCGTCACGGTCACCGACAGCTCCGGCAACGGCCATCACGGCTCGACAAACGGCTACGGCTCGGTTGCGGCCGGCGGGGTCGCCGGCAGAGCCCGCGTCTTCAATGGCTTTACCGACTGGGCGGAGATGCCTGCCTCGGCGGCCCTCAGCCCATCCAGCTTCACCTTTCGCGTTTGGGTGAAGCTGCTCTCGTATCCCACGGCGGCGGGTTGGGGCGTCATTGCGGCAGACTACGGCGGAAACTACCAGGGCTGGTACGTCGGCCTCGGCGCCAGCGGGAACGTGATCTTCTCGGTGGCCAGTCTGCCGGCCAGCGCTCCTTGGCTGGTTTCGAGCGGCGGGCTCGCCCCGGATCGTTGGTATCTCATCACCGCGACCTATGACGCGGCCACGCGTGCTGGAGCGATTTATGTCAATGGCGCCCTCGATACGCAGGTCGCTTTTCCCGGATTCACCCCGCAGTCCGCCCTGCCCTTGACCCTGGCCCGCGCCTCGTGGGTCAACGGCTACTACTTGAATGCAACGCTCGACGAGGCGCGGCTGCTGCCCGTGCGCCAGACGCCGGCTCAAGTGCTGGCCGACTACCAAAGCTTTCCTCTCCCGCCCCCGCCCCCCGCCAACCTGACCGTCACAGCCGATTGGCATTTCGATGATACCGGGACCGCGCTGGCCGACAGCTCGGGCAACGCGCACCAGGGCGCGATCTTCGGGACGGCTGCGACGCCCGGGGTCCTCAACGGCGCTCGCGTGTTCAATGGCGCCGGTGACTACGCCAGTGTTCCAGCCTCCGATGCGTACGGCTCTTCTTCCTTCACGGTCCGCCTCTGGCTCAAGCTGCTCTCTTATCCCGAGGCGGCGGGCTGGGGCGTGGCGCTCGGCGATTACGGCGGGAATTACCAGGGATGGTACGTGGGACTTCACGCGAGCGGCCGGGTGATCCTTTCGGTGGCCGGCCTGCCGGCGAGCTCACCGTGGCTGCTCTCGGGCGCTTCGCTGGCGCTCAATAACTGGTATCACTTGGCCGTTACTTACGACGGCGCGATGCGGCTGGCGGCCATTTACATCGACGGGAGTCTCGACACGCAAGCCGTCCTTGCCGGCTTCACCCCCTCGCCCTCCACGAACCTCTACTTCGGCCGCGCCTCCTGGTACGACGGCTATTATCTGCATGCGGCGGTCGACGAGGCGCGCCTTTACCCGGCCGCCAAATCGGTGGTTGAGATCCGGGCCGACTACCAGTCGTTCCCGGCGCAGCCACCTGCCGCGGGGCCGATTGCGGAGTGGAGGCTCGATGATGCGAGCGGCGCTCTAAGCGACAGCTCCGGCCATGGGCACACCGGAACACCGCACGGAACGACGATGGTCCCGGGAATTCGCAACGCCGCACGCAGCTTCAATGGAGCGGGTGACTCGATCGAGGTCCCGGCCTCAGCCGCTCTCAGCCCGGCCAGCTTTACCCTCCGCGCCTGGGTCAAGCTGCTCTCGCTGCCGGCGGGCTGGGGAGCGCTCGTGGCCGATTACGGCGGCAATTACCAAGGATGGTATCTGGGAGTTCATTCGAGCGGCCGAGTCATCTTCTCTGTCTCGAGCCTCCCCTCCAGCTCTCCGTGGCTCCTTTCGAATGCGGCGCTCGCGGTGAACACCTGGTATCACGTCACCGCCAGCTACGACGGCTCGACCCGCGCCGGAACGATCTTCCTCGATGGCGTGCAGGACTCCCAGGCTGTCTTCCCCGGCTTCACGCCGCAGTCGGCCACCGGCCTCTTCCTGGGGCGTGCTTCCTGGTACGGCGGCTATTACGTCAACGCGGTGCTCGATGAAGTGCGGCTGCTGGGCGCGTCCCAGTTGCCGGCCGAGGTTCTGGCCGACTATCACTCTTTTTCCCCATAGAACGGTGCGGAGGAATTGCTCCGGGCCTGCCCACAGCCTGCCCGGCATGCCCGGCAGGGCCGGCGGCGGGAATTGACTTCCGGCCGCGCGACTGGCTATTCTGCATCGTGCCAATCAGAACCGGGAGAATGTCTCATGACAATTCAGTCCAAACGAGCCCTCAGCGCCGCCATTCTGTTCTTCTTCATCGGCGGCGCCGCCGTCGGGTCGCAGCTCGCTACCAAGAAAGCCCTGACCCTGGAAATCGCCAGGCAAATGGCCGCGGCCGCGGAGTCCGAGGCGGTGAAGAACAAATGGAACATGGTGATCGCCATTGTGGACGACGGAGGAAACCTGATTTACCTGCAGCGCATGGATGAAACCCAGATCGGG
>JBGOUJ010000406.1:0-7155 GCA_041477005.1 Terriglobia bacterium | reverse complement strand
GCGTGTTGATGGGCTACCGTTCATTCCACACGCGTTGGTTGCACGATTCTGGTTGGCCCGGCAATGGCAGCCAGCAGATCGAGATCAAAGTCTTTGTACAGGTCGAGGCAGAACGGTTCGGGAGCCTTCCTATAGTCCACCGGTGTGTCCAGAAGATGGCGTAGCGAACTCATCCCATTGCGGACCACGATTTCAGAAAGAAGCTGCGGCTCCAGCGCCGCTGCCACAAGCGATCCAGTCTGGGTTCGGATCCCGTTGCTTTCCAGCCGGGTTTTAGCAGTTCCGGCATTTCCGGAGGCCTTCTGAAGCCAGCGGGCGACGGCGATCACCTGCGCCGCCTGCAGGCCGAGCGAGCGGTCACCCAGAGTGGCCAGCATCCGGTCGAACACCGGGTAAGAGTATTGCGGCGTGGCGCAATCACCGATGAGGATGGGATCGAGGGCCAGCACCTGCTCTCCCCGATTCACACGGTCGGCGACCTCGGCCCCTGCGGCCTTCCTGCCGTCATCGTGCAGGACAATGGTCCAGGGCGCCGTGTCGGGAGTGGAAACAGCCCGGACCCACACTCCCGTCGCGCTCAGGCCGTTGTTGAAGTCGAAGCGGTAGGAGATGGTCTTGAGGCCCCTGGCGTAAGAATTGGCAATCGGCCAAGCGGCACTGACATTCACCGCCTGGTAGCGCACCGTTCGCGCCAGTTTGGCGCGCTCCCCCGGCGCCCAGGCGCTCCGGATCTCGGGTATGGAAGGGCGGCTGAGCCGGCTCGCAAGCTTTCGGGCCAGTCCGGGAAGCGTGAGGTTGTCCTTGGGCAGCCCGATGGTCAGCTCCTGGATAGTCTTGATCTCGGCTCCGGCCGGACTCTCGGCTGCCGCCGCCGGAATTCCGAGGTACCTGGCGAAGAAGCGGTACGATTGCATCCGGTTGTCGAGCTGATAGTTATGGTCGCCGGGATCGGTGTTCTCGTACCAGGAAAACCGGTCTGCACTCCCATAAAGCTCGAAGAACGGCCGGACCCGATCGAACAGGAACGGCTTCATACGGGGCGCCCGGAAGCAGCAGTTGTCTTCCTCGTTGTAGATAAGCAAAGTGGGGCGCGGCGCCCGCATGGCGGTCAGATGCGTGTAATCGACGGTGGCGTTGAGGTCCGTTGCCGATTGCTCGTTGTCGCCGATCGGCTCCGCTCCTCCGAACGACTGCGCCGAGAGATAGCCGGCGATGGGGACCGCCGCCAGAATTCTCTCGTCGAGCGCGCTCAGCACGATGGTCTGCCATCCGCCTCCCGAAAGGCCCGTGATCCCGACGCGGGCGCGATCCACATTCGGATGCCCCCAGAGATAGTCGAGACCTCGCCGCATGGCCAGGTAAAACAGGCCCAGCCCGTTCGCGCCGGCCAGGTCCAGATGCGCCGCGTACCAATGAAGGTTTTCGGTCTGAGCGAGTTCTCCCATGCCGATCCATTCCAGGTTCAGGGCCAGAAAACCCTGCCGGGCCTGGTTGATACATCGCTTTTGTATGTATTCCATGGCCTTGCCTTCCGACTCGTGACCATTCACGTTCAGAATGGCGGGCGCCTTGCCTGGCATGGTTTCCGGTTCGTAGAGCAGAGCCGTTGATTGGAAGCCGGGGACGATCTCATAGCGGAGGCGGCGCAGGCGGTATCCCCTGCCCGCTGGAAGATAGCCGAGATCCTCGAACCGCGGAGGCGCCTCCACCCATTCCTGCGGCCATCCGTGGTACACCACTTCCTCGAGCACCTTCTTGCGGAGCCGTTTCGCTTCGGCGGTCCACTCCTCGGGCCGCGCCGGCAAAACCAGGTTCGGAACCTTCTTCAGCGCGTACTGCCGCAGTTGGTAGTCCGTGACATCGCTTTTTTGGAGCCGTTCCTCCAACTGGCGACGCACCAATGCCGGCGTCGTCTGAGCCTGTACCATCCCGGCAGCGATGAGAATAAGAGTAACTGAGAGGCGTGGCTTCATGTCAGTTTGCGGCGCGAGCGGCATCCAGGCGCAGAAGAATCAAACCATAGACCTTTAGATCTGGCCGCCCTTTGCGAGCCGCGTGATGTGGTCCGAGGCGCGGTAGGCCAGAGCCTGAATAGTGCAAGTCGGCTGTTGGCGACCCGAGGTCACAAAACTGCTGCCATCGACGATAAACAGGTTCGGCACGTCGTGCGCCCGGTGATAGCGGTCGACCACGGAGCGCCCGGGGTCATTGCCCATGCGGCACGTCCCCATCAGGTGACCCGAGAAGGTGACCTCTTCGACCGGCCGCTCCCACTTCTTCCGCGCCCCCGCCGCGTCCAGGATCTCCATCTGCCGGTCCAGCAGAAACCGCAAGGTCTTGAGATCATCGGGATGATTCTTGAACGTGACGCGGATGGCGGGCAAGCCCCAAGCGTCCTTCAGCTCCGGATCGAGCGAGATACTGTTTTGCTCGACCGCCAGGCAGGTCGAGTGGCCTAACAATACCATCGTCTGGTTGTAATACTCGCCCAGCATGGCCTTCCACGCCGCGCCCCACCGCGGCGCCTCCGCCGGCATTCCCGACAGGGCGAAGCCGGCGGGATGAAAGGGGAACCGCGAGTCGATGCCCCCGCCGCCGTAAAAACCACGCTTGGGGTCCGCATCGTAAAAATCGTGGATCAAGCGGGTCACCTGTACGCTCTTGAATTCGTTCAACGGATGCTCGAACAGGCCGAAACAGCTTGCGCCCGTGTCAAACATCAAGTATTTGCCCACCAGCCCGCTCGAGTTGCCGAGTCCTTGCGGGAACCGGTTCGATCGGGACATCAGCAGCAATCGCGGGGTCTCGGCGCCGTTGGCGCAGACCACCACGGCCTTGGACCGCTGGAACACCTCGCGCCCGCGTTTATCGAAATAGACGACCCCGGTCACGCGCCCATCTTTCCCGGCCTCAATCTTCCGAACGTAGGACTCCGCGCGGATCTCGCAGCGACCGGTTCGCTCGGCGAGCGGGAACAGCGCGGCCAGACTGCTGGACTTCGCCCCCACCTCGCAGCCGAAAGACATGCAGAACCCGCAGTGCACGCACGCGGCACGCCCGCGGTACGGCCGCGAAAGGATCGCCATGGGCGCCGGAAACGGATGGAGACCGAGTTTTTTGGTGGCGCGCTCGAACAGTACGCCCGCGGACTTCACCGGCAGCGGCGGCAACGGGTAAGGCTTCGACCGCCACGACTCGAACGGATTCGCGCCTGCCTGGCCCGACACGCCGATCTCCTGTTCCGTTTTCGTGTAGTACGGCTCGAGTTCGCTATAGGTGATGGGCCAGTCGTCGAAGCCGGCGCCCGCAATGCTGCCCCAGCGGCTGCGCTCTACGAAATCGATCTCGTGAAATCGCCAATAGTTGGCTGTGAAATGGACTGTGCCGCCGCCCACCTGTCTTCCGTAAAAGACCGCCCATTGCCGCTTGGCCTGCTCGGCCTCGGTCTTGCGGAAGGTGTTGGGTTGGCGCTCGGGGTCACTAATCAGTGTATGCAAAAACAGGTTGCCGATCTCGTCATGCCGGAAATCCTTCTCGCGCAGGTACGGCCCCTGCTCGAGCACGACCAGCTTAAATCCCGCAGTCGCCAGTTCCTTCGCCACTACACCGCCGGCGGCTCCCGCGCCCACGACAACAAAATCCACCGTCTCGGAAGGCCTGTACCGCGGCTGCCTCACCGCTTCTCCCCCTCGCCCGCCTGCGCGTCGTAGTAGCCGAAGGGCGGCTCGAAGCTGGGCCGATCCTCGAAGCCGATCAGCTTCCAGCCGGCCAGATCGCGGTTTCCGCCGTAACTGGGGTCGCCGAGGAAGCCCAGGATGGTGTGGGTGCGGAGCAGTTCGAAGAATTCCGTCTTCTCGATCGCTTGGAGCAGCGCGATCTGCTGCTCGGGGGCGAGCGCGGCGATCGTTTTCGAGCCGGGGAACATCTCGGCGCGCTTCGCCTCGGCATCCTGAAGCCCCTTCCGATAGAGTTCTTGCTTGCCTTTGTCGAACGTAGCGAGCGCCCGGTCGATGAAATAAATGACCCCGGCCTCCCGCGCGCCCGGCGTCCCATCGGAAGGAATGATCTGCGCGGCCATAGCCTCAATTTCGGCCGCCGGGTCGCGATCGAGAACGGTCAGGGCAGAGGGACCGCCCGAGCGGGCCATCCGATGGGCGTGCTCCTGCCCGGCGGCGATCTGGGGCCACAACGAGGCGAGGTAAGACGGCGCGATTCCCAGCGACGACACAAGCAACCACTGCCGCCGGGAGATTTCCTCAGGAGTCATAGCATCACTATACCTAGCAGGGCGATGAAAAAGCACCAGAAACTTATTTCACCGCAGAGGCCGAAAACAAGGGGCCTCCTCGGCGCGCTCGGCGTCTCCGCGGTGAATCGAATCGGCTCTTATCTGGGCGGTGGCGTCCAGTTGTACAACCGCTTGGCGTTGCCCCGGTAAACCGCCTCCAGCACGTTGTCCGGCAGGCCCATTCCGTACAGTCTCCACCAGGAAGGTCCCTTGATGAACTCGTCACGGCTCTCCAAAATGCGCCACCAGTACCGCCACATTTCCAGGCCCGGCGGCTGGTCGCTGCCGTAGAGAATGCGGTCCTTGTACTTGGCAAAGAACACCGGCGCCGTGAAGGGCTGGCGCCCGAACTCGTATGCACGGGCGGAAAGGTCGACGTTGAGATTGGGGTATTTATCAAGCGCCTGGCCGAGCTGCCCGAAGTCGTTCCCGAGGTTGCTGAAGTGCACCGCAACGAAGGTCGTCTTCGGATGCCGGTCAAGCACCTTTTGAAACTTGGAGATCAGCTCGGCATGCGAGGGCACATCCCATCCGTATTGGTTATACACTTGGTAGTTGGGGGAGCGCTCCTGGTGACGGTCGGCGGGCGTCCAGGCGGACGGATGATCCGCGATGTGGATGTTGATCGGAATCTTCAGCTCCGCGCACTTCCGCCAGAACAGATCCAGGCGCGTGTCGTCCACGTGCAGGCGCTTTTCCTTGGGAGGCGGGCCACCGACAGCAAAACTGGGATTGCCGAACCCGCGGCCCTTGTCGGTGATTTCGCCCACTCCGCGGGCGCCCAGCCGGTAGCATCGCTCCAGCTCGGCGGCGACTTTCTTCGGGTATTCCGGATCGTCGATGTTCAGATTCCGGGTATCGACTCCGCAAAACAGCATGAACCGCTTTGGGTAGGGCCTCAGGTAGAGGTCCACCAAACGATCGAAATCCTTACCCACGGCGCCGGTCATCAGGACCGCCATCTCGACCCCGGTTTCTTCCATCAGGCGCACCCACTCCGCCACCTCCTGCGGCGTCCGCGCGGCGGGATGCACGTGCACGTCAATCGCGGAGAACTTCGCCTTGGCCGGATGGTGCTCCGGTAACACCAGCGAGGAGTTTGGGTCATAGTCCTTCAGCAGGACCTGATTCATAGGCCCATCGTACGGCTGGCGGCCCGGACGGTTGCCGCCCTCCTGCGTCTGAGCCTGCGATAAGCCGATGTAGCATATGCCCGCCACGACCAATCCCGCCGAGCGGACAAACAGGGCGCTGCGGGACAATTTCTGGCGCATAAGTTCACCCCTTCTTCCGTAATATTTCGGGCGGTTTAGAGTCTATCACGACATCTCGAAAGCGCGTGGACCCGCTGTGGCCGCGTACCCGGCGCAGGCTCTTGTTCAATGACCTCAACCGCAAGAGGTGTGCAAGGACCGCCTTGTCGCCGGCGTCAGATCAGTAGGTCTTCAGGTATTCGGCGATCTCCCACTGGCTGATGCTGCGGTTGTACTGCCGCCACTCCTCTGCTTTTACGCCGGCGTAGTAGGATGTGTAGTCAACGCCCAAAGCTTCACTGACGACGGCGTCCTGGGTGAGGCAATCGAGCGCCTCGCGCAGCGTTGCCGGCAAGCAGGAGATGTGGCGGCGGCGCAGCTCCTCGGCGGACATCTCATACAGGTTCTCGCCATTTGCAGGGCCGGGATCTATTTTGTTTTCGATGCCGTCCATGCCGGCGGCCAGCAGAGCGGCACAGGCCAGGTAAGGGTTGGCCGCGCCATCGACCACGCGGTTCTCGATCCGTCCCGGCGCGGGAATCCGGATCATCTGCGTGCGGTTGGCCGCGCCGTAGGTGACGTATACCGGAGCCCAGGTGGCTCCCGATCGCGGGGCGCCCTGAATCAGCCGCTTGTAGCTGTTCACCAAAGGCGCTACGACCGCCGACAGCGCGCCCGCGTGACGAAGAATGCCCCCCATGAACCAGCGGCCGAGCTGCGACAGGCCCAGCGAATCGTTCTTGTCGAGAAACAGGTTTGTTCCCGTCTCCAGGTCGGCCAGGCTCATGTGGCAATGAGCGCCGTTGCCGGTCAAGTGCGCAAACGGCTTGGGCATGAACGTGGCGCACAGCCCATGCTCCTCCGCCACCGTTCGCACCATCCACTTGAAAAACGTGTGGCGGTCGGCTGTTTTCATGGCGTCGGAATACAGCCAATTAATCTCGAACTGGCAGTTGGCGTCCTCGTGATCGTTGGCGTAGGGATCCCATCCCAGCTCCTGCATGTAGCCGATCAGCGTCGTCATTACATCCAGGTTCCGGTAAAGCGCGCGGAGGTCGTAGCAGGGCTTGCCGGCGGTATCGAGCGGATCCCACGGGACGTACTCTTCGTGCGAATTCTTCTTCAGCAGCATGAACTCCGGTTCCACGCCCACGTTGAAGGCGTATCCCTTCCGGCGAACGCGTTCGAGTTGCCGCGTGAGAATCGTGCGGGGACAATAGGGCCACGGGTCGCCGTTCACGTGCAGATTGCCGGGCACCCAGGCGACATCCTTTCTCCAGGGCAAAACCATCAGCGAGCCAAAATCGGGGATGCTCACGATATCCGGGTCGTGCGGGCCCTGGCACACTTCTCCGCAGGCGAAGCCGGCGAAACCGGCTCCCTCGCGGGCCATGTCTTCCAGATGAGTCGCCGGCACCAGCTTGGCCTTCGGCGCCCCGCTCATTTCCACGAACGAGCAAAAGAAATAACTGATCCCGTTTTTCTCTACCAGTGACTTGACCTGATCGATCATCCGGGCCCTTCTCCTATGTTCCGAACACCTTCCTGGCGCCGGCCAGGGGAATACGGCAAATCGCGGACGCCTCCAGCGACAGAGCCGCGAGGTCTTCCGGC
>JBGOUJ010000405.1:0-7166 GCA_041477005.1 Terriglobia bacterium | reverse complement strand
TCGGCGATCGAGTCAATGGCGGGGATTTCGGCCTGTTGCTCGCTGAGGGCTGAGCCGATGGGATGCGTGTGGCTGTCGATGAGGCCGGGGACAACGGTGTGGCCGTGGAGGTCGATGCTGCGGGTCGAGGGCCCCGCCAGGCGAAGGACCTCGTCATTCGTGCCGACGGCCACAAACCGGCCCGCGCGGATGGCTACGGCCTGGGCTTGAGGACGCTCAGGCCAGAGAGTGACGATCTTGCCGTTGTGGAGGATCGTGTCAGCGGGCTGCGCCAGCAACGGGATCGCCGCGATTGCCACGGATAGCAGAAGCTTGTTCATAGACGGACAGGCGAGGACGCCTATCCTACAATGAAAGGTCCATGGATGACAACCGGTTTGTGCTGGGCATCGATCTCGGGGGGACGAAGATCGCGGCCGGAGTCTTCGATTCGGAACGAAAGCCGGCCGGCGAGATTGTCACGGTGGCGACGCAGGCGGATCAGCCGCGCGAAGTGACGCTGGACAACCTGAAGCGAGCGGGCGGGGAGGCGTGCCGGCGGGCGGGAGGCGCCGGACGGCCCCTGGCTGTAGGGATTGGCAGTACGGGGCCGGTGGAGGCTTCGTCGGGGCGTGTACTGGAAGCGACCTCGCTGCCGAACCTGAACTTCTTCGATCTCGGAGCGTGGGTGCAGGCCCAGTTCGGCGCGCCGCTCTTCATCGAGAACGACGCCAACTGCCTGGCCCTGGGCGAGGCGCTGCAGGGCGCCGGAATGGGTCATCGGGTCGTGGTCGCGGTGACGCTGGGCACCGGTTTCGGCTGCGGCATCGTGATCGACGGGGCCATGTATTCGGGCGTCACGGGCAATGCGGGGGAGGTGGCCTATTGTCCGGTGGCCGGGGACACTTTCGACAACATGTTGTCGGGAGCGGGGGTTCGGCGGTTCTATGAACGGGTGAAAGGAGCGCCCAGTCCGCTTTCCGCGCGGGGAATCGGGGACCTGGCGGAGGCCGGAGACCGGGCGGCGTTGCAGGCCTGGCGGGACTTCGGGGAGGCCCTGGGGACCGGACTGGGGACGATTGCGGCCGTGATCGACCCCTCCCTCTGCGTCATCGGGGGATCGGTGGCGGCGAGGCTGGCCTTGTTCCTGGCGCCGCTCGAAGCGAGGCTGCGGTCGATCCTGGCGCCGGCGGCGGCGAAGCGCATTCAGGTCGTGGCGGCCAAGCTGGGCCCGGCCGCCGGGGTGATCGGCGCGGCCGAGTATGCATTCTACCGACTGAGGATTCCGCTGCGTGATTAAAGCGTTGCTTTTCGACCTGGGGAACGTGATAGTGGCGTTCGACTTCCGGCGCGGCTATCGAGCGATCGAGGGCTACTCACCCTACTCGGCGGAAGAGATTCCGAAACGGATCTCCAGCTCGGGGCTGGTGCCGCCTTACGAGCGCGGCGAAATCTCGAGCGAGGAGTTTTTCCGGCGGCTGTCGGAGCTGCTGAGCCTGCGCGTTTCCTACGAGCAGTTTTGCGATCTGTGGTCCACGATATTCCTGCCCGAGCCGTTGCTGGCCGAGCCGTGGCTGGCGGGGTTGCGGCGGCGCTATCGGATGGTGCTGCTTTCCAATACCAACGACATCCACTTTCGCAAGATCCGGCGGACCTACCCGGTGGTGGGGCAATTCGACGCTCACGTGCTTTCCTACGAAGTCGGGGCGATGAAGCCTTCCGAGCGTATCTATGAGGAGGCGATTCGGCAGGCGGGGTGCAGGCCGGAGGAGTGTTTTTATACCGATGATGTGGCGGAATTTGTGGAGGGCGGCAGGCGGCAGGGGCTGGATGCGGTGCAGTTCCGGGGGGCCGAGGCGCTCGAGGAGGAGTTAAGGCAGCGCGGGGTGAGGTGAGGGCTTCACGGTACAATGATCGGCCATGCGGATACTGTCAATCCTTCTGGTTTTCGCCTTTTCAGCTATGGCACAAGAACGTCTCACGCTCGACGGCCGGCCGGTGGTGGTGATCTCGAATGACAAGCTGGCGCTCACGATGCGCACGCAGGGCGGGGCCATGGTTCAGCTTGTGATGAAGGACGACCCGGACAAGCTCAGCCCGCTGCGCGCCGGCATGGGTCATTTCGTTTGCGTCGACGGCTTCGGTCCCGTCTCGCCGGAGGAGCGCAAGGCCGGACTGCCCGGCCATGGGGAAGCGAACCGTACGCCTTGGGAGACGCTCTCCTCGGAGAGGAAAGACGGCGCTACAACCGTGGCGTTTTCCGCGACGCTCCCCCTGGTCCAGGAGGTCTTCCGCCGGACCATCCGCATGGTCGATGGCGAGAACGTGGTCTATGTCGAAAGCGAGCTGGAGAACCTGCTGGCCTTCGACCGGCCCATCAATTGGGGGGAGCATGCCACGATCGGCCCGCCCTTTCTGGAGCTGGGGAAGACGGTCGTCGAGATGTCGGCCAAGCGGGCGATGACGCGCTCCCATGAATCGCAGAGCGAGAAGCCGCATCGCCTCGTCTCGTTCAAGGAATTCACCTGGCCCATGGCGCCCGGGCTCGACGGGGAGTCGATTGACGTCCGCCCCGTGCCCGCAGCCACGCCGGTTGGGGACCACACCACTTCCCTGATGGACACATCCCGAAGGCTGGTTTTCGTCACCGCCTTCCATCCGGAGAAGCGGTTGCTGCTCGGGTACGTTTTTCGGAGAGAGGAATACCCCTGGACGCAGCTCTGGGAGTTCTACCCTGCCGCCGAGAAGATGGCCCGCGGATTGGAGTTTGCCACCCAGCCCTTCGACCTGCCCCGCCGCGAGGTGATCGAGACTAATACCATGTTTGGCGCTCCGACCTACCGATGGCTGCCGGCCAAATCGAAGATCGGGTCGGCCTTCCTGATGTTCTATACGCGCACGCCCGAGGGATTCCAGAAAGTGGATGACGTGGTGTTGGAGGGCGGCAAGCTGACGATCGAGGATCGGACGTCGGGGAAGAAGCTTACTCTGGCGGCTTCCCGCGGCCTGTAACCCTGCCGCGCCGGTGGATCTCAGCGCGCCCGGTCGATCCTTCGAGAGTCAGCACTGCCCCGCAGGCGAGCTCCTCAGCGCAGTCCTGGATGGCCTTGAGAAGCCGTGGCGCGTGCCTCCGGTACGAGCGGCTCTCCGCGCAACAGCACAATGCCGGCAGCCGCCATTTTGGTGTGCGCCGGGATCAGGGGAAAATCCAGGTTGTTCGTCAGCAGGACGAACCCCTGCTGCCGCGCGTAGTCGCAGATCTGACTGTCTCTCGTATATTACGAGGCGGCGTTAGACAGAACCGAAGCCATGCGGCTGAAGATCGTGCTGATGCTGGTCGAAATGCCGGGTAGCAACGCGCCAGCGGCAACGGCGATGAAGCCGGCCAGTAGTGCATATTCCACCAGATCTTGACCGCGTTCCTCGCGGATGATCTTGGCTGTCAAGGTATAAAGTCTGTCCATCATTCTCTCCTCCTATTGAATTCGTGACTCAAACGGTTCGCCCGTTTTGTGATTCAGGTTCATCACTCTACGACGCATTTTGCACTGACCCCGCCCTGGCTCACAATGGAGCACAAGTACCATCTCCAAGCAGGATTTACCTAAACCGGGCGCCCGATTGCGCCCGCAACCGGCGGAAGCCCGGCCCTGCGACCACAGACCGCGAGAACGGTGTCATCGACGGTATCGGGGCTCGTGGAGGCCAACGCCTTCCAAACCCAGCCCCAGGCGAAAGACACCGTCCTCACCACAGGTGGATGTAGCTTCGCGAGCGTCCTCGAGGCCGAGGCTTCTCTCCACGGGGGTCGGCTCTCGGCTCTTGTCGATGTACATTCTCTGGTCGCTGCGGAAGATCAGCTCTTCGGCATCGGCGCCGTCCTGCGGATAACATGCCACCCCTATACTAATCGTGGTCGCCACTTCGACTCCCTCGGTGACCGTTACCACGTTCCTCGCTACCGCTTGCTCCAAATTCATTACCCTGGCCGGCAGACTTTCCGGATCGATACCGGTCAGAATCGCCAGGAACTCGTCACCCCCCACCCTACCGAGAGAATCGTAGGTCCGCAGGAACGCTCTCAGTCTTTGAGCAGTTTCGCTCAAGAGCTTGTCACCAGCCCTATGCCCGTGGCTGTCGTTGACCGGCTTGAGTCGATCCAGATCCATGAACAAGACCGCCAGCGACGTGCCTTCCCGCGAGGCTCGCCCGATCTCCTTCTCCAGTGTTTGAAATGTCGCCCGGGCATTGAGGAGCTTTGTCAGCGGGTCCGTAGTGGCATCCAGGCGGAGCTTCTCAAGAGCCCGTATCGAGGCGACCGTAGAGGCCAGCTTCCCGGTGATCAGGCTCAGGAACCAAGCCTGCCCCTGGTCGAAATTTCTCGTGGCCGATGAGCACAGCGCCACCCCACCAATAACCGCTTCGTCCAGGATCAACGGGGCAGCAAGCGTGCACCGCACATCATCCCAGTACCTGGGCGCCACTCTTGCGTGAAACTCGACCGGTGGTCCTTCCGCGATGACTGGTTTCCGAGCGGCGGCCGCTTCTGCCATGGCGCCTTGCAGCGCCGGCAGGGCCAAGCGAGAGTTGCAGTGCTCCGGTATCCCTTCCCCCTGAACCAACACGTAGTTTTCCCCTTCCAGGATGAAAATGCCGGCCTTCTGGTGGGGGATCACCCGCTGCAACATTGCCAGGGTCCGTTTTAAGCTCTCCGGGGTCTCCAGGTCGGCGCCCAGGATCTGAAGAATGTCGTAAAGCAAGACCAGTTGTTCCGGCGTCGAGGCGAGTTTTTCCAGAGTTTTGAGGCGCAGGGCTGCTTCGTTAAACTCGGCATCAGTAAGCCAGGTCTGACGAACCCGCGGAGTAGGCCCCCCGGCGAGCCGCAACTGGGAACGTTCCGCGTCAAGCTCCCGCTGGAGATCTTCCACGAAGTCCGGCAGCTCATCGAGAAAGGCATCCAGGATCTCGGGATCAAACAACTTTTCTCTTTGCTCCCGCATCAACTCCACCGCTCTCTGCACAGGGAGCGCCGCCCGATAAGGACGATCCGAGACCAGGGCGTCGAAACAATCCACCACGGTTAACACGCGCGCTAGTCGTGGGATCTGAGGACCCTTCAATTGGCGCGGATAACCCGAACCGTCCCAATGCTCGTGGTGGCTGAGCACTACCTCTTCGACTGGGTAGGGGAACTGAACCGCCGAGACAATATCGGCGCCCACCGTTGCATGCACGGCGATCTGGTTGAATTCGTTTTCGGTCAGGCGGCCGGGCTTGCCCAGAACATAGTCCGCCACGGCGACCTTTCCCACGTCGTGCAGCACCGCCCCCAACTCCACGGTCTTGATCTCGATCTCGGAGAAACGCAGCTTCTTTGCCAACCGAATGGCATTCCGTTTGACCCGCCGCAGGTGACCCGCCGTAGCACCGTCCTTGGCCTCAATCGCCACTGCCAAGGCCTCAATCGTCCGTTGGCGGAGCTCCTCCATCTTCCGGCCGTGATCTTGTTGGTCGTGGAGCCGGCCAAAATAGTGTTTCACATAGCGATATCCCAGGAAGATGAGAGCCAGTGCCATCAGCCGTTGGGACGCCGTGGATGCATCCAGCAGCGTCTGGGTCATGTCAACGGCTACCGCCGCCAGCAAGTAGAGCGGCGCCGTCCAGAAGAACCTCCGGTTCCAGATGCGCCAGGGGGCTTCCCCCGATTGGAGTGCGATCTGGACCGCGCCGGTCGCGCTGGTGATGGCGAAATAAGTCACCGCGGCGCCCACTAGCGACAGGAGTCGCTTTAATCCCAGCTCCGCATTCAGATAACAATAGACCCTGTAGGTGAACAGCGTCGCTACGCTTGCGGAAGCAAGATCGAAGGCGATTTCCCGCCATCGAGGCAGCGACTCGACATAGACCAGCGACTGATAGAGCAATGCCACGCTGACGATGAAAAGAGCGTAGCCGGCCGGCAGCTCGGTTATGGCCGCAAAGGTGAAGACAGACGAAAGCGAGACGGCGTGGTCCGCTCCGGGCAAGTGCACTTTTAAAGGAGCCGTGGCGCAGGCAAAGAACAACAGCACAACGAAAGTCGTCCCGGTAGCCTTTCCGGGCTGGGTCCCCATCCGGACGGCGGCGGCCATCCCTATCAAGAGTATGATCCAAAAGTAGAGCCCTGGGGGCAGGTACCGGCTGAGGATGCTTCGCGGTCGCCTCATTCCACCCTCAAGTTCCCGGCCGCAAAAAAGGCTACGCCGGCATTGCGCGGAGGAACACATCCGGAACCGTCGTCGGAGCTTCTCGACTGAATTGGGGTTGAAAGGTTGGGCCACGAATGCCGGCCGCGAATGTCCCCAATGGCCGGGACCAGGACCGCGGCAGCGAAGCGATACAGATTCCTGCCCTGCCTGCTGTCCCAGCCGTCGATAGGTATTGAAACCACCACTGTACTCGCTCAGACAAATGTACCGATTGTTGGTAGTGATTGAAATAGAGCAGCAGTACCGAACAAAGGTAAGGCTAAGCTCTAACTTACATCGCGACAAAGGTACTGAGATATAGGGTATTCACCCGAGGCTAGGAAGCGATCATGGGGTCCAAACCCGTGCAGGCGCAACATTCCAACTGCCCGGCCGGCAGCGCCCCGACTGGCAGTGACGGCCGCGCCGGCGAGCGGCCCGCTGCCCGAACCCCTGCGGTTGGACAAGGAAACGGTTGGGAGCGAACCCCGGATGAGGCTGGGCACGTCCCGGGGGCCCCACCCGGCTTCGAACCCTCCGCGAAACTCGCCCGCCTCCGATCAGAGAGACGCCAGACCTCGATGCGCCGCCCGCAGGCCGAGCCGATTCCGGCCGGAGGCAGCCGCCAGGCAAATGTTCGGCCTGATGGCCAAAGGGCACTCGAAGTTGTGGAGACTCTACACAGGTCGACGGTCCCGCAACAGCACAATGCTGGGAGCTGCCTCTTTGGTGTGCGCCAGGATCAGGGGAAAATCGAGGGTCGTTCGTCAGCAGGAACGAAGCCATGCTGCCGCGCGTAGTCGCAGATCTGACTGTCTCTCGGCATTGGGCGGCGTCCAGCCTGTCGGGCGGGCAATGGTCGCACCGCTGGCCTTCCCCCTCGGGCGCATCCGGGCAGAGGCCGGGACCGCACAGTTCGTCGCGCCGCAACGCCCATATTATCGGCAGCTATTCTGCGTC
>JBGOUJ010000404.1:0-7169 GCA_041477005.1 Terriglobia bacterium | reverse complement strand
GCCGGCGACCGGGCCGCCGGCGGCAATTACCGAGGAGGTCTGTTCTGGCCTCCGCCCTCGCCGGTTCGGCCGCCACGCCCGCCGCCCTGAGCGGGAGGCTGATAGCCGTCGTTGGACGGGCCGCCCTGGAGCATCCGGAAGTCCGCGCTATCCGGGCGTCCTTTCGCATACGCCGCGCTCGTGGCGCCCAGGAACTTCCCGGCCTTCAGCGTGGCATCGTGAATCTTCTTGACCAGATCCTGGTATTCCGGGCTGGTCGGCGCATAGCCGGAGAAGTTGCCGAGATCGGTGTTCGCGGCCAGCACGACATCGACGCCGGGAACCCTGGCGATGTCGTAAGCATTCGCCACGCCCACCGGGGTCTCGATCATCACGACCACCAGCATGTTGTCATTGATCGTCTGGCGGTAGTTGCCGAAGGCGCCCCAGATTCGAGGCGCTTGGCCGCCGCCCTGGCTCCGGCGGCCCTCCGGCGGATACTTCGCATACCGGGCGACGGCCTGCGCCTTTTCAACCGTGTCGACGGTCGGCTCGATCATCCCGATCGCGCCGATATCGGTTGCATGCTGGATGGTGCTTTCATATTCGTCCGGCAGCCGGATCATCGGGACGCCCACACCGGGGCAGGCCGCAATCATCTTCTCGATGTCCGCCCAGATCATCGTGCTGTGCTGCATTTCCAGCCAGATGAAATCGTAGTGCGCGGCTACCTGGCAATACAGCTCCGGATCCAGGCGCGTAATCGTGTAGCTGAAAATCTGTTTGCCATCCAGAAGCTTTTGCTTCGCCGTGTTGTACAGCTTCGCCCGCGACGCGCCCTGGCCCTGGGCGGCCGCCGGGATGCCCAGCAGCAGCGCGGCCAAGAGCACCCAAAGTGCTGTTCTCTTTGCTGAAGGCTTCATCGTATCTTCTCCCGGTCGCTCTTTTATCACAACTGTTTCGGCAATGGCAACTGGAGTTGCCCAAAGGCGCTCAGGGGCGGGCGCGACGGCGCCGCTCGGCGCCCCACATGGCACTCTTGTCGAGGGGCGGGTGCTTCCGTGCACGGCGCCTCACGCCTTCAGCACATGGTCGAGGAGCTGGCCGGCAGCCCGCTCTGCTTCTGTGATCGCGGTTGTATGAGACGGGTTCCCGGACAAGTCCGTGTTGGCGAAGGCAATTCTTCCGAATGGAGCGTTGCGGAGAACGTCGCGTGGGGCAGGTTTTCCCTCCTTGCCGAAGAAGAAGCCGGGTTGCGGGCTCGAGTAAGCATGCCCCCAACGGTTGAGAACGATCCCGGCAATGTCGCGCTTCGCATCGAAACCGGACCCCGAGAACATCTCTGTCAGTTGCTCGCGAATCTTTCGCTCATACTCCCGGAACGAGGTAGCGAGAAGCTCGACTCGGCCCCGACTCTGTTGTTCCTCCAGAGGCAACCCGGGGCGGCAGAAAAGGACTTTCAGGGTCAGCACCACCGGGGAATCGGGGCCGATCGTTTTCACGTTGGTGGAGAAGGTCGGAACCTTTCGGACCGCCGTAAAGTTGCCCAAGCCCTCGAGCCAAAAGCCTCCTGAAATTCCCAGTTTGTAGAGGAACCGCCAGTTGTGCAGCGCAATGTTCGCCACCATGCAGGGCGAACGGTGGAACTGGTTGTAGGCTTCGCGATGGGCCGCAGGCAGATCGCGCACGACATGCTTCGTGGTCCAGCTTCCGCCGGCCATAACGACCGATCGCGCTTTCAAGCGATAAACCTTTCCATTCCGCGTGTAGGTCAACGAAACCAGCTTGGATTGATTGGGATTCCCATCGTGCTGGACGCCGACCACGGTCGCGCCGAGGCGAATCCGCGCGGCTTGTCCTGGCCCATCCAGCGCGGAAAAGTCGACGCGATTCCGGCAGACGGACTCGAGCGTGCGCGGGCCTGGAATCGCATTGGGAAGCAGGGTCTTGACCATGTGGCGCGCGATGCCGGTATTCCCTCCTGGGAACGACTGCACACTCTGCGCCGCCCTGCGATCCCCGGAGTCCCCATCAAAGCAATAGGCGGAGAGCACATCGGGGCCGATGCCGTATCCGTCGCCGGGGCCGGGGGTGAGGAACGTTCGAATGGTTTCCCGACTTAATCCGAAGCGCTCCATCAGGTATTCTTCCATGGTCATGCCGTCCCACTGCGGAGATTTTTGTCCGGGGCCGCCCGTTCCCTTCTGGCGGTACTTCAGGATCTCCGAGCGCATCGCATCCGGGATCGGCGCGCCCTCCAGTTTCTTGCCCCATGGATCGATCAGCCACATTCCCGGCCGCTGGCCAAACTTGCTTCCGAAGTACAGCCCATATGGCGACTGGATGTGCTCGAAGCTGCGGCCGATGGGGATCTCGAGGGAGGAACTGCTCCAGGTTTGATACTCGAACTTGTCAACATCCACACCAATCAAATCGTAGTACTTCGCGGTAAAGCTACCCGGGGCAGGGGTCCCAAAGTGGTCGGACCCCTGTGGAGCCATCAGCATCTGGCCGTCCACCATAAATTCATTGCGTTTCGCTTCCCCGCCGAAAATGGGATGGTTTTCGAGAACCAGACACTGCAGCTTGGGGTCCCGTTGATGGAAAAGGAGCGCTGTTGCGATCCCGCTGATCCCGCCCCCCACGATGGCGCAATCGAAAACTTCGCCGGTGTCGATGGCATCCTGCGGAAGCGAGGCGAAGACCTTGTCACGGATTTGATGGCCGGCGTTGATCACCTCGTGAGTGTTCCCATTGGAACCGGCATAGTCCCCCCCGCCGCCGTAGCCGGTCCAGTCGTCCTGCCCCAGCAGTTGCTGGGGAGTGGAGGAACCGAGCAACAGGCTGCCCGAAGCCAGCAGAATCGAATTCATGAAGTCGCGGCGGCAGATCCGCCGGTTCATACCCAGCGCCTTGTCGCATCGGCCGCTCTCCTGGAGTCTGGACATCTCCACCTCTCATTTTCTGCCGGTCAGGGCGAACACGTACAGCGCATTGCCGTTCCCCGGATGGTGGATGTCGGGAGCAATCACTTGCGGGACATTCACCGGGCTACCGCCGCCGAGTCCGGTCGTAACCGCGATATATTGCTTGCCACCAATGCTGTACGACACCGGAAAACCCTGCACCGACGTTCCCAATCGCGTTTCCCAGAGCACCGTGCCGGTTTTCACGTCTACGGCCCGGAAGTAGCGATCCAGATCCCCCACAAAGGCAATTCCACCGGCGGTCGACAGCACGGCCGTCAGGAACGGCGCCCGCTGCTCGATCGACCACGCCTGCTTCATGGTCTTGACGTCGTACGCAGCAAGCTTACCGATGTTGCCGTTGCTGCCCGGCATTTCGAAAAAGCGCCGGTTCCCGGACCCGCCGCCGGAGCCATCCTTGAACTCGACCGACCGCCCCGACATCTCCATGCAGCTCTGGCTGAGCGGAATGATAAGCTGCCCTGTTTCGGGGTGGTAGCTCATGGCCTGCCAGTTGTGGCCGCCTTCCGTGCTGGGGCACGCCTGCACCCATTGCCCGATCTGCTGCTCGAGGATTTCATTCCGGTACGTCGGCTCGCCCGTCTTGGGGTCGATCCGGGAGAAGACGTTCTGAAAGACCGTTTCCTTGTAATCCAGAAACTGGCCGGTGGTCCGGTCGAGCTTCCATAAAATGCCGGCCTTTCCAATCGTAAAGACCAGTTTCTGCTCGCCGATATCAACAAGAACACGTTCGAATACCTCGTCCAGGTCCAGCGATTCGCCGGGAACATGCTGGAAGTACCACTTGAGCTTGCCATCGTCCGGGTTCAGGGCGAGCGTGGAGCTCGTGAAAAGCCCCTTGTCGCCCGGCTTCGCCCCGCGGCTCACGCGCATCCAGGGCTTAGCCTGGGCCACTCCCCAGTAAGTCAGATTGAGCTCCGGATCGTAGCTGCCGGTGATCCACGTGTCCCCGCCCGCGCGCAGCAGATTCGGAAGCTGCCCCCACGTATCCCCTCCCGGTTGGCCCTCGCGGGCTACAGTCTGGAACTTCCAGAGCTGTTTTCCGCCGGCGGCGTCGTAGGCGCTGATGAAGCAGCCCTCCTCCTTATACTGAGAGCACCCCATAAGCCCCTGCACCACCTTCCCCCGGATCACGAGCGGACCACTGGTGTTGCTGTAGCCTTTCTTGGGATCGGCGATGGCGGTTTGCCAGACGATCTTGCCGGTCCGCGCGTCCAGACCATAGATTCGCGCATCAGTCGTCGCGACGAACACCTTGTCCTGGTAAATCCCTAAACTGCGCGTCGCGCCGTAGGTCCGCGTCGAGTCCGGGCCGATGCGGTTCTCCCAGATCAGATCACCGGTGCGGCCGTCGAGCGCCTGGACCGTGTTACTCGTGTTCGAGAGATAGATGATCCCGTTGTGAACGATCGGAGTGGGCTCATTGGCTCCCCCGTCATTCATGGCCCAGGCCCACGCCAGATGGAGATCCTGCACGTTCTGTTTGGTGATCTCGGTGAGGGGGCTGTAGCTCCAGGCCTGGTAATTGCGCCGGATCATCAGCCAATCGGCAGGATCGGGATGGCGCAGCATCTCATCGGTGACCGGCACGTAATCCTTCACTTCTCCGGTCACAGTGAGACCCACTGGTCCGGACGCCCGTGCGGGGCCCTGCGACTGACCGGCCGGCGACTGGCCCGCCTGCCGGAGATACGCCGGAGGTTGGCCCGTTGCTACCGAACGAATCAAAGAGCTGGTCGTCGCGGTGAGGGCTTCCCCTCCCGGGCGGGCGCCGTTCGAGTCGAGGAGGAACGCGACCAGGTTCACATACTCCTCCTGAGCAAAGCCGCCCCGATTCGCCGGCGGCATCGTCTTTTGAATGTATGTAAACAGATCACCAGTGGTGCGGCCGCCCCAGGCCCTCATGAAATTGGAGCCCGCCAACCGCGGCGCTTCATTGCGGCCGCCGAGATCCGGCAGATGGCAACTGGAGCAGCTTACTTGATAGATGGCGCTCCCGGCAGCGGCCTGCTGTGCGGTATACGGCCCGGTCGCCGCCCGTGTTTGACCTGTGGCGACCACAACGCCGCCAGCGGCCAAGACGGTAAGCGCCCTTGCAAAATGCTTTCCGGGACTCAGCATTTCCAAACCAGACATGGGTCGCCTCCTATCGCAACAGCCAGCCCCACAGATTGCCGTCCGGCGCTTTTTCGCTGTGAATCAGGACGTAGAACCTGCCCTTCCGAAGGCTCTCCAGTTGTTCCGCGGTCAGCTCCAACGAGCCTGCGATGACGCCGCTCGTGGCCTTCGAGACAGTGAGATCACCAACGGCAGGCCCCCTCACTCCCATCACCGGCCCCCGGTGCAGCCGGGCCACGGCTGCCGGTGTGCGCAGACCTTCGAATGATCCGGTGATCGAAAGCTTCGATCCCGTGAGCACCGCTGAAGCCGAGCCTCTCCCCGTGATGGCGGCGTACGTGGTGACGTCGACCGGCACGACAGAGAGCCGCGCCTGAAACTTTTCCTGCCCCCGTGCGGCGGTCGAGAGCCCGAGCCAGGCGAGTCCAACCCCGATCAAAGCAGCCCGGAGATGTCGGTCGAACCCCATTCCTCACCTCTCGATCCCTACATTCTAGTCGGGAATGTCCGGTGTTTACGCACCTAAAGTTAACACCCGCACCGTGATCGATGGCGCGGGTCGCGTGGCGGCGTTCCGCACGCCATCTTTCCAAGTGATTCATCCCGGAAGACTCACGGGGTCCGTGGGACGAACTCGCGTGCGCAGTTTTGCGCAGCTTCCAGTGACCGGTTGTCGATAGTTAAGACCAATGTTGTCATGTTGTTAAGCGGTCACCGCAGCGGCCACTGCATCGGTCACCGGTCCCTTGGGGCGAGGTGATGCACGGCGCCGGCGGGGAATTTTTCCGATTCCCCCAGTTGCAAACGCCTCCCGTTTTGCAATAACGTCTTGCTCATGGGACACACACGCCACCTCACCCGCCGGGAGATTCTGGAGTCGATTCCGCTGCTCGGCGCCGGCAGCTTGCTGCTGCCCCTTAGCGGCCAGCGGCCGGATACGCGCACTCCCGGCGTGATCCGCGGGACGTTGCGCGACGGCTCCACGGGCCAGCCTGTTCCCGCCAAGATTCGCGTGACGAACGTGGCGTCAGGCGAGGCCTATTTTCCGGCCGGCGCGATCAAGACCATGCCGCAGCGCAGCGGCCCTGGCGTTTGGCATTATTTCTACGCTCGCGGATCTTATGAGGTCGCGGTGCCGCCCGGGCGCTATCGGGTCGAAGCCGTGCGCGGGATCTGCCACCAGACGGCCATCGCGGAAACGGAAGTCGGCGCTGGCCTCACGCACGTCCACGATCTGCGTATTCCCGTTCTGCGCGACTTGCGGTCGTCGGGCTGGTATTCGGGCAACACTCACACACATTACCACCTTGAGATCGACGAAGATCCTGATGACCGGTTGCGGCTGGTTCCGCCGGCTGAAGCACTCGACGTGAGCGTAATCAGTTACCTGATTCGCAACGATTCGCCCTACATCACGAACCGCTACCCCATTGGCCGCCTGCCGCAGTTCTCCCGTGACGGCACCCTCATGGACATGGGCGAGGAGGCGCGAAACAACAAGGTTTTCGTTGGCATCGGCTACGGCCATTGCCTGTTCCTCAATATCCCGCGTCTGGTCGAGCCGGCCTCTACCGGTCTGCTCTCGCGTGACGGAAAGGCTCCCGACTTCCCGACGCTGTCGATGCTCTGCGCCGAGGCCAAACGGATCGGCGGAACCACCGTGTGGTGTCACAACGGCGATGGCATGGAAACACCGGTCGCCGTTGCTCTCGGCCAGGTGGATGCTTTCAACGTCGCCGACGGTCTCGAAGCGAATTACGACCGCTACTACAACATTCTGAACTGCGGCTTCACGCTGCCCGCCTCCACGGGGACAGACTGGTGGATTTATGACCACAACCGAGTGTTCGTCCATATCGACGGCGAGTTCAACTACGACTCCTGGATCGCCGGACTGCGCGCCGGGCGCACCTTCGTATCTAACGGGCCATTGCTCGAGTTCACCGTAAACGGTCGAGGGCCGGGGGGCAAGCTGGAGGTGCTAGAGCCGCTGAAGGTGCGGGCGCGGGCGGTGTCCCGAGTCCCGTTCGATCGCCTCGAAATCGTGCAGGACGGGGTGGTTGTGGCCGATCAGGCGGCGATTCG
>JBGOUJ010000403.1:0-7190 GCA_041477005.1 Terriglobia bacterium | reverse complement strand
TGCTTGATCAGCGCGTTCTTGGGCTCCTGCAGGATGCGGACGAAATCATCCACGCTGAGGGGCTTCAGCTCCACGCGGATCGGGAAGCGCCCCTGCAGCTCCGGGATCAGGTCGCTGGGCTTGGAGACATGGAAGGCGCCGGCGGCGATGAACAGGATGTGGTCCGTGCGCACCATGCCGTAACGGGTGTTGACCGTGGTGCCTTCGACGATCGGCAGGATATCGCGCTGCACTCCCTCGCGGCTCACGTCCGGGCCGTGACCGCTCTCGCGGCCGGCGATCTTGTCGATCTCGTCCAGGAAGATGATCCCCGCCTGCTCCACACGATCCACGGCGATCCGCTGGATCTGCTCCATGTCGATCAGCTTCTGCTCCTCTTCCTGCACCAGGTAATCGATCGCCTCGGCCACGCGCATCTTCCGTTTCTTGGTCTTCTGGCCGAACAGGCCGGGAAGCATCTCCCGGACATTAACGTCCATTTCCTCCACGCCGGCGTTGGTGATGATTTCAAAGGAAGGGAAGTTGCGCTCGCGGGTCTCGATCTCCACCACGCGGTCGTCGAGCTTGCCCTCGCGAAGCTGGCTGCGGAGTTTGTCCCGGGTTTTCTGGACGTCGGCGCTGTCGGCCTGTTCCGGGGGCGGCAGCAGCAGCTCCAGGATGCGGTCCTCGGCGGAGGCCTCGGCCTTTTCCGCCACCATGTCCAGCTTCTCCTCGCGGACCATGTCGATGGAGATCTCGACCAGGTCGCGGATCATCGAATCGACGTCGCGGCCGACGTAGCCCACCTCGGTGAACTTGCTGGCCTCGACCTTGAGGAACGGCGAATTGGCCAGCTTCGCCAGCCGGCGAGCCAGCTCGGTTTTGCCCACCCCGGTCGGGCCGATCATGAGGATGTTCTTGGGCATGACCTCTTCGGCCATTTCCGGGGGAAGCTTCTGCCGGCGGATCCGGTTCCGCAGGGCCACGGCGACGGCGCGCTTGGCCTCCTGCTGCCCGACAACGTGCTTGTCGAGCTCCCGAACGATCTCGCGCGGCGTGAGCTCATCGAGCACCGGCGTGTCGTCCACCGATTGACTGGGAAGATAGATCACCATAGCCTTCAGCCGTCAGCTTTCAGCTTTCAGCCACCCGCATCGGGGCCCGTCTGTGGGCTCACTGATGGTTGACGGCTGATAGCTGACAGCTTCCTTCCTGAAGCAAACTCTAGCCGTCAGCCTTCAACTTTCAGCCACCGGCACGCCATCCGTCCGAGGGGTTGCTGACGGCTGATAGCTGACAGCCTCCTTCCTGAAACAAATTCTAGCCGTTAGCCTTCAACTTTCAGCCACCGGCACGCCATCCGTCCGAGGGGTTGCTGATGGCTGACGGCTGATAGCTGACGGCTGCCTCCCTGACGGCTGCCTCCCTGACGGCTGCCTCCCTGACGGCTGCCTCCCTGACGGCTGCCTCCCTGATGGCTGCCCTCATCCAATCTCCTCAAACGTCACGTTCTCATTCGTGTAAATGCAGATCTTGCCGGCGATCGCCATCGACTCGGCGGCGATGGCTCGCGCGTCAAGTGGGGTGTGCTTCAGCAGCGCCGTGGCCGCGGCTACGGCAAAGGGGCCGCCCGATCCTACGCCGGCCACTCCCTCGTCGGGCTCGATCACGTCGCCGTTGCCGCTGACAATGAAGGTCGAGCTGGCATCGGCCACCAGCAGCAGCGCTTCCAGGTGCCGCAAGACCTTGTCTGTCCGCCAGTCCTTGGCCAGCTCGACCACGGCGCGGTTCAGCCGGCCCTGGCACTGCTCGAGCTTCGCATCGAACCGCTCGAACAACGCAAAGGCGTCCGCCGTCGAGCCGGCGAAACCCGCCACTACCTTATCGTTATGCAGCCGCCGGACCTTGCGGGCAGTGTGCTTCAGCACTTCCCCTCCAACGGTCACCTGTCCGTCGCCGGCCATGACCACCTTTCCGTCCCTCCGCACACACAGAATCGTGGTGGACCGGATTCGTTGTCGAATTCTCATGGGCTCGCCAGTCAGCTATCACAAATCAGCAATCAGCCATCAGCTATCAGCCTCCAGCCCGGCGAGCCTCCGAGAGCCTGCTGATGGCTTCCTTCCTAAAAGGCAGCTCTCCACCATCAGCTCCCAGCCCTCAGCCACCGGCACGGCGCCGAGGGGTTGCTGATGGCTGATGGTTGATAGCTGATCACTGATGGCTGACCGCTTCTAGGATATCATTGTACCTCGATGCTGCTGAACTGGGCCGTCATCGGGATCGGCGATATCACACGGAAGCGCGTGATCCCGGCCATCGAGGCCGAGCCGCGCAGCCGGCTCCACGGCATCGTCTCACGCGATCCTGAAAAAGCCCGGACCTACCCCGTGCGGATCTGGACCACGCTGGACGAGGCCCTGGCGGATCCTGCGGTCCAGGCGGTTTACGTGGCCACACCGGTCTTCCTGCACGCCCAGCAGTCGATGGCCGCCATGCGGGCCGGCCGACACGTGTTGTGCGAGAAGCCCATGGCTATGAATTACCCCGAGGCCGTGCGCATGGTCGAGACGGCCCGCCATACCCGAGTGAAATTCGGCGTGGCGTATTATCG
Organism: Terriglobia bacterium; assembly: GCA_041477005.1. Lineage (GTDB taxonomy): Bacteria > Acidobacteriota > Terriglobia > Bryobacterales > JACQDG01 > JBGOUJ01. The sequence continues at coordinate 4,597 of JBGOUJ010000403.1, read as the reverse complement.
TCGGCTTTATCCGAAGCTGCGGCGGGCGCGGGAGCTGATCGAGGCCGGCGCCATCGGCCGGCCCGTGCTGGCCGAGATTCGCTGTCATGATTGGTTCGATGCGCGGGACGGCTTTCGCGCCTGGCTGCTCGATCCGGCCCTGGCCGGCGGCGGCCCGCTCTACGACATCGCCTCCCACCGTATCGACGTGCTGAACTTCCTGTTCGGCAGGCCGGCCGTAGTAAGCGCCCACCTCTCCAACACCGTGCATGGCTACGCCGTCGAAGACTCGGCCACGCTGGTGATGGAATACGAAGGCGGCGTGCGGGGCGTGTGCGACGTGCGCTGGAACTCGCGCGTCTTCCGAGATGAATTTCGGATCGTGGGTACCCACGGCGCCCTGGAGCTGACCCCACTCAACGGGCCGTTGCTGGCGGGGCCGGGCATCGAAGAACAGCTTCCGCCCCACCCCAACCTGCACTATCCGCTGATCGAGAATTTCGTCTCGGCCGCGCTCGATGGAGCGGAGCTGGCCTCCAGTGGTGAAACGGCCCTGGCGACCGATGCCGTCACGCAGGCGGCAGTCACTTCTCCATCACGGCCAAATCTACCGGCTGGCTTCCCACCGGAATGAGGGTAAACAGCGGCTGGATCCGGTCTCGGCCTCGGGTGACCGCCGCGGCGCGAATGACCGCCATGTCCCCCGACTTGCGGTTCAACACGAGGGCATACTGGTCGTCCGGGGTGAGCGCGACCCGATCCGGCCCTTCGCCCACCGGCACCGAGGCCAGCATCCGCCGGTCGTCGATGTTGATCACCGACACCGTGTTGGCGGCGCTGTTGGCCACAAACAACAGGCGATTGTCCCGGGTGATGGCGATATCGCGTGGCTCGGCGCCGGCGAGCATCGGCTGATCGACCTCATCCCGGTAAGCCGAGAGGATTACCACCGCGCTGGTGTCGCCTCCGGAGACGAACAATTCGCCGCCGTCCGGCTTGAACCGCATCGCTTCCGGCCGCGTGTTGAGCGGCAAATGGGTCACCAGGCGCCCGGACGCCAGGTCGATGACCGAAATCCTCCGGTTCGTGCGGTCGGCCACGAAGGCCTGGCGATCGTCGTGGCGTACGGCCACCGCCCCCGGCTCGCCCCCCACGCGAACGGTGGCCGCCTGCTTCCACGCGGCCAGATCCAGCACCGCCACTTCACCCGAAGCGAGCGAAACGCAGGCCCAGCGGCCGTTGGGAGAAACCTCGAAGTCGACCGGGGGGCTCGCCAGCCGTATCTGCCGGCCCTGGGTCAGGTTGTCGAGGTTCAGAAACTTGAATAATGGGGTGCGGCCGTCGATCGCGTAGAGCCGGTCGCCGCCGGGCGAAATGCGGATGCGCTGTGGCTTCTCGGCCAGCCACAGGCGGCGCTTGATTTCGAGTTTGACGACGTCGATCACCACCAAGCCCGCCGGTCCGCCTTCCCCCATCACGTAGAGGAGGCGGCGCCGCGCGTCCGGGACAACCTGGAGGGGGCGGCTTCCAAGTGGAATCTGCCGCGCCAGGGAGAAGGACGCGAGATCCACCACGGCCAGCGTCCCGCTTCCGGCAGCCGCTACAAACGCGTACCCCTCGACCGCCGTGCCGCGGCTCGGCCGGCAGCCGGGAGCCGCCGCCAGCCCGGCCAGAACGATCATCGCCTCGAGTTTAGCCAGCCGCCGGCGCATCGCAGGGAGCTTCTTGTTTCTGCGCGTGTTTCCGCGCCGCCAACAATTCGGCGATCGCCCGGCACTCTTCAGCCAATTCCAGGAACTGCTCGGGGTAGAGGGATTGGAAGCCGTCGGAGAGCGCGTGGTCGGGATTGGGGTGGACCTCGATCATCAGTCCGGCGGCCCCGACCGCCACCGCCGCCCGGGCCATGGGCAGCACCTTGTCCCGCTTGCCGGTGCCGTGGCTGGGATCGACGATGATCGGCAGATGGCTCAAGCGCTCCACGGCCGGTACCACGCTGAGGTCGAGGGTGTTGCGGGTGTGGTCGGCGAAGGTGCGGACGCCGCGCTCGCAGAGAATGACCTGGTAGTTCCCTTCCGAAAGGATGTATTCGGCGGCCATCAGGAACTCGTCGAGCGTGGACGAGATGCCCCGCTTCAGCAGCACCGGCAGCCGCGACCGCCCGGCCCGCCGCAGCAGGGAAAAGTTCTGCATGTTCCGCGCCCCGATCTGTACGCAGTCGGCGTAGCGCTCGACCAGGTCAAAGGTCTCGACGTCGATCGCTTCGGTGACCACGCCCAGGCCCGTTTCGGCCCGCGCCTCGGCGAGCAGCCGCAGGCCGTCTTCGGCCAAGCCCTGGAAAGCGTAGGGAGAGGTGCGCGGCTTGTAAGCTCCGCCGCGCAGCAATTGCGCCCCCCCCGCCTTTACCGCCCGGGCGGCGCTCAGGATCTGCTCCCGCGACTCGACTGCACACGGCCCGGCGATCAAGGTCAGCTCTCCGCCGCCCACCGGCACGCCGGCCACCTGGACCACCGTATCGTCGGGTTTCACCTCCCGGCTTACCAGCTTGTAGGGCTTGGAAACGCGGATGGCCTCCGCCACCCCGGGCAGGTCTTCAAACTCGGCGGGATCGACGGGCCCCGGGTTGCCGGTGATGCCGACGGCGGTCCGCTGCGCCCCCGGCATGACGTGGGCCCGAAACCCCAGCCTCTCGATTTTTTCGCGAACGCGGGCGATGTCTTCCGGCGCTGCCTGCGCCCGCATGACCACCAGCACGGCGACGTTCCTCTCTCAACCAGTGTAGCCGCGCCGCCGCTTTTGGCGCAATGCCGCCGCCCGTGGTAGCATGAAAAAGCAGCCGACCTGTGGGCCTGTGGCGCAGTTGGGAGCGCGCTTCCATGGCATGGAAGAGGTCGAGAGTTCGAATCTCTCCAGGTCCACCAAACTTCTCAATCGCTTAGCGTCCATCTCCCCCGGGCCGCCGGACCAGATTCGGGCCACTTCCTTATCCGGTCCATGGCTACCGAGGGGGGTACTGAGGAGGGCTGATCGTCTGGCGGCCCGCCTTCGCGAGGCCGCCACTAGCTAGGTCAGCAACGCAATGTTTTTAGGAACACCGGCCTTGCTCTGCTTCAATGGTACTCTTGGCCTTCTTGGCTTAGTTAAGAATACCACTCTTCCTAACCCCTGAGGATCACTCCGGCGGTGGCGGCGAAGATCGCGGATCACGTCTGGATCGTCCGGGAACTGCTGGAGGCAGCCTGAGTAGCGGGTTATCCTATCGCCATGGCCTACGAGACATTCAGATTACACTAGTGTCCGGTAAAGTACTTTATGAAACTCTATAAGTGCCGTTCCTGCAACGGGATAGCGGGAATTTGGACCGGGAACGATTTGAATTGTGAACCGCTGAATCAGTGCCGTGCACTCGCTTGCGCTCATTCGTCGACAATGGGGGATGCATGCTGGCCGCTTCGTTTTCTCCGAGCTGATCGCGCATCTTCCTCACAAGGAGTTTCACAAGTGCGTGGCCCTTTACCACGATGGCCCTCAGCCGAGGAAGTTCTCTTACTGGGATCAGTACTTGGCGATGGCTTTCGCGCAACTGACTTACCGCGAGAGCTTGCGGGACATCGAAGCGTGCCTGCGTTCGGTGACCGGAAAACTCTATCACTTGGGGTTTCGCGGCAACGTGGTGCGCAGCACTTTGGCCGACGCCAACGAAACACGCGACTGGCGGATTTTTGCCGAGTTTGCTCATGTCTTGATTGGAATCGCGCGGCCCCTCTACGCGGACGATCCGCTCGGCGTGGACCTCGACCACAGCCTGTATGCTTTGGATTCGACCACGATCGATCTTTGCCTGGCGCTGTTTCCGTGGGCCAAATTCCGGAAGCACAAGGCCGCCGTGAAGATGCACACGTTGCTGGACCTGCACGGCAATATCCCCACTTTCATTCGGATTTCCGACGGAAAACTGCACGACGTGAATGTCCTCGACGACATCGATTTCGAGGCCGGCGCCTTTTATGTGTTCGATCGGGGCTACCTCGATTTTGCGCGGCTGTACCGATTCACGCTCTCCGCGGCATTCTTCGTGACACGTACGAAAGAGAACGTCGTGCTGCAGCGCCGCTACTCTCACTCCGTGGACAAGGGTACCGGCGTGCGCTCCGACCAGACGGTCGTCTTGGCTGCCTATGGGTCAGCCCACGCGTACCCGGATGCCTTGCGCCGCGTCAGTTACGTCGACTCCGAAACCAACAATCGCCTCGAATTCCTGACCAACAACTTCGTGCTGCCCGCACTTACGATTGCCAGGATCTACCAGTGCCGCTGGCAGGTAGAACTCTTCTTCAAATGGATCAAGCAACACCTGCGAATCAAGGCCTTTTTCGGCACCAGCGAGAACGCCGTAAAGACCCAGATCTGGATCGCCGTCTCGGTCTATGTGCTGGTCGCCATCGTCCGCAAGCGCCTGGGGTTGGAAGCAAGTCTCTACCAAATTCTACAGGTCCTCAGCATCACGCCCTTCGAGCAAATGCCCATTTTACGGGCACTTCAGGCCTCCGACTCCGGAAACAATTTACTCGACACCGGCAACCAGTTGAATCTATGGGACTTCTAACCGGACAGCAGTGAT
>JBGOUJ010000402.1:0-7216 GCA_041477005.1 Terriglobia bacterium | reverse complement strand
TCTTTCAGGCCGTCGGTCGAGATTTCCGTGCCCGCCAATTCCAGCTCGGCGAGCGATGCCAGACCTCTCAACTGCGCCAGACCCGGGCCGCGGACGAGCGTATGGTCCAGGCTCAGCCGGCGAAGGCGCTTGAGCGAAGCAAGTGATGCCAGGCCCGCGTCGGAGGCCGTGGTCTGGTTCAGCGACAACTCCGTGAGACTGCCGAGCCTAGCGAGGTGCTGCATGCCAAGATCGCCGACCTGGGTAGTTTCGAGATTCAGCTTTTTGAGGGCGCCGGCCTCGGCCAGGTTCGCGAGCTGCTGGTCACTGACGGCGGTGTTCGCCAGAGAGACTTCCCGCAGGCGGCCGCCGGCGAGTTTCGCCGTTCCGCCCATGCCCTTCACCCAATCCGCGATGGCGCGGTCATCAGCGCCTTTCGGCCGGCTCCCCGCCTTCGAAGCGTCCGCCCGCTGAACCGAAGAGCTCATGAAGTCAATCCCGCAGCCGGGCAGGGCCGTGCGCAAGGAATCCACGGCGGCGCCGGTCGCGTGCGTGTAGCGCAAATCGAGCGCGACCAGCTCCTTCAGGCCCGCGAGCTTGGCCACACCCACATTGGTGATCTCGGTGCGATAGAGATTGAGCTGGCGCAAGTGGCTCATCCCGGCCAGCGAATCGAGTCCCGCATCGGTGACCCCGGCGCCGAGCAGATTCAGCTCCCTGAGATTGCTGAGGTCCTTCAACGCGGCGAGACCGGTGTCGGTGATGCGATCACCGGAAAGATCCAGCTCCGTCAGGTTCTTCAATCCCGAGATGGTTTTCAAGCCCGCATCGGTCACCAGCGTGTCTCTCAGGTAGAGGCGGGAAAGCTCGCTCATTCCCTTCAGGCTTTCTATGCCTGGATCACCAAAGGAGGTGTAGTTCAGGTCGAGGCAGCGAAGGTTCGTGAAGGGCGCCAGGCTTTGGCCCTGGACCCTGGTTTGCTCGAGGCGAAGCTCCTGGATCTGGGTCAAGTCCTTGAGGTGGGCCAGCCCCTTGTCGAGAATGTTGATATTGGCAAGAAAGTGCACGCTGACCTGCAGCCTCTCGAGATTCTTGAGGCCCGCGAGATGCTGCAACTGGTCGTTGGCGTCGAGCCTGCTGCCCGAGCTGGCGTTCCACATCTGGCCAGGAAGGTAAAGCTCTTTCAGATAAGTCAGGCGGCTGAGATGTTCGAGATCCCGGGGCACGACCTGCGTGCCGGTGAGGTCGACGGTGGTGACGTGAAAGCCGCCGGCGGGAAGCTGCGACTGATCCGAGAGGGCCACGCGCTGGCCGTCGAGCTTGATGCGTCCGCCATGCCGCAAGATCCACTCCGCGCTCGTGCGCTCGGGTTCCGGCGCCGCCGGAGAGTCGCAGAAAGCCAAAGTGGGGATCAGAAGCAGTAGGAGGCAGGCGGTTTTCATGGAACGCAAGTTCATTGTACGGGAGCGTCGGACAGGGTGTCAAATGGCTGTGGAGCAAGGGGTGCGCAGCGCCAGAGTGATCGAACCGATGCCATATGGCTTCGGATCGAGAGAGCAACAGTACCACGGGGTTAGGCACAACGCTCGCTTACGTGTCATCAATGGCTTGGATGGAAAAGCTGCCCCAAGGGGGCATGTCCTGTGCCCGCCCTTATCTGCCACGGTTATAAAGCCCGCCGTCAGGCCCGCATACTCCTGCACGGTCCCCATGCTCGGCGGTCCGGCCTGGGCCCCAGCGGCTTGGTCACCTCCGGTCGGGGCACCTGGCGGCCGCACCCGTGGCGGCACCGGCTCTTGCTTCCTATTCCATATGCGGTTGTCCCACTGCCCGATATAGCCGCCCCAGTCCTGGATCGTCAGATCGACGGGATTACTGCCAATGCGGAACATGGCCTTCTGGTCTCCATCCGTCGAGGCCGCCGACGCTTACAGCCGGGTGAAGCGGACTTCCGCTCCGGGAATGTGGCGCAATCAAGGGGCCTATGCTGACAATTCGACCCTGACATTCATTACTTTCCCAGAGAGAATTCGGCGATGCCCCAATTGAGCGTGGCCACCCACAGCCGCGAGGAATCACCCACGAGCGCCGCCAAGTCATTTCGCCGGAGGGCCGTCTCGGTCGACAAACGAGCGGCAGAAGGGACAGTCTTTTGCTTGAGTGTGTTTATGTCGATAACCTGCACGGCCACCCACGGCGGCCGGTTCATCACGCCCTCGTTTCTCTTCAGCGGCATCCAAAAGAGCGAAACCGACTCCAATAGGTGAGATCGGGCTGGGATTAGCTGCGCTCTGCAGTCTCTGGCGCATTAGTTCCAGATCGGGCTTTTCAAACCGGCTACCCGCCTCAGCCAGGTCCGAAGGTCTGAGCCGTTGCTGGGCAAGACCCCACGGCGCATGGGCGGCGGTCTGCGCAAAGACATGGTACAGCTCGTGTGCGAGCACGCGGCCCATAGCCCGGCCGAGCACAATCTCGCCCCCAACAGGCCCCGCCCGCTGCATTTCCTCTGAGACGACCAGCACGGTCTGGTCACAGTAGACTTCGATGAATGGGAGTATCTGGCCCTCGGAACTGCGAGTCACTCCCAGGATTTGAGACGGGGAGTCCATCATCGTGCTCCATTGGCCGGGTATTTCGCACCTTCCGAAGAATCGCACGACTACCAGGGCCGTTGAGTATACCTTCCCCAGGCTCTCTTTGTAATGGTGCCACTCGAGCTGCACATGGGCCGCTCGCATAATATCGCCCACTTCGGCTTTCATGACTCTCTGGATTGACAGGGGGCAGGTCTGTTCGAAGCTGGCGAGAATCGTGACGTCGACCGCGGGGGCACTACTTGAGATCGCAAAGAGGAGAAACAGAATCAGGAATCGTCTGGCGAACATGCAAGTCACCGTTGGGCCGGACCGGTGCAACTGCGGTACCATTCAGCGACCTGCACTTCGGCATTCGGGCGAGGCCTGGCACCGCCGCGCATCGTGTGGTGCTCGGATCATGTCCCGCCTGATTTCTGAAGCGCCTCAACTCGGATCAAGCTGTCTCAGAACTACGATTCTCGGTCCACCGGAGAAGCCGCTGATTTTCGAAGGATTGTCGTGGCCATACGATTGCTGTGTCCATGGCTGTTCCAGCAAGCATGGGGAGTTGGAGTGTCCTGGTAATGATAGGCGTGATTCTGATCGCTTCCGCCCGACCCGGCCAAGCAGATCCCTTGACAGCCCATTACCGAATCCAACCCCAGCCAGCTTAGAGTGATGAATATGATCACAGCAGGGAACCAGGTGAAGTGGAGAGTGGCGATCATATTGGATAGGCCCCAGCAACACGACTTACTTCGCCACCACGTGGGAACAACCGCAGGCCCTGCGAAACGGCTTCGAAGACTTGTCACTGGCTTTAAACGGGCGGGCCAGTCCCTACCTTCCAGGGCGGAAACTTGCGTTGCGAATCTCCCCACCGCAAGGGCCCGTGCCATCCTCGGATTCCCCCGAGTGCAACGAGGCTATGCGAAGTTCTTGGGAACTTCAATAATTGAGATCTGAATATTGTTAAGCAATGTTAGTCGTGTTCTCCCAAAGAAAGGGCGGGTGATTATCATGAGCTGGAAACGAACAGCGTTCCTTATACTGCTCGCTGCGTTATGGGCGGCGAGTCTTCCGGTGACTTTCGGGCAGGCCGTGTCAGGGACGATCACGGGAATGATCGATGACGCGTCCGGCGGCCGTGTGCCGAATGCCAAGGTGACCTTAGTCGAGGTGGGCAAAGGGATCCAGTTCACCACCGAGACCAATGAACTCGGCTACTACACGAGAGCCCTAATTCCCCCAGGCAACTACACCATCAGCGTGGAGGCCACGGGCTTCAAGACCGCTGTTCGGGAGAATGTGGTTCTCTCGGTCGATTCCACGGTCCGCCTTGACCTCACTCTGGAGGTGGGGCAACTGGTGGAGCGCGTGTTGGTCTCGGATGTGCCGCCGTTGCTCAAGAGCGAACGGGCGGACGTCAGCACAGTCGTCGAGACTCGTATGATCGCTGAGCTGCCCACCCTGAACCGAAACTTCGCGGGGCTGCAATTGCTGATCCCTGGCACCATGAAGGACACCGGCCAGACCGGCATCGCCGAGAACCCGCAAGGCTCGGTCAGCTTGAGCTCCAACGGCCAACCGAACGGCGCGCGGAATATGCAGCTAGACGGGGTGGACAACAACGAGACGGTGCTCGGAGGCAACGTCGTGATTCCGACTATGGAATCCATCCGCGAGTTCAAACTGACTACCACCGGTTATGATGCCGAATTCGGCCGCGCTGGCGGCGCCGTCACCCAGGTGGAGACCAAGTCGGGCGACAACGAGTTCCACGGCTCGATGTTCGAGTTTTTCCGCAATGACAAGACCAACGCGCGGAATTCCTTCACCGAGTTCACGGGACCGCCACCCTTCAAGTGGAACCAGTTCGGCGGTTCGCTCGGCGGGCCGATCCGGCGCAACAAGACCTTCTTCTTCGGCGATTACCAGGGGGCGCAGCAGAGGCTCGGCAATACCCGGCTGGTCACGGTTCCGACGGCGGAAATGCGCGCCGGCAACCTGAGCCAATTCCGGGATAGCGCGGGGAGGGCGATCCCGATCTACGATCCCCTGAGCGGCAACCTGGACGGCAGCGGACGAACGCCGTTTGAAGGCAACATCATTCCTGCGTACCGTATCAGCCAGGTCGCGAAGAACCTGATGGCCCTGCTGCCGCCGCCCACCTTCCCGGGCCAGGTGGAGAACAATTACGTCGCGAGCGGTACCACCAAGTTCGACACCAATCAGTTCTCCGGCCGCATAGACCACTACTTTGGCGAGAACACGCGCCTGTTTGGCCGCTACATCTTCTTTGACGCCGATATCTACGCGCCGCCGATCTACGGCCCACAAGGCGGCGGTACCGCCGTGCAGACCGGCGTCGGGGGCTACTCCAAGGGGAGAAACCAGAATTTTTCCTTGAATCTGAACCATGTTTTCACGCCGACGGTTCTCATGGATTGGCGCTACGGCTACTCCCGCTACCGGGTGAACGTGCGGCAGCCGGACTTCGGCACCAGCCTCTCCGACCAGGTGGGCATCCCCAACGTCAATCTGGGCGGCATTGACACCAGCGGCCTGGCGCGCATCAACGTGAACGGCATCGGCAGCTTCAGCATGGGCGGTGGCGCTGCCTGCAATTGCCCGCTGGATGAAGTCATGAATTACCATCAGTGGGCCACCAACCTGAGCTGGATCAAGGGCAGTCACACCACGAAGCTCGGCGCGGATATCCGCCGCTTCTGGAATTTTCGGCGCAGCGACGGCGGCCGGCGGGGCGTGTTCAACTTCGATCCGGCGGTCACTGGACTCCCTGGCCTCTCACCCTCCGGCATCGGCATGGCTACCTTCTTACAAGGAGCGGTCAGCTCCTATAGCCGGGTCTGGAGCATGGGTAGAAATGACGAGTTCGAAACCCATATGTTCTTCTATGCGCAGGACCAGTGGAAGATCACTCCGAAACTGACCCTGAACTACGGCCTGCGTTACGAAGTCTACACGCCGCCGGCGGCCCGGCCCGGCATGGGCTCGAACCTGGATCTCAGCACCGGGTACATGCTGGTCTCCGGCCTGGGCGGAAATTCCAACTCGGCCGGCATCCAACTCGATCCCAACAACATCGCGCCTCGGTTGGGCATCACCTATCTGGCGGGGAAAAAGACCGTCCTTCGCCTGGGTGTGGGCCGAAGCTACTTCCCGAACGTGTATGCCATCACGATTTCGGGCCAGATCTGGCCGTTCTTCACTACGCAGTCGCTGACCTCCCCGGTTACCTACGGCTACCTGTTCAACGTCTCCGCGGGTGCGCCGCCGTATTCTTTCCCGACAATCCCGCAGGACGGCAAAATCAAGATGCCGGACGGAATCAGCACACTGACCATTCCGTTTGACCGGCAGACGTCGTACATCGACTCCTGGAACTTCACCATCCAGCGCGAGCTGGCCCGGAACCTCTCGTTGGAGCTGGCCTATGTCGGCAATGTGGGCCACCATTTGTACTACAACAACAACGTCAACCAGGCGTATCCGGGGCCAGGCCCCTTGAATCCGAGGAGAGTGTACTGGAACAAGTTCGGCTGGAGCCAGCGCATTCAGAACCGGGCCAACGCGGGCAGTTCCAACTTCCACAGCTTCCAGGCGAAGGCGACGCAGCGAATGACCCGTGACCTGTCTTTCATTGCGTCATATACTTTCTCCAAGACCATGGACTTCGGCACGTACGACGCCGTCACCGACGGCAACAATTTCCGCAATGATCATGGACCCGCGGATCGGGACCGCACCCATATCTTGACCCTGGGGCACGTCTACGAACTGCCATTCGGACCGGAAAAGCGTTTCGCCTCCAATGTGACCGGAGTTGCCAAACAGATCATCGGAGGCTGGAAATTCGCGGGCATCACCGTTCTGGAGAGCGGGCTGCCGTTCAGCCCCTATTGGTCCACCACAGCGCCCGTAAACACGGACTTCCAGCGCCTGCGACCCGACCTGATCGGAGATCCGGGTGTGTCGGATCCGACGCGTGACGGCTGGTTCAGCCCGAAAGCATTCGCTGTGCCCACCGGGTACCGTATGGGAACCGCCGGGCGCAACATTCTGCGCGGTCCCCACTACTACACGGCGGACTGGGCCTTGTTTAAGGACTTCCGCATCACCGAAAGGATGCAGTTACAGTTCCGCACCGAGGCCTACAACACCTTCAACACCACGCACTTGGCGATCCCCGTCAACACGGTGGACAGCCCGACGGCCAGCACGATCACCGGCACCGTCGACGCCATGCGCCAGATGCAGTTCGGACTTCGGCTGTTCTGGTAAAGACAGTGTTCAGCCGCGAATGAAATTCTCATGGCCAGCTCCGGCCAGGAGGTTCATTCGCGGTTCACACAGAACTAGGACGATTCGCGATGAGAGGCGGGATTGTTCTTGTCATTGTGATGAGCGGGGGCCTGCTGGCCCAGGACCCGAGCTTCGTGTTCAAAGCGGAGAGTCTCACGCCCTATACCCGCAGTTATCTCGGCAACGGGTATTTTAGCATGGTCACCCACCAGCTCGGCACCAAGCCGACCGAGTCGTACATGGTCAAGGTCTACGACCATGCGGCCGACGACGTGCCCCGGATCGCGGCGCTGCCTGCCTGGAACGAGGTGAATGTCTTCAATGGCCAACGCTGG
>JBGOUJ010000401.1:0-7219 GCA_041477005.1 Terriglobia bacterium | reverse complement strand
GTCGGTCCGCCGGCTCGCTACACAGGTGGTTCCACCGGGGCTGGTGGTCGGTGTTCTGTTTGGTTTGAAACCATTTGTATCTCCGCCAATTGCGGCTCGCCGGACTTGCGCAACCATACATAGCAGTGATTGCCGATCTGGCCGGCGCGCGGCGACCGGAGCAGCCACCGATCCAAGTATCGAAGCGGAAAAAGGAGCCAGCCCAACAGGCCGTGCGCCGCCGCCCGCAGGGGCCGCCAGGGCAGCCAGAGCTTGACGTATTCGATCAGGAAGACCAGCAGCGTGGCCGTGGGGCCGGTCCGCCAGCCGGCCGAGACAATCTCCAGCCCGCCGGCCATGCGCCGCAAGCCATCCAGCGTGAAGCGCTGAAAGTCCCGGGGATATTCGTGGAAGGGGTGACAGAAAGGAACCACCAGGTGCGCGAATCCTCCCGGCCGCAGCACCCGCTCGATCTCGCGCACCACTCGCTCGGGCCGCTCCACGTGCTCCAGCACCGCATCGCATTCCACGCGCTGGAACACGCCGCCGCGGAAAGGCAAATCCTCGGCCGAAGCCGCCACGTCCACTCCCGGCAGAGCGAACAGGTCCAGGTTGACGTAGCCGTCCACCGCCGATCCCGCGCCGCCGATGTAGAGGTTCCACCGGCCGAGCGGCGCGTCGATCGCCAGCTCTTCGGGATTGGTTAGGAAGGGATCGGGAGGACGCAGCCGGCGATACAGCCGGTCCCGCCAGCGGCGCGACGTCCGAAGGCGGTGTAGCCGCTCGATGTTTTCCCCGGCCATGCTATTTCACGTCGCGCCAGTTCTCTCCCGTGCCGATCCCGACCAGCAGCGGCACGGCGAGCTTCGCCGCCGACTCCATCTCGGTCTTGACCAGCCGGCCCAGCGTCCCGGCCTCCCCGGGCGGGACCTCGAACAGCAGCTCGTCATGCACCTGCAACAACATTTCGGCTTCAAAATGTTCTTCGCGCAGGCGCCGGTCGATGGCGATCATGGCCAGCTTGATCAAGTCGGCGGCGGTGCCCTGCATCGGCGAGTTCACCGCCGTGCGCTCGGCGAAGTTGCGCGCCGTGGGGTTGCCGGCCAGGATGTCGGGGATGGGGCGCCGGCGGCCGAACAGGGTCCGGGTCACGCCGGTGCGCCGGACCTCGGCGATCGTCGCGTCCAGGAATTTCCTCACCCCGGCATAACGGGCGAAATAGCTGTCGATGTAACGCTGGGCGTCGCTGCGGGAGATGCCGATCTGGCCGGCCAGCCCGAAAGCGCTCAGCCCGTAGACGATGCCGAAGTTGATGGCCTTGGCGCGCCGGCGGTCCTCCGGCCCCACCAGCAGCGGCGGCACCCCAAAGACCTCGGCGGCGGTGCGCGTGTGGATGTCCTCGCCCTGTCGAAAAGCCTCCACCAGCACCGCGTCCCTGGAGAAGTGCGCCAGCACCCGCAGCTCGACCTGCGAGTAGTCGGCCGAGAGCAGCAGCCAGCCCGGCCGGGGCACAAAGGCGGCGCGGATCTCGCGGCCCAGCTCCGTGCGGATGGGGATATTTTGCAGGTTCGGCTCGGAGGAGGATAGCCGCCCCGTCGCTGAGCCGCATTGGTCAAAGGTTGTATGGAGCCGGCCGGTCCGGGGATCGATCAGGGCCGGCAAGGCGTCCACGTAGGTGCCCTTCAGCTTGGTCAGTTGCCGGTGGTCGAGCACCAGGCGGACGATCTCGTGCTCGCCCGCCAGCTCCTCGAGGACGGCGGCGGCCGTCGACGGGGCCTTGGTCTTGCCGGAGCGGCCCGCCATGGGCAGCTTCAGATCTTCAAACAAAACTTTACCTAATTGTTGTGGCGAATTGATATTGAAGGGCTTGCCGGCCAGGCGGTAGATCTCGGAGGTGAGCTGCTGGAGGCGGCTCTCCATCCCGGTCGAGAGCCGCTGGAGCGCCGCCGGGTCGATTCGGACACCGGCCTTCTCCATGCGAACCAGCACCGGCGAGAGCGGCAGCTCGATCGTCTCGTAAAGCTCGCGCAGCCCGGCGGCGTCGATCTGGGGCGCCAGCTCTTCGGCCAGGCGCCGCGTGAAATCCGCCTCCTGGGCCGGCTCGCTCTCGATCTTGTTGGCGTAGTGACGCAGCGCGCATTCCCCGAGCGAGTAATCGGAGCGCGTCGGCTCGAGCAGGTAGCTGTAAAGGCGGGTGTCATGCTTCACGCCGGCGAGCGATGCTTTTTCCCGCCCGAGCGAATCCCGCGCGAGCGCCTGGGCGGCCTCTTTCGATCCGTGGACGGCCTTGACCACCCCGGGATCCTCGATCAGGGTCCGGGCGGCGGCCAGGGGGACGACCCGGGCATCCCGTGGGCGCGCCGAAAGACCGATCCGCGCCGAGCCGATCTCTCCGGGTTCGGGCAGGGCCAGCGCAACGGCGACCGTCGCTATCGCCACCGCCGTCCCGGTCGCCACCGCCCCCTCCAGCCAGCGCCTCATCTCGTCTTCGCTTTCAAGCGTGCCATAGTCGGCCGGCTCTGCCGGGGCCGCCGGCGCCAGATCCTTCAGCAGGCTGTGAAATTCGAGCTCCTGGTAGAGTGCGTAAAGCGCGGCGGCATCGGCCGGAGCCGCTCGCACCGACTCCAGGTCGAGATCGACGGGAACGCTGATGTCGATGGTGGCCAGCTTCTTGCTCAGCAGGATCCGGTCGCGGTTCTCGAGCAGGCTGGTGCGATACATCTTGCGCTCGACTTCGGCGGCGTGGTCGAGCACATCCTCGACGCGGCCAAAGCGCTGGATCAATTCGCGCGCTCCCTTGTCGCCGATGCCCGGCGCGCCGGGGATGTTGTCCACGGCGTCGCCCTTTAGCGCCAGCATGTCCGCCACCCGCTCCGGCGGCACCCCGGTGAACTCCTCGACTTTGGCGGCATCGTAGACCAGCCCGTCCTTGCCCGGATCGAGCACCGAGACGCGGCCTCCAACCAGTTGCAGCAGGTCTTTGTCGCTCGACAGGATGTAAACATCGAGACCCTGCTCCGTCGAGCGGCGGGCGAGCGCCCCGATCACGTCGTCCGCTTCGAAGCGCGGGCGCTCCAGAACCGGAATGCGCAGGGCTTCGAGGAGCCGCCGGATGTAGGGAATCTGCGCCAACAGCTCCGGCGGCGTAGCGGCCCGATTGGCCTTGTAGTCCTCGAAAATCTCGTCCCGAAATGTCGGCGCCTCGCTCTCGAATACGGCGGCAACGTACTCGGGGCGGTGCTCCTCGAGCAGCTTCCGGAGCATGGAATTAAAGATGTATACGGCCTCGGTGGAAAGGCCGGAGCGGGTTCGCATCGCCGGAGCCCCGCTGCGGGCGCGCGCATGGTAGGCGCGAAAGATCAGACCGAAGGTGTCGATCAGAAACAGGCGCGGGGCCGTCGGGGGCATCCCACAATCTTACATGGAATGCGCGAGGGCTTACAGGGAATGGGCAGAAGCCGCAGAAGCCCCGCCAGCGAAACCCAAGTGTGGCAATTCTTCCACACTTCGAGGCTAACCGTGGCCGCAGAGCCTCACCATGGATCTCTTAGTACTTGCTTGGAATCAATAAGTTAGGACTGGTCCCCCAGATGCATCCCTCCCGCCTTTCCCATTCGGAGAACCTTCTCTCTTGCGCTTTGAAACGACCACTCAGCGGCCGGTAGAAGCCAGCGGCATCGGCCTGCACAGCGGCGTCGAGGTGGCGATTCGGATCCTGCCGGCGCACGCCGCGACCGGGATCGTTTTCGTCCGCACCGATCTCGACCGCTTCCCGATCCCGGCCAGTTGGAAATACGTGGCGCGCGTCAGCTACGCCACCAGCCTCATGCGGCAGGGCGTGCTGCTCTCGACGACCGAGCACGTCCTCAGCGTATTCTACGGCATGGGCATTGACAATGCCGTCGTGGAGATCAACTCGCTGGAGGCCCCGATCCTGGACGGCAGCGGCGCTCCGTTCATCGAGCTGTTGCGCCAGGCCGGCCGCCGCCAGCTTCGCCGCGAACGCCGGTATCTGCGGATCCGGCGTCCGGTCGAGATCCGCGAGGGCCGCAAGCGCATCACCATTTTGCCCGGCGAAAGTTTCCGCATCACCTGCGCCACCGACTACTGTCATCCGCTGGCGGGACGCCAGGAAGTCGACCTGGATGTTACGCCGCAGCGCTACGCCTCCGAGATCGCCGCCGCCCGAACTTTCGGTTTTCAGCAGGATCTCGAGCAGATGCGCGACATGGGCCTGATCCGGGGCGCCACGCTGGCCAATGCCATCTGCTTCACCGCACACGGCATCCTCAATCCGGAAGGACTCCGCTTCCCCGACGAGTGCTGCCGCCACAAGGTGCTCGACCTGATCGGCGACCTGGCCCTGATCGGCTACCCCCTGGTCGGCCACGTGATCGCCGAGCGCGCCGGCCACGCCATGCACACCGCCCTGGTCGCCCAGATCATGAACGACCGCTCGACCTACGAAATCGTCACCCTCGACCACCTGGCCACAGAAGCGGCCCGCGCCTTGGTAGGATAGGTTCCCCAATAGCGGCGACCCTTCCCTTACGGGCGCGGCTCGGAGCGGGCGCCCAAGCCACGGGCGTAGGAAGCCGGGAACGGATCGATGGCCGCGAATGCACGCGGATGAACGCGAATCAGGCCATCGTTTTCATTCGCGTTTATTCGCGTGCATTCGCGGCCATCGATTCTTTCGCACCCTCTAACGGAGCGGTCGGGCCGTTTTCGCGAGAGCCTTATGCCAACCACTGTCCTCCCTGATTACGAGAAGAACGCCTGGATGTCCCAATCGGCCCGCTTCGAAGAGGCCGCCGAGCGGCTGAATCTGGATGAGGGCGTGCGCAAGATCCTGAGCACGCCGACCCGCGAAATCACCGTGGCCGTCCCAGTGCAATTGGATGACGGCCGCATCGAGGTCTTCACCGGTTATCGCGTGCAGCACTCGATCGCACGCGGCCCCGCCAAGGGCGGCATCCGCTACGCCCCGGACGTCACCCTGGACGAGGTGAAGGCCCTGGCCTCCTGGATGACCTGGAAGTGCGCCGTAGTCAACATCCCCTTCGGTGGCGCCAAGGGCGGCATCATCTGCAATCCGCTGCAACTGTCCCGCTTCGAGCTGGAGCGCATGACGCGGCGCTACACCGCCGAGCTCATGGAGTTTATCGGCCCCGAGCGCGACGTTCCGGCGCCGGACGTGAACACCGATGAGCAGGTAATGGCCTGGGTGATGGACACCTACTCGATGCACATCCGCCAGACCACCACCGCCGTGGTGACCGGCAAACCGATCGACCTGGGCGGATCGCGGGGCCGCCGCGAGGCCACCGGGCGCGGCTGCATGATCGTCTGCGACGAAGCGCTGAAGAAACTGGGCCTCCAGCGGGAGGGCGCGCGGGTGGTGATCCAGGGCTTTGGCAATGTGGGATCCATGGCGGCGCTCCAGATGGCCGCCGAAGGCTACAAGATCATCTCCGTTTCCACCGTCGACGGTGCGGTCTACAATCCGCGAGGCCTCGACATACCCGCCCTGATCGAACACCGCAGGAAGCACAACACGGTGCTCGACTTTCCGGAGGCCGAGGAGGTGGATAAGGCCGAAGCGCTGTTGCTCGATTGCGACATCCTGCTGCCGGCGGCCACCGAAAACCAGATCACCAGCCACAACGCCGCCCGAGTGAAGGCCAAGATCCTGTGTGAGGGCGCCAACGGCCCCACCACGGCCGACGCCGATCCGATCCTGGAATCCAACGGCGTCTTCGTCATTCCGGACATCATGGCCAACGCCGGCGGCGTGACGGTCTCGTATTTCGAGTGGGTGCAGGACCGCCAGGGCTACTTCTGGTCGCTGGACCTGGTCTACGAGCGCCTGCAGCAGATCATGACCCAAAGCCTCCACGACGTGCTGCTCTATGCCGAGAAGCACCAGGTCCACAACCGCATCGCCGCCTACATGCTGGCCATCGACCGCGTGGCCTTCGCCATCAAGCTCCGCGGGTTATACGCCTAGCGAGACTCCGCCCCAGACCGACGAGGCGCGCTTCGCTGGGGGCCAAAACTTGGCTCATTTGCATCAAGTTTGGTGGCTCGAGCTGAGCTGGCCGCAGAGGGCATGTTACGATGAGGGCAGATCTACGGGGTCCGTCATGCTGATCCAGGCGCCCAAGGGCTGGGAGATTCCGGAGCGCGAGGCCGCGGCGGAAAGCGCCTACAACAACCGGCGGCAGTTTCTGGCAGCGCTGGGATTCGCAGGCTTGGAGAGCCTTCTCGCTTCCGGCCCGGCGAAGGCCGACGCCAACTCCATCTACCCCGCGAAGCGCAACCCGAAGTATGAGCTCGACCGGCCGATCACCGAAGAGATGGCCGCCACCGGCTTCAACAATTTCTACGAGTTCACCCTCGACAAGCAAAGGGTCAAAGACCTGGTCGGACCATTTCAGATCAGCCCGTGGAAGATCGAGGTGACCGGACTGGTCAACAAGCCCCGAACCTACGACCTCGACGATTTGCTCCATCGCATGCCGATCGAGGAGCGGACCTACCGCATGCGCTGCGTCGAGGCGTGGTCGATGGCCGTGCCTTGGACCGGCTTCCCCATCTCGGCCCTGATCAAAGAGGTCGATCCGAAGCCGCAGGCGCAATTCGTCCGCATGATCTCGGCCGACAATCGCAAGGAAATGCCTGGCATCGTTTCGCAGCCGCACTACCCGTGGCCCTATCACGAAGCGTTGCGGCTGGACGAGGCCATGAACGAGCTGGCGCTGTTCGTCACCGGCATTTACGGCAAGCCGCTGCCGAAACAGAACGGCGCGCCCATCCGGCTGATCACGCCGTGGAAATACGGGTTGAAGAGCATCAAGTCGATTGTCAAGATCGAGTTCACCGCCAGGCGGCCCCCGACCCTGTGGAACCAGGCGGTCCCGGATGAATACGGCTGGTATTCCAACGTGAACCCGAAGCGGCCGCACCCGCGGTGGTCCCAGGCGAGCGAAAAAGTAATCCCCCGGATGGAGATCCGGCCCACGCTGATGTACAACGGCTACGAACAGTATGTCGCATCGCTATACAAAGGGAGCGAGTATTAGGAGAAGGTGCATTCCGTGAGACGCCTGGCCATTCTTGGGTCTACCGGCTCGATCGGCGCAAACACGCTGGAAGTGGTGCGCGAGAGCGGCGGCGATTGGACCGTTTGGTCCTTGGCAGCCGGCCAGAACCTCGAAGTACTTCTCTCTCAAGTGCT
>JBGOUJ010000400.1:0-7225 GCA_041477005.1 Terriglobia bacterium | reverse complement strand
CTATTCGCCTTCAAGTTTCTGAGCGCGACCCATCCGGGGCTCCATCATCATCCGCATCTCCACCGGCCGACCGGCCGGAGCCCTCATCGAAGCCCTCGAAGGCATCGCCTACTATGCCTTCGAGCAAGGTCACTTCATCGTCGCGCAGTTTCTTGTACTCGTCGGTGCGACGCTTCTTCGACAGGGTTCCTTTGTTTTGCCGGATGAACATGACCAGATTTTCGGCAACCCGGTCCGGCATCTCGACCGCATCCATGATGCGGCGGATCGCTTCGTCGTGACGGCGCAGGTACTCGATCTCGCGGGGCAAATCGTGCTCGACGGTGCGCGTAACGCACGCATAGAGGAACTCCGCCGCGCCCGTGCAATCGAAATAGCGGTAGAAATCGGCGGTCTCGTTGAGGACCTCGACGTTGCGGTCAGGCGTGGGCCGCCATTCGATAAAGGGCATCAACGGGCCGGAATGGGCCTGCAGGGTCGTGCGGTAATCATCGATGCGATCGAGCATAACCGGGGAAACCGGAAACACCATACCCGGTGGCGCGAACTTCCGTTCGGCGAGGACATGATGGATCAGGCAGCGGTGGACGCGTCCGTTGCCGTCCTGGAACGGATGCACGTAGACAAAGCCGAAGGCAGTGGCCGCGGCTTCGAGCACCGGGTTGATCCCGTCGTCGCGCATGCGCTCATTCGCCTCCAGCAGACCGCTCATGAGATCGTCCAGATCCGCAGGACGCGCCCCGATGAATTCCGGGAGCGGATCGCCGTGGTGATCCCGTTCACCCAGGAACACGCCGTCGGGGCGCAGGCCGCCGCGAACAAAGCGCGTGTCCTCGATCAGGACGCCGTGAAGGCGAATGATTTCATCGAGCGTGAGCCGGTTCTTCCCGGCTTGCAGAACCGCGCGGCCCCATCGTTCCAGGCGGTTGCGCGGCGGCCGCTCGCCCTCGATCTCGAAGCTGGCGCGGCTGTCGGCCAGCAGCATGAAGCTGGCAGCGCGGGCAATCAGATGGGCGCCGGTGCGCCCCACGGTTTCCCGCGCCTTGGCGGCAAGGTCGAGTGCCAAGAATTCCCTGAGCGCTTTGGTGCGCCGGATGACCGGACAGAAACGGCCGGTGCCCAAGAGATTGTCGCGCACGCGATGCCGTTTCGAGAGGCGCGGCTTGCCCGTGAAGTACGTCTCGGGGTCGAGAAGATCGGTGGCTGCGGCGCTGGGCGCGTCATCTACGTCGAGGGTACGGCCAGTCAGAATTTCGTAGAGGTACCACGCGCGCCGCGCCGGAATGCCGCTGGGCGCGGCTCGGACAATGCCCTCGATCTCGGCCTGCGGCGCCGCCTCGAAGATCCGCTTCAGGATCAGGAGATCGATGTCTTCGTGGCGCAAAGCGAAGGTCAGGTGATCGGCAAAGCTGTCGCCGGGCCAATACCGCTTGTCAAAGACGGTCCAGCCCCCCCCTTCCCGGTGGCTGCCACGAATGTGCTGCTCCGAAACGCAGCTCGGCCACCGGACCGGTCCTGGGGTGGCGAGCCCGTGGACGAGCGCCGCCCAGCCGGCCAGTCTGGCGCCGTCAGGGATTGTCTTCTCCTGGAAGATCGGGATCGGAGCTGGTTCAAGCCTCATCCGTCGAAAACCATTTGCGCTTGTCGAAAACAGGCGTATTCTTGTCGATGGAGTCGAAAAACACTATACCACGCCTTCGCGTCGAAATCCATTGGATGGATGTCGAAAAATGTTTAAATTTCTATCCTTCTGTCGAAAGTAATCACTACCCAAAAGAGCCAACGCCCATCATCAGGGTCAGCAGCCGCCGTCGCGAGATGGCACTATCATCACATGGGCCACTGTGGAATCAGCTACTTAGGACTGGATCGGATCAGGCCGGACGGCGCGGAACGCGTTCGAATCCCGCTAGCGCCACCAATTCTTCAACAACTTACGGCCATCAGGCTAACACGCGCTAGCACATTTGGGAATCTTCAGTTTGGTTTGCGCGCGTGCTGAACTGAGCGCGACGCTGATCTCTTTCATTTTCTGGTTTGCCGTCTTGGTCATGCGTGGACGCGCTCGGGGCGTTTCAGGGTGGGAAGGGCCTTGATGGACTTCCCCGCCTTCTGCTGGGCCAGACGCAGCGCGTAGAGGCTCTGCAGATTAAGCCAGAATTCCGCACTCGTGCCAAAGAAATGAGCGAGGCGCAGGGCCGTATCACCGGTGATGGCCCGCTGGCCGTTCAGAATGCCGGTGACGCGGTTGGTCGGCACGTCCAGCTTGCGCGCCAGTTCAGCCGCGCTAATGCCGAGTTCTTTCAGTTCTTCGGCCAGGTGCTTCCCTGGGTGGATAGCGGTCAGTGCCATAGCGTTCCCCTCTCTTAGTGATAATCAACGATCATTAGTAATCATGACCTGACTTATGCGTTACGTCAAGCGTAACGGTATAGGAACCGTGGCAATCCAGAGATGGGTAGATTTCGAGGACCAGCCGGTGACTGTTTTTGTGACCGGCGCCAGTGGCCGCTCAAGACCGAAATGGCGCCGGTCTCAAGGATGCGCTGACCGGCCGGCAAACACTTTGCGAAAATGAGCGGTCCCGCCCGACCTTCGGACTCCGCAACCGACTGCGCCCACTGGGGTATTTAGCTCAGAACGCGTATTTCAACGCGAACTGCAACTGCCGCATGGTCCTGGCCGACGTGATCACACCGAAGTTCGAAGGGCTGCGCGCATCGGAGCTGGGCGCGTTCCAGTTGGGATGATTGACGGCGTTGAACGCCTCAAATCGAAACTTCAGCGCGTGGTTCTCGTGAATCCGGATGTCCCTGCCCAGGGAAAAATCCCCCTGCCGTGTTCCCGGGCTCAAGAGCGTATTTCGGCCCATGTTGCCCGGCTGATAGCTCAGGTTTGGGTTATTGAAATCGAACGCGGCGATGTTCCAGAACTGCTGTGGGGTCTGGCTGGCCGGGAACGGGCTGATCCCGGTCGCATTCGGCTGGTTGCCCAGGGTGTTGAGGCCGGCGGTGTCGCCAAGCTGGGCGACATTGATCGGCGTGCCGTCGGCGAGCGTGACAATCCCGCCGATCTGCCAGCCCCCGGCAAGCTTGCCCACCACCCCCTGACTCGCGAAGCGCTTGCCCGCTCCGAAGGGCAATTCGTACAGAAAGGAAGCAACGAACCGCCGGCGTACATCGAATTGCGACAGCCCCCGCTCGGCCTTCAGGTTGTAACTGTTGACCGGCCACAATGTGTCGCCGGAGTTGGTGCGAATGGCGCTGCCGCCGTCGATGGCTTTCGACCATGTGAAGGCCACCAGGTACGTCAGGCCCTTGCTGAACCTCTGCGTCAGCTTGGCGCTTAGCGCATGGTAGTTCGAATTGTCGAGGCCATCCACCTGCTGGATCCGGCCGAAGGCGGGCCAAGGTTGCCGCTGTGCGACGGTCCGGGTGTCGCTCGGGCCGCTCTTGAGGATGGGCTGGTTGTACACGCGGAACCGCTCCAGTTTGTGGCCTTCGTTGCCCTGGTAACCGGCCTCCAGCACAAGATCCTTCGTGATCTCGCGCTGGACGTTGAGCAGCCACTGGTCGACATACGGCGTGCGCATGGCCTGAATGTTGCCGAGAATCTGCGGCGCCACGAGGCACGCCCCGCTCCAACCGGTGCACCTGGCGTTGGCGCGCTCCAGGGCCCACGGATCGCTCAGGCTCGCAGCCCGGTCCTCGATGCTGGTGATGAACAGGTCGCGGCCGGCCTGATTACGGGCCATATCGAAAGTCGGGTTGGCGGTGTCCTGCACGTAGAAGACTCCGCCGCCGGCCCGGATGGTCCAGCGGTTTGTCAGGCTGTACGATAGCCCAAGGCGCGGCGCAAAGTTGTTGTTGTCTGGGTTGACCAGGCTGCGGCCCATGTACTGATCGCCGGACTGCGTCAGTTGCCCGTCGGAGAAGTGGAAGTTCAGTCCCTGGTAGAAATCGCCGTTGCCCGGCCGGGTGAGGATCGGGACCTTCGTGCCGGCCAGGATGCCATCGGGGCCGACCCCCGGGTCGAACAACTGGACATTCATGATCCCCCGATACTTGTCATACCAGGGCCGCCCGTTTTCGTAGCGCAAGCCCATGTTCAGCGTCAGTTTCGACGTGATCTTCCAATCGTCCTGAATATATAGAGAGTAGGAGCTGCGCCGGAGCAAGGCGTCGGCCAGGGCGACGGAGCGGGCCGACTGGCTGGGCAAGCCCAGCATATAGTCGGCGAAGATGTAGCCGCTAGCGTTGCGGTTGGCGGGATCGAAGGTGGATTGAGCGTCGAAAAGAAACTCGCCGGTGACCTTCGAGTTGCCGAACTCGTTATAGCGGTCGCGGCGAATCTCGCCTCCGAACTTGATGGAGTGCCGGCCCCGGACGATGGAAAGGTTGTCCATGAACTGGAACGTGTCGTCGCGGGCGATCCACGGGGTCACTCCGCCGAAGCCGCTGATGCCGCCCCCAAGACCGATGGCGGGGACGCCGTACGCGAGCACGTCGGGCGCAAACAAGCCGGGGATGTTGAGATCTGCCTGCACATTTCTGCCGTTGGCGTAATAGCCGCTTAAGTCGTTGTTGAATTGGTTCCAGGCAAATCGAGCCTCGTTGACCGTGGCGGTGTTCAAAATCCTTGTGTTCGACAGCATAGCCTGGCGAGCCGTGCTTTGGACGTGCATCGTGTCGGTCAGGAACGTCGCTGCAGCCTGCTGGAAGTCGCTGCCCCAACTGAAGCGGCCGAACCAGCTCGACTTGCTGTTCTCAATCCAGTCAACGCGTTGGTTGAACTGGTCCGAGTCCGTGGGCTGGCTGGCATTGCGAAGGAAATTGCGCACCAGGCTCGTGCCGGGCTGGTTCGGCGCCGGGAAGAACTCGAGCAATTTCTGCGCGAACGGATTCAGGCGGGCCTGCGGGATCACGTTTCCGGGGAACTGCGTGGCCGACGTAGCGATTCCGCCGGCGTTGAACGCGCGTGTGAGGGGATCAAAGATGTTGCGGCCCGCTGTGGAGAAGTCGCCGCTGCGCATTGTGGCCGGGGCCGAGGAAGCGTTGACCTGCGTCGTCAGCCGGTCCCGGAGCGCCTCATAATTCGACATGAAGAAGAGCTTGTCCTTCCCGTTGAAGAGTTTGGGTATGCCGATCGGGCCGCCCAGCGTGAAGCCAAATTGGTTTCGGCGGAAAGGGTTCTTGTTTCCCTGCGATTGCAGCCATTGCCTGGCGTCGAGCGTCGAGTTCCTTAGGAACTCGAAAGCCGTGCCGTGGTAGTCATTTGAGCCGGCTTTCATGGACACGTTGATCTGGGACGAACCCCGGCCGAACTCGGCCGAGTAGACGCCCGTCTGGACCTTGAACTCCTGGATCGCGTCGATGGATGGCCCAATGATCCACGAGTTCCAGTTCGGGTCGGTGTTTTCCACCCCATCGAGCGTGTAGCGGTTGAATTCCAGGCGCTGTCCCGCGACCGAGAGCGACGTTTGGCCGCGTAGGCCTCCCAGGCTGTAAGCCCCGCCGCCGCCGCCCTCGGTGGTCACGTTCGGGCTCAGGGTGACGAGCTGCAGGTAGTTGCGCCCGTTCAACGGCAGGTCGACGATCCGTTTGTTCTCAATCACCGTGCCGAGCGCGACCGTCTCTGTGGTGAGCAGCGGCGCTCCCCCGCTGACCTCCACCTGCTGGGTGACTTCACCGACCTCCATGTTGAAGTCGATGCGCGCCACCGCGCCGACCTGCAGATCCACGCCCTTGCGCGTAGCGACTTTGAAGCCGGGACTCTCGACGCGGACGTCATAGAGGCTCGGGACCAGGAACGGCACGGAGTAGTTGCCGGTCTCGTTGGTGATTGCCCGGCGAGTCTGATTGGTCGCCGTACTGACCACGGTTACCGCGGCGCCCGTCATCACGGCTCCAGTGGAGTCGGAGACGGTGCCCGTGATTTCGCCAAAGTTTTGCGCGCCGAGCGGCAGAGCGACCGCTCCGAGGATGAGGCGCAGAAATCCTTTCAACCGGCTTGACATCGTAATGGCCTCCCTACTTCTTGGCCGCCGAGCCTAGCATGGATGGCAGGGCATTAGCAAGCGGAACGCGATTGAGCGATCGGACGATTGGGGATCGGGGCCTGGCGGCGTATTCGTGGGAGGAACACACACACCGGGGGGTTGGACGCGATCCCCAACGGCTCAGAGTCAACCAGGATGTAACGACTCATGGAAAGAGCTTGCAGTCCGGAAGCCGGTCTTTGTCCAGTGCGTGCTGCAGCCCCTCAAGGGTTTCGCGCTGTTCGTTCTCCTCCCCTTCGAGAAGTGAGTCCAGCGTCTTCAGGGCAGCGGTGCGGTTGAAGGGCTTGCCGCTGCCGGTGAGGTCGCTGCGGGAACTCTAACGTCGGTTGTTCCCGGCATCAGCCAACCTCCTTTTGTGTCTAATACTGTAGCAAAGAGAGGCGAATCGACCAGCTCCCGCCTCCTACACGTCCGCAGGGCGATTTGCTTGCACCACGGAGGGAGTAGTCTACAATGCCGCCCCGCCGATCGAGCTCGATACGGCAGCACTCCAGGAGCATGTCCTTGAGCTGCTGCCAACGGCAAGACCAGCATCCGCGCGGCAGGTGCCGGCCTCACCTGGCCCGCCGTGGCGAATCCCCTGGGATCCCCTTCGATCAGCCGAACCAAATATCAATCTCCGGCATCCGACAAAGGCCCCATCCCAACCCGCCAGTCACAGCCCACCGCGACGAGAATTTCCTGTCTTTGCAACACCTTGGACGTAAGCACTCCGTCGGCCCGTGTCCGCCGCGGTTAACATAGTCTCAGGCAGGCGTCGCCGGGCAAAAGCCTGGGCGCCCGACGGCCTTTGAAAACTGAAAAAACAACGGGCTACCAACCCCTGGGGGTCCTCGAACCGCGCAGAGCCGCCGAGAAATTCACCGGGTTTCCCTGCGGATCTCGGCGTCTCTGCGTTGAATCCGAAACCCGCGAGAGAAAATTTGCGCGAACGAAACGAATTTCGCGGAGCCCTGTCGGCGCCCCCAAGCGGCGCAACTCTCCTGTTTTCAACGGACTCGCGTCCCGCACGCGAGCCGCCTTCACGCACCGGCCCCCGCCGGGCTACCGACCGCCGGGATGGCGCAGAGCCGCCGAGAAATTCAACCGGGTTTCTCTGCGGATCTCGGCGTCTCTGCGTTGAATCCGAAACCCGCGAGAGAAAATTTGCGCGAACGAAACGAATTT
>JBGOUJ010000399.1:0-7232 GCA_041477005.1 Terriglobia bacterium | reverse complement strand
TCTTGGCGGCGCGGGCGCTGAAGCTGCCGAGCAAACTGCCGGCGGCGCCGGCTTTCAAAAAGTTTCTGCGGGAAGTCATGGAACGCCTCCGAAATGACGAAGTCAGGTCAGAATTCAGGAGCCAGAATGGGCTCGCTCATGCGGCCGCGGCCTTCCGACCACCGGCTTAGATTCTACCGCTGCCGCCGGGCATAGTCCAGTAGATTCTGAAAACGCTCCTACGCTGGTTTCAGCCATCAGCTATCAGCCATCAGTATCAGCTATCAGCAACCCCTCCGGCCCGAGCTGGTTGCTGACGGCTGAAAACTGAAAGCTGACGGCTGATTTTCTGACGGAGATGGCTTTCCACTTCCTCCGCGAACTCCCGGTAATGCCGCTCCCGGTGAAACAGGCCACCCAGCCGCGAGAGCCACGCCCGCAGCCGCCTCACAAGAGTTCCCCTTGCGGCGAGAGGAACCGCGCCAGGATTTCGGTCGCCTGTTCCCATTCGCGCGCTTGCCTCTTGAGTTGCTTCCGGCCCGCGGGCGTAAGCTTGTAATACTTGGCTTTGCGATTGTTATCCGACACGCCCCACTCGGATTTGATGTAACCCTCTTGCTCCAATTTAAGCAGGGCCGGATACAGGGTTCCGTAATTCACGGACAACAGATCCCCGCTCGTCTGCTCGATGCGGCGAGCGATGCCGTAGCCGTGCAGGGGCCCCATCGTCTCAATGGTCTTCAGCGCCATCAGCGCGAGGGTCCCTTGCCAAACGTCCGCCTTATCAGCCATGGAACCTCTCCTATGGGATATCAATATAACAATACTATAGTTCCTATGGGAAGGCAATATGAATGAGAACGGTCTTGGCAAACAGGATGCTCATCCGGGCTGGTGAATCTCCAGGAAACCAAGGCAAGAGGAGGCAAGAGGCAAGAGACAATCGGCAAGAATCAAAGGGGGGCATCTTTTGCCGCCCAGCCGCGAGAGGCGGGCAGAATGCCGCGCCGCGAAGCGGCGCATCCCCGGTTTTTGTTTGCCTTGCCTTTCGCCCTCCCACGTTGAGGAGCGCCCTGCACCAGGTGGTGGCCGTCGCCGAGTCCGAGCCGTCTTACGGGCGGTGCGGGCGGATTACGGCCTGACACCTGGCCCCGGACCGTAATATACTGTGGCGACGATGCGTCGACCTCTTCAACGGCAAGAACCTGAACGGCTTCTACACGAGGACCTGGGCGAAGACGGCACTCATCCTTCTATGTCGGGCCGGGAGAAGGTCGCGAAGCTGCTCCTGGATTTCCTGAAGAAGGACCCGGCCTCGCGCCCTGGTTTCTCAAAGGGCTTGTCCAAGGGCTTGTCAACAAGTGAGCGAACCGATATGACGAGCAGGCTCCTTCTGCTGGCGCTGTTGGCCGTGTGGATGCTGATCGCCTGGCCGCACGTGAGCGAGCAGTTCCTCCGCACCGAGCAGGCGCGGGGGGCGCTCGCCGCCCTTTCCTGGGAGGAGCGCGCGGCGGCCGTCGACCAGCCTGCCTACAACGTGGCGCGCGACCTCGCTAAGACGGTGCCGGCCGGCGGTTGCGTCCTGGTGGTGGTCTATGCCGGCCCCGAGCACTTGCGCTACTATCGCTCGCGGCTCCCCTATTACCTCTATCCTCGCCGCGTCCGCTTCTCGGATCAACCCGGCGAATCGGTCCCCGGCTGCGGCTACCTGGCCGTGTTCCGAGACCTGGCGCAGAACCTGGCCCAGGAGCCTCCCAGCAGCCATTGGGACGAGCGGCAGATCGAAGAGCGTACGGCGCGCCTCACCAGGCTTTTCGCTTCGGAACAAATGGAGATCTTTCGATATTGACCATGGGTCGATTATGGGTCGACTGACGATGGACGAGCCGGCCGAAAGATTTCGCGCAAAGGCGCAAAGAACGCAAAGCGAACAAGGAGGTTTTTCTTGGCGTACGTGGCGTCTTGGCGCGAGATCGGCAGTTTTTCACGTCCCGCACCGTCGCGGCTCCGCGCTTGCGTTATGGCCAGAATGTCTCTGAGACATTGCGAGGTTTTCCGGTGGTCCTGATCCTTGCCGTGGCCCTCACTTGCCTGGTGGGCTGGCTCGTGATCTCGAGTTGGGTCGAGTGCGCCTGGGTCCCGGCTTTGGCGCTGAGCTTCGCCGCCGGGGCCGGGGTGCTTTCGCTCCAGATGTTTCTCTATGGCCTCGCGCGCTTGCCGTGGCATCCTGCAGCCCTGCTGCTGCCGTGGCTGCCGCTTGGTTATTGGCGCCTGCGCCGGCGGCCTGTTTGGGAGCGCCCCGCGCGGCCGGATTGGCTCGAGTGGGTCGCCCTAGCCGCCGCCCTCGCCGCCCCGCTCGCCTGGCTGCCCTACGAGCGCGTGATGCCCCTCACCACCCGCTCCTGGGACTCCTGGGCCATCTGGCTCTTCAAGGCCAAGGCGTTTTATCTGGACGGCAACCTCGGCGGCTTCCTCTCCCGCTCCAGCGAATTCCTCTGCCAGCCGTCTTATCCATTGCTAATACCTCTCTACGGAACCTTCCTCTACAAGCTGGCCGGCTCGCCCGCCGATTACCTGGCCAAGGCCGCCTCGCCGCTCTTTTTCCTTTCGCTGCTCGGATCGTTCTATTTCCTCGCCCGGCGCTTCGGCTCCCGGCCGGTGGCGCTGGTGTTCACCGCCATGCTGGCCAACCTGCACATGGTCAACATCGTGGCCTTCGAGCTCGCGGGCTACGCCGATACGGCCCTTTCCGTGTACCTGCTGCTCGGCGCCGGCTTTCTCTACGCCTGGTGGAAAGAAGCGCGAACAGGCGACCTCGCCCTGGCCTCGTTGTTCTCGGCGCTCGCCGCCTGGACCAAAAACGAAGGGCTGTTCTTCCTGGCCGCAGTGGCGGTCTTCCTGGTGATCCGCCTGGCCCGGACCAAAGCGGACTGGCGGGCTTGGACGGCCCTCGCCTGGCCGGCCGTCGCGGTCGTGCCATGGATCGCAGCAAGGCATATATACGGCGTTCCCGGCTCGGACCTTCTGGCCCGCGGGTCCCTCGCCTGGGCCAACCTCGGCCCGGGCGTGGCGAGCATCCTCGGCCAGGCTGCCAAGATCAACATCTACAACCTGACCTTCTGGCTGCTGTTGTTGAGCCTGATCGTTGCCCGCCGCGCCGGTATGGACGCTCGCTGGTGGCTCCTGCCGGGCCTCGTCTTCTGGCAACTGGCCGGTCTGTTCGGCGCCTATCTGAACGGCCGCAACGACATCCAGTGGTGGATCGGGACCTCTCTCGACCGCATCCTCTCGCAAGTAGCGCCCCTGGCGCTGCTGGCCCCGGCGCTCGTTGCCGCGGCCTGGGTTGCCGCTCACCCTCCACAATCGGCTGCGGAAGGTCCGTCCAAGCTCGCTCCCCGATCCGAGCGCCGCCGCAGTCAAAGGGGAAAATAGAAGGGATGCCGGCTCTGTTGCTTCTCTCCGCGCTGCTCGCCGGGTCCTTCAGCGACACGGCGGTCATCCCGTCCTTCCAGAAGCTGAACCCCAGGGTTGCCCACTTTCGAACCCTGGCTCGCCTGGCGGTGGACAGCCATCAAGACCTCCTGCTCGTCTGGGCCAGCCCTCGGGATCCCGACGCCGCGGGGGTGGCGCATCGGCTCTGGTGGGGCAAAGACGAGATCCTGGGCCTGTTCCTCCAGGACCGGGACCCCGCGCGCCGCGTCTACCAACTGGCGCTGCTGCCCGGCGAGGACCCCGGCTCGGCGGTGGAAGTGGCGCGGCTCACGCCGAGCGAATTGCTGCTTTTCCGGCTGCCCGAACAGGGCCCCCGTCCGCCGAACGTGAAGCTGTTCTTCGATGTCCGCAGCAAGCGCCTGCTTCGCCGCGTGGACTATCGGCCCTTCTCGGTCGTCTACATCCGAGAGCAAGGCGGCGTGCCTTATTTCATCGCCGGCGACGCCAAGCAGTTTCTGGTGATCCGTCCGGAGCCGGCCGGCGGCTTTCAGATCCTGCCCGAGTCAGCCGCACAGCCCCTTCTCGCTGGTTTGCCTGTGTACGAATACTGGGTGGGACGCGAGAAGCCGGAAACCTTCCGCGCCATTGAGTGGTGGCCTTTGGAGCCGGTGCGGTTCGGCCCGGCGGGCCGCTTTGTCTTGCGCGAGGACCCGCAAACCAACCACCGGCGAATCGTAGAACACGTCGACGGCCGGTCCCGCGACCACGAGTTGCCGCAGTCGAATCCCGACCAGTGGGCTGCGGTGCGGCCACAGATAGTGCAGGGTCGCGCCCGGCTTGAGCAGTCCCATATCAAAATCGACCAGTCCCAGATTAAAGAAGAGATTGGGCCGCACCAGGCGACCGAAGGCCGCCTTTGGTTGGGCAAGACCTTTTACGACGCCGAAGGAGAGACGGGCATCGGTGGCTTCGGCTACTTTGACCCCGACGAGCGCAAGTTCACCGTGTTTTCTCCGCCCGAGATTTACGATTGGTCGGTCTCCGCCTTACGCGTCGAACCCGAGGCGGTCTGGCTGGCGCTGGTGCATCGCGGCGAGTATGGCGATTCGAGCGGCGGATTGTTGCGATGGGACCGTGCCAGCCATGACGTCCGCCGTTACGAGTTGCCCTGGATCGCGCACGCCGTCACGCGCTACGCCGGCCGGCTCTATCTCGCCACTGATGACGGCATCGCGGTCCTCGTCAACGATCGGATCGAGCGTTACATCATCGATGTGACGCTCCGCGGAACGCACGAGATAGTGCCGCAGTAGCGCCGCCGTCATCGCAAGCGGTAGATGTCGATCGAATCCCGGCCGTTGGGCTTGAGGAAGGAAGCGATGCGCTGCGCCCCGGGCTCGCGCGCCGCTACCGCCGCCGGCGGGTTGTAGAAGGTCTCGGTCAAGTAATAGACGCGCCCGAGGCCGGCCGGATTGAGGACCCCCGCCGCTATCCGCTCATATTGCGACTTGAGCACCTCCACCGGCGCCGGCGGAACGATCGGGTAGTTCGGAGCGATAGTGGTCCACCACGCCTCGTAAACGCGAATGCCGTTTCGCTCGTTCAGGTAGGCGAACATGGCGTCGGCCGGCGGCCCCCAAGTGGCGTCGGTAAACAGCGTGAGTCCGGTCTTGCCGGCTTCCGCCAGCAGTCGGTCCGCCGCCTCGCGGATGCCGAAGCCCGCTGCCGGGCCCGATCCCAGGAACGTCCGCGCGTCCTCCAGGTAGAGGCACTCAACCGGCTTCCGCACCACGCAGAGGCCTTTCTTCATCGCCGGCCCGGCGACCACCGCAGCCGCCAGCACGGCCAGCAGGGCTGCGGCGTTCCGGTTCTTGGGCCAGGGAATCGCCGCCGCGGCCATCCCCACCACCACGAAACAGGGCCAGAAATGCGGAAACGGGTATCGCGTGGGGAACATCTCCAGCACGAAGACCTGCACCAGCAGCGGCAGCCAGGCCGCCGAGAAAACGGCCATCCCCGCCAGCGACCTCCTCCAAGCCAGATAGACGGCGGCCACCAGCGCCGCCACCGCCAGCGGCCACGTCAGGTAGGCCGGAATGTATTCAGCCAGTTGCCGAAGATTTGCCGGAGCGACCGCTAGCGGGTGCCGCAATAGCTTCAGTGGGGAGACAAAAAAGCTGGTCTGGTGCACGAGCAGGCTGTGGGTGGGCATCATCGGCGCGCGCGGCGTCGCTGCCCAGGAGAGCAGCGGGAAAATCGCCGCCACTCCATAGACGACTCCCAGCGCGACCGCCAGCCGCCGGCCCTGCCCGCGCGCCAGCCACAGCCCTGCGAGCAAAGGGAAAAAGCCGAACAGCGCGGCCGTCGATTTCGTGAAGAATCCCAGCCCCAGCGCCAGCCCCGGTCCCAGCGCCCGCTTCCAGGAAAGATCCGGCGAGTCGAAGCAAACGATCGAGGCGTAAACGATCATCACGCCCGCCAGGTTCACCAGCCCCTCGGTGTAGGCCAAGCGGTCGTAGAGCAGAGCGTAGGGAAAAAAAGCGTACAGAAAGGCGGCCATCAGGCCCGCCGGCTCGCCCGACAGCCGCCGGCCGATGGCGAACAGACCGAGCGTTCTTGCCACGCCGGCCAATGCCGAGATCGCTCGCGGCCCAAACAGCGGATCGTCCGGCCAGACCGACCTCGTCAACGCGTAAAGCCAGTAGCTCAGCGGCTGCTTGCCGTCGAGCAGCGAGATGAACCACTGCTGCTGATGGACAATGATTTCCGCCCAGCGCACGTAGACGCTCTCATCTCCGGCAATGGGGATGGATTCGAGATTCTGAAATCTCAGCCACAGCGCCGCCAGAACAATTCCCGCCAGCGTCCAGCGGGCCCAGGCCGGGAGCGGCGGCCGCGGCGGGGGTGGGACGGGCGGCTTCGGCTGCGCCGCGGCTGCCGCCGCGCGCTGTCGTCGTTGCTTTCTGGCAGTCTGGGACGTGCGGGGCATTCCCGGGTGGATCAGCCAGCTTAACATCTTTCGGAAGCTGCCAATACGCTAGTGTCCTAAGGCTGCATTGCCGGCAGACAGAGATAGGAACCCATTGGGTCGCGTTAAGCGAGCAACTCCGCACCCCCAGGCGCGGATTCACGAGGCGGATGCAGATTCGGCGACTGACGCGGCTCACCACTCGGCCTACGTTCCGCGGAGGCGGGAGAACCTGAAGCATGCGCCGGCTCTGTAGGTCGATTGCCGGTGCACCGGGCGGAGCGCCCGTTCCCGCGGCTCGGATCTTATTTTCCACGCAGACGGAAAGTGATCCCGACGACCGCGGTCAGCGGGTAGCCCGGCGTGGCGTGTATCCGCCCGATCGCCGGAGCGTCCGGAGTGACGCGCGACTCGAAGAAGTTTTGCGTCTCGTAGTAGTCGCGGCTGGTCAGATTGTCCAGGCTCAGATTCAGCTCGATGCCGCGCCGGATGTGCTTCGCCAGGCCCAGGTCGAAAACTGTGAGGCCGGAAGCGACAATCGATGGGTCGTCCCCATCCAGCCGGTAGTGATTGACGGCGCGCATGCGGAGCGAGCCGCTCCATCCATGCCAGGCAGCGACCGTCAGAGCCGCGTTGGCCACGAAGTGCGGCGCGCTGTCGACATAAACCCGATGATCCCCGCCCTTGAAAAACGCGTTCGTGATCTTCGTCAGGCCGCCGTTCAGGGAAACGCGACGGGTGATCGCGACGGACGCTTTCGCCTCGTATCCGTACGCCCGGCTGGAACCCTTGAACTCAAAGCTCCCGTCGTCCGGTATGTAGACCTGCTCGTTCGAGTGGTCGATGAGGAAGG
>JBGOUJ010000398.1:0-7309 GCA_041477005.1 Terriglobia bacterium | reverse complement strand
CGCCATCGAGGCGGCGACCAGGCTCCCGTTCGACGAAGGTTGCCGTATGGAGGCGGATCTGTTCCGGCAGTGCCTCTTCTCCGATCAATCGAAGGCGCTGATTCACGTCTTCTTCGGCGAGCGGGCCGTGGCCAAGATCCCGGATGTTCCCAAAGACACGCCCCTCCTGCCCATCCGCCGAGCCGCCGTGGTCGGCGCCGGGACCATGGGTGGAGGCATTACCATGACCTACGCCAATGCCGGCATCCCGGTGCTGCTCCGAGAGGCGACCCAGGAGGCGCTCGATCGTGGATTGGCGACGATCCGGAAGAACTACGAAAATTCGGTGAAGAAGGGACGCTTCAGCCCGGCCGAGATGGCCGAGCGCATGGCGCTCATCACGCCCGCGCTGGGCTATGACGGGTTCGAGCAGGCCGACATCATCGTGGAGGCCGTGTTCGAGGAGATGAAGCTGAAGAAGCAGGTCTTCGCCGAGCTGGACAAGGTCGCCAAGCCCGAGGCGATCCTCGCCTCGAACACCTCCTCGCTGAACATCGACGAAATCGCCTCGGCCACGTCGCGCCCGCACATGGTGATCGGCCACCATTTCTTCAGCCCGGCGAACGTGATGCGGCTGCTGGAGATCGTCCGCGGCAAGGCGACGGCGAGGCAGGTGATTGCCACGTCGCTCGAGCTGGCCAAGCGACTCAAGAAGGTCGGGGTGGTGGTGGGCAATTGCCGGGGGTTCGTCGGCAACCGCATGTTCGGGCCGTTCCGGCGCGAGGCGCAGTTTTTGGTCGAGGAAGGAGCGGCGGTGGAGGCGGTCGATCAGGCGCTTTATGATTTCGGCATGGCCATGGGGCCGCTGCAGGTGGGGGACCTGGCCGGGCTCGACGTAGGCTGGCGCATTCGCAAGGAATTCAAGCACACCGAAGTGCCGGGCGTGCGCTATCCGCTCGCCGAAGACCTGCTCTGCGAGCGAGGCCGTTACGGCCAGAAGACGGGCGCCGGCTGGTATCGCTACGACGAAAACCGCCGGCCCATCCCCGACCCCGAGGTCGCCAGGCTGATCGCCGAAGCAGCGGCCAGGGCCGGCATTCCCCGGCGCCAGATCAGCGCCGCGGAGATCGTGGACCGTCTGATCTATACCCTGATCAACGAGGCCGCGAAGATTCTCGAAGAAGGCATCGCGCTGCGCGCTGTGGATATTGATATCATCTACGTCAACGGCTACGGCTTCCCCGCCCATCGCGGCGGCCCCATGTGGCACGCGGACACCGTGGGCCTCAAGAAGGTTTACGAACGAGTCCGCGAATTTCACCAGCAGCACGGCTACAACTGGACGCCCGCGCCGCTGCTCGCGAGGCTGGCCGAGCAGGGACAAACCTTTCAGAGCCTCGACGCTCGCTATTCCTGACCGTGTTACGATTCCGGGCCCGCCCGACCCGGAAGCGGATGCGGATGCCGCCGGAAACCCGTCGCGCGGTATGGCTACTGAAGGAACGGTCGCAAAGTTGCGACACTGAGCATGCGGGTCGATCCTATGGCTGGGAGCGGTCGCTGGTAAATTGTTTGGCTTGCGTTTTTGAGCCGCGTGAATCACTCCACCCTCAAAGCGATGATCGGGTCGACCTTGGTCGCGCGGCGGGCCGGGAGGTAGCAGGCGGCGAGAGCGACCACGAGTAAGACCAGGGAGACGCCGGCGAAAGTGGCCGGGTCGCTGCTGCTGATGCCGAACAGCAGCCGCGACATCACCCGCGTCAGCGCGACCGCCACTACGACGCCGATGGCCAAACCGGCCGCCGTCAGCGCCATTGCCTGCCGCAGCACCAGCCCGAGCACGTGGCCCGGCTGAGCGCCCAGCGCCATTCTCACGCCGATCTCCTGCGTCCGCTGCGTGACCGAGTAGGCCATGACGCCGTAGATCCCCACGCCGGCCAGCAGCAGGGCCAGCCCGGCGAACATGCTCAGCAGCAGCAGGGTGAAGCGGCGGGGCGCCAGCCAGTCGTTCAAGTACTGCTCCATGGATGTGACCGCGAAGACCGGCAGGTTGCCGTCGAGCGAGTGAATTTCGGCCCGCACCGCCGAAGCGAGACCCAACGGGCTGGTTGTTGTGCGCGCGATGAGACGCACATAAGGCTGCGTCTCCTGCTCGAGCGGCAGGTAGCTCTGCAGCTCCACGTCCGCGTCCAGGCCGCTCTGCTTCACGTCGCCGGCCACGCCCACAATCTCGCGCCACGGCGCCGGATCTTCCGGCCAGCCCAGCTTGATCCGCTTGCCGATAGGATCCTGGTTGGGGAAGGCACGCCGCGCCAACGCTTCCCCGATGATAATCACCAGCGTAGCCCGCTCGTTGTCGGACTCCTGAAATCCACGGCCTTTCAGGACCGGGATCCGCATCGTCTGAAAATAGCCCGGACTCACCGGGTCCAGAATAGAAAAGGGCAGCGCGGCTCGGGGCGGAACCGGCCGGCCTTCCACAATGAAAGCAGTCCCCCACGCCGGCGGCATGACGGGCAACGTCAAGGCCAGCGCCGCTGACTTCACGCCCGGCAACGACTGTACCCGGCTCAACAACTGCCTGTAGAATACCCGTCGCGGCGCGCCGGTGTACTTGGGGTCGGTTAAAGGGACGTCAATCGAGAGCACGTTTGCCGGATCGAAGCCGGGATTGTTCTGGCGCAGTTCAAAAATGCTGCGGATCATCAGGCCGGCGCCGGCCAGCAGCACGAAAGCCAGAGCCACCTCGGAAACCAGCAGCAGGCTCCGCAGGCGGCCTCCGGCAGCCGCGCCTGAACCGCGGCCCCCCTGTTTCAGCGACCCCGCCAGGTCGGGGCGCACGGCCCCCAACGCCGGGGCCAGGCCGAACAACAAGCCGGTGAGAAGAGAAACCCCCAGCGCGTAGGCGAGCACCCGCGCGTCGATCCGGATCAAGTGCAGTCGCGGCACGTTGGCGGGAAGAACCTTGCGGATCAGATTCAGACCCCCGGCGCCGAGCAGCAGCCCCAGGCTCCCGCCCGCCAGCGCCAGCGCCACGCTTTCGCAGAGCATTTGGCGGATCAGCCGGAGCCGCCCCGCGCCCAGGGCCGACCGGACCGCCATTTCCTTTTGCCGCGCCGACGCTCGGGCCAGCAGCAGGTTGGCGACGTTGGTACAGGCGATCAGCAGCACGAATCCCACCGCGCCCATCAGCACCCGCAGGATGGTCTGGTAGCGGCTCACCTGCAGCTCGAACATCGGCGCCACGATCACGCCCCGGCCGCTGTTGGTCTTGGGGTATTCGCGCTCCAGCCGCCGGGCGATGCCCTCCATCTCCAAGCGGGCCTGCGCCACCGAAACGCCCGGCCGCAAGCTCGCTATCGCGTTAATACCCATGTGATGCCCGCGATCCTGGGCCATGGCATTGGCGGCCCAGGGATCCAAGGGCACATAGACCAGCTCCATGGGAAGCCAATCGAAATCTTTGGGCAAGACTCCGATGATGGTATAACTGCGGCCATCCAAATTCAGGTTCTTTCCAATCACGCCCGGATCGGCCCCGAAGCGGTTCTGCCACAAGGGGTAGTTCAGAACGGCGACCGGCGTTCCACCCGGCCGGTCTTCTTCGGCCGTGAACAGCCGGCCCAGGATCGGCTGCACCTGATAGATGGAGAAGAAGCCGGCCGACGCCTGGTACGCCCAAACCCGGATGGGGTCGCCCATCCCGGTCAGGTTCAAGGTCAGGACGCGATACCCGGCAACCTGCTAGAAAACGTGGTTTTGAATTCGCCAGTCGGAGAGGTTCGGGTAAGAAACGGAAATCCGGCTCCCATCGTTGTTCCGCTCGGCCAGGGCTACGACGCGATCCGGATCCTTCTGCGGGTAGGAGAGCGGGCGCAGCAGAACAGCGTCGACCACGCTGAAGATGGCGGTGTTGGCGCCCACGCCGAGAGCCAGCGTGAGAATGGCGACCAGGGCGAAGCCGGGGTTCTTCCGCAGCGCCCGGACGCCATAGCGAAAATCTTGCAGCAGCGTTCCCATTCCACTCTTACCGTGACCACCTGACGAAGCACCCAGCCCTTGCCGTGGGCGCAACAGGGCCAGGACGGCTTGCGGGGCCGAGTTGGCCTGGGCGAGGGCGGCTACGTGGGCGCGGCTTTTCCCTGGCCCCGCGCGGTCGTCGTTGGTGTTTGCGCCACGACCGCTTGCTTACGAGCGCGTCAGGCGCGCCACAATCTCGTCCAGCGCCGCATCGGCGCGGGCCTCGATCTGCTCCCGGGTCTGATCCTGGATCGGGTGCGGCACGTACACGGCGTCAAAGTCCGGCCGCCCGAGCGCGGCTGCCTGTGCCCGCGCCGGCGTTTGGAATTCCCCGGTCGCTACCGCGACCGTCGCCACGCCCAAGTTCTCCAGCTTGATCGAATCGTGCAGACTGCACGTGGTACACGACCCTCAATCGGCCAGCGCCTCGATCACGGCATCGAGGTCCCGGAGCTTCTCGACGACCGCCTCGGGCGCCGGCTTGGTGAAGGTCGGCTTCGTCACCCGCTCGACGCGAGCCACACCGTGGCGCTCGCGAAGCAGCGATTCGACGCGGTCCAAAAAAACGCTCCCGCCGGGCTTACTGATGTCGAGCAGACCGACAGATTTGCCGGCGAGCGTTTTGAGCCGCGGCGGCCGCGCGGCCGCGTTCCGTGGCGTCTCGTTCATCGGGTTGATCAAACTGACAGGCATCCGGGTTTCTCCAAGTGGGATATGCTACTCAACCGGGTACGTCACCATCTGGCTGCCGCGCGGGCCGGCCGACCAACTTCCCAGGACCGCTGAAAACTTGCCCGCCGTGCCACCCGCCACGACGATGTGGATGGCTTCCGGCGAGGGGAACTTCCGGTAGCAGCGCTCGCCGTCGATGGTGACCTCTTTGTAGAGGCGCACGTGCTGCGTCCCCTCGCCCGGCTCTCCGTCGTATTCGCGGACGGGAATGCCGGTGTTCTCAAACAGGAACCGGCGGACGTCCTGCTTGCGGAAGCCGTCGCGGTGGATGGTTTTCACGTGTTCCGGTCCTAACACTACCATAGCCTCAAAACCGACGCACGACCGATAGCTCCACACCGTGGTCAGGGCGTGGCAGACCGCCTTCAGCACTCCTCGGGCGCCGCGGGCGTTGTGCTCGCTCAGGCCATGGGGCGGCTCGGCCGCAAACAGAGTCAGGGCGCTTTGACCAGGCTGAAGGCCGCGCTCGACGTGCAGCGGCTCCCAGGGACTCTCCTCTTCGTTTTCGGCGATGCAGTAAGAGAACTTGCCGGGATTGCCGAGGGCCGACATGTCGATGCCGTCCGGCCGCGCCCCTCCCAGGTTGAGCAGGATGAGCTGCAGCGCCCGGCCCAGCGTGCTGTTGGCCCGCGCGACGTTGCTGAACACGTTCTGCCGGCAGGCGAAGCCCAGCTCACCCCGGATGGGGCCGTTCACCACAACCAGCGGCGCGGCAAAGTGGGTGGTGGCCTGCACCCCGTGGATATTGAAGCGCTCGTCGCAGACGGCGCGCAGCAGCGGCACGAGCACCCGCATCATCTCGGGCACGCAGCCGGCCATGACCGCATTGGCGGCGATCTTCTCGACCGTGGCCTCGCCGTAGCACGGTGGAATGCGCGCGATCACTTCCCGCGGGTGGAGCGGCGTCGCCCGCAGCATCCGCTCCACGCGCTCGACCGTCGGCGGGATCACGGGCAGCGGGTCGCCGAACGCCTGCATGCAGTATTCGTAAGGATCTTCGCTTTCGGCGAGCTCGATCCGGCTGGCGCGCGGGCCCTGCGGGCGGTGGATGTCGAGTGGCGCGGCGGCCGGGGCGTCCACGAATAACTCGAGGTGCCGCGAGGAGCAGCCCGGTTTGCTCGCCGGCGCGCCATCATAGGCGCCGGCGACGGGCGGGCACCCCAGTGCGGCGGCGATGCCGTTCAGGCTTTCCTTGTCGAAGCCGATCTCCGCCCTCGACACGCGCCCATCGCCATCCAGCAAAAACAGGGCGGGAACGGCCACCGGGTCGTAGGCGCGCGAAAGAGAAAGGTCGCGATCCAGCTCGACGGGGAAAGCGACCGACAGCTCCTCGACGAATTGCCGCGTCGCGGCTTCGCTGTCCTGCGAGACGCCGATCACGCGCGCGGCGTCCTTGGCCAGACGGTTCAGATAAGGCACCGTGAGGCGGCAGGTCGGGCAGTCCGTTTCCAGAAACACGAGGAGGGCCGGCTTCCCATCCGGGCGGTAGAGGGAAAACTCGGGGGCCTTTTGACCGGTTTCGAGCATATTCAAAGGGCGGTCGCGCCGCCGAAAGCTTATTGTACCCGCTTCCTTTTCATTCGTTGGATCACGGCCTTCAGGGCGGGGGCCGGGTCGAAAAAAGCTTTGGAACCACAGATGAACACAGATGAACACAGATTTCGTCGGAGGGAGGGCTTGGCGGGGCTTCATCCTTCTTGGACGGGGTGGTGGGGGGCTGGGATGGGCTTGGCAGGGAGGATGTAGGAGGCAAGGCAGTGTCCGTTTGTGGGAATGGGTTGCAGGCGGGGACCGTGACGGGGTGGGGTGGGTTGCAACTGGGTTCGTTCGGTAATTCTTGTAAATCGCTGGGGGCCGGGGAGTTGGGCGGCGGCGAGGGGGGGTGCGAAATGGTGATGTCGAGATCGGCGGCGGCGGGGGGAGGGACATCCTGGCCGGAGCGGCGGGCCTGGATGCGCTGGAGCTCGTGGAGGGCGCGGAAGTAGGAACGCTCCAGGCGAACTTCGTAGCGGGACAGGGTCAGGAGCGTGCCGGTGGGAGAATCGCGTTCCACAACGAGCGCCAGGCGGAGGTGGGTGGGGGCATCGCCGTAGTTTGCCTCGAGCGTGCCGGCGAGGTCGTGGAGGCGCATGTCAAAGAAGCCGCTCTCGATGTTGCGGAGGCGGCGCAGGCGCCAGGCGTCGATGGCGATTTGCCGGACGAGGTCCTCTTCAACAGGCCCGGACGGCTGGATGCCGTCACAGAAGGATTGCAGGTGGAGGCCGAAGGCAGGCTGGTCTTCGGGGTCGACGACGAGGTAGTGGGCGGCCAGGCCGTGTTTGCGGGCATTGAAGCGCGAGACGGCGCGGCCCATGGGGGTTTTCGGGCCAGTGGACTTTTGAGCGTTTTTCCGGTTGGCGGCGATTTGTTTTCGGGTTGACATGGTTAGGGGACCGGGGAATGAAACCACAGATGAACACAGAGGGAACAACCCGGTCCTGATCCAGGTTGCTCTGCGGTTTCAAATCCATGACCTTTCGCATTGAACCGCTCCGCGCGCGGCGCCCAGGGGCGCCCCCGTTTCGATAGACGGCGATCG
>JBGOUJ010000397.1:0-7327 GCA_041477005.1 Terriglobia bacterium | reverse complement strand
TTGACATCCTGGTTGTTTCGTACTAATTTATTAGTAGCCATGCGACCCCCGAGCTCCACCCTCACCGAGCAGGAACTGGAAATCATGAAGATCGTGTGGCGGTTGGGCCCGGCCACCGTGCGCGACGTTTACGAGGCGCTGCTCGAGCATCGCAAGATCGCCTACACCACGGTCTTGACCATGATGAAAATTCTCGAGCAGAAGAAGTACCTCAAGAAATCGCAGCAGGACCGCGCCTTCGTCTATCGCCCAACCCGGCCCAAGAACCAGGTGATCCGGGGCATGGTCCGCGAGTTCGTGGACCGCGTCTTCAACGGCTCAGCCGAGCCGCTGCTGGTTCACCTCGTGGAAGACCGCCGCCTCTCGGAAAAGGACCTCCAGGAGATCGCGCGCCTCGTAAGGAAAGAGTCATGAACGCCTCCTTCTGGCTGACCAACCTCGCCGCCTACGGCCTGCAAATCGCCCTGCTCGCCGCCGCCGGCGCGCTGCTGCCCCTTTGCTGTCGCTTGCGGCTCCCCAAAGCGCGGCTGGCCTACTGGCAGATCCTCCTCGCCGCTTGCCTGGCGCTCCCGGCGATCCAACCCTGGAAGCGGCCCGCCGCCGCCCCATCCAAGGTCTCCATTGAAACCGCCGTCGTCGCCACTCGAGCCGACCAGCCCGCCTTCCGCCTTCCCCCGCCCGCCGAGATTGCCCTGGCTGCGTTGTTCGCCGGCATCCTGGCTCGCGCCGCCTGGCTGGCCCTCGGTTTCCGGCGGCTCGGCCGCTACCGCCGGCACGCGACCCTGTTGATCCCGCCACCGCCCTCGGTCGAGCGAGCGCAATTCCGCATTGGCGTTGGCGCGCCGGTCTATCTCTCGACCGAAGTCTCCGGCCCGGTCACCTTCGGCTTCTTCCGCCCGGCCATTCTCTTCCCTTCCCTATTCCTCGAAATGGATCCCGGCCTTCAGGAAGGGATCGCCTGCCATGAGCTGCTCCACGTCCGCCGGCGGGACTGGCTTTTCACGGTCTTCGAAGAGTGCATCCGAGCCGCTCTCTGGTTCCACCCCGCCGTCTGGTGGCTGCTGGGCCAGATTCAGCTCGCTCGCGAACAGGTCGTGGATCGCGAGGTGGTCGCCCTCACCCGCAACCGCGACCAATACCTACGGGCGCTGCTGGACGTAGCCGGTGGCAAGGCGGGGCTCGACCTGGCCCCCGCCCCTCTGTTCCTGCGCAAGCGCCACCTGACTCAACGAGTGGCCTCGATTGTAAAGGAGATTTCGATGTCAAAGCGTCAACTTATTTCCTCTCTGTCCTTCACCTTCGTCTTGCTGGTCGTAGCGGGCTGCTTCGCCGTATGGGCGTTCCCACTGCGCGCCCCGGCGCAGGAAGAAGGCCCCGTCACCGTCACCAGCGGCAACGCCAACCTGCTGCACCGCACCCCCATCGAGTATCCACGCGAAGCCCGTGAGAAGGGTGTCCAGGGCGACGTGGTGCTCGAAGTGAGTCTGAATGAGAAGGGTGTCGTCTCGGACGCCCGCGTCCTGAGCGGTCCCGAGGAGCTCCGCCGGACGGCCCTCCAATCGGTACTGCAGTGGCACTACTCCAAGGACGCCATGTCCCTGCCCGCCAAGATCCAAGTAACCCTCAACTTCAAGCTTCCCGACCCCAGCTCCGGCGCAAACGCGGCCCTCCAGGGACGGGTACTCGTCCTTCCCAGCGGCCGCCAGGTCGGCCTGGTCTCCGGCAGCGCCCCGGCCGACAAGGCGCCGAACATGAACCTGGGCGTCCTGAAAGAGATTCAGGTCAATGGTCTTCCTCCGGCCGCCCGCGACACGCTGATGCAGAAGCTGCAGGTCCAGGTGGGCGATTCTCTCACTCGAGAGAGCATCGATCGCATCCGCCAGGTGGTTCAGGAGAGCGATGAGCATCTCCTCCTGGGATTCAGGCAGCTCCCGAACGGAGAGGGCGCGATCCTGAACATCTCGCTGCGCGGCCAGGGCCCGGTTACTCCCCCGATCGCCATCGCCCAATCGAAGGCGGCGGCGCAACAGGTCGCGCCCGATGTGAGTACCGGGCCGATGCGTATTCGTGTGGGCGGCGCCGTCCAGGCCCAGAATCTTGTCCAGCAAGTCCGGCCGGCCTATCCGCCCTTGGCCAAGCAAGCGCGCATTCAAGGCAGCGTCATCTTGAACGCCGTAATCGGCAAGGACGGCGCAGTGCAAAACATTAGCGTGGTAAGCGGCCACCCATTGCTGCTTCCGGCGGCGCTCGAAGCGGTGAAGAATTGGGTCTACAAGCCGACGCTGCTGAATGGAGATCCCGTCGAGGTCATCACCGAGATCAACGTCAACTTCACGCTAACCGAGTGACCCGTTCCGAGCAGGGGCGCTCTTTGGGCCCGTAAAGGAGCGG
The DNA here is from genome assembly GCA_041477005.1 of Terriglobia bacterium. Taxonomy (GTDB): domain Bacteria; phylum Acidobacteriota; class Terriglobia; order Bryobacterales; family JACQDG01; genus JBGOUJ01. Next base: position 4,936 of record JBGOUJ010000397.1, on the reverse strand, counting down.
CTGCGGAAAGATTTCGCGCGAAGGCGCAAAGAACGCAAAGCAAACAAGGAAGTCCGATCGCACGTGAATGCGAGCCAAGCGCCGCAGCGCTTCGGAGAAGTTTTTCTTGGCGTGCTTGGCGTCTTTGCGCGAAATCCGCATTTTTCCGCTTCTTGCGGTGGTGCGTCGGAAACGCAAGCCTATGCCGTAGCCGGCGCGATGGTTTGGATGGCGTTGTTGATGCGCTCGGTGGCGGAAGTCAGGTCAGCCTCCGCCTGGACGGGATCTCGCAGTGGCAGCTCCGCCAGGACTTGGCTCACCGTTTCGGTTGGGGGCATTTGCAGCACGCCATAGCCCAGGCAGTCCGCCAAGCGGCAAGAGCAGGTGACCAGGTGCGTCAATACCCCGTCGTAGGGCCCCAAGCTGTGGTGTTTCGCGATGGCATGGCCGTAGTCAGCCGGCAGGTTCCAATGCTGCGCCAGCCACTGACCGGCGGCGCAATGGTCGATGTCAAATAGCTCCCGCTCGCATTCCAGTTGGTCGAAGTTCTCCTGGCGGGCGACTGCCAGCAGATTTCCGTATTCCACCGGATAGGAGACCAGCAGCGCCAGCCGGCCCACGTCGTGCAGCAGCCCCGCGGTGTAGGCTCGGTCTTTCGAAAGATTCAAGGAGACCGCCAGTTCCTCGGCGATCATCGCCGAGGCCATCACGTGGTTCCAGCAAACCCGCAGGTTTTCGTAGCGCAGAAACCCCTTGGAGAATTTCCCCAGAGCCACCGTCAGCGCCAGCCGCTTCACGTTCTCGCTGCCCAGCACGATCACCGCGTGCTTGACGGTGTCGATCTGCTGCACGAACCCATACAGCGCCGAGTTGGCCACCCGCAGTAATTCGGCCGAGAGCGCCGGATCCATGCGCAGCAGATCCACGATTTTCTTCAGCGGCACTTCGGGGTTATCGAGCAAGCTGAGCAGTTGCAGCGCCACGGCGGGAAAAGGCGGCAGCGCCTTGAGCGCCCACGGCTTCTTGTCTTCGACTGCTTCGGGGAGCACATCGTTAGCCATCCGGCACCCGACCTAGTAATCGGACGCGGCCGGCAAATGGTTTAGATTGTAGTAAACTCTTCTCCAATGCCGGCCAAAGTTTACGACGCCATCGTCGTCGGCACCGGCGCCTGCGGCGGCTGGGCTGCCAAGCAGATCACCGAAGCCGGCCTCGAAGTCCTGGTTCTGGACGCCGGCCCACAGCCGGTCCCCGGCCGCGACCACCTGCTCGAGGATCTCCGGTAGGGCAATGCGTAGCCCACCCAGGGGTGGCATAGACCACAGTATCGACCTCAGCTCAGAATTGACCTTCCGGAACTGTTTCCTCTACCCGCTCCAAAACGAGCTGGCGAGAAAAGAGCTGATCTGGGGCGGCGTCCTGGTATTCCTCCGTTCTTTGGGTGGATTCTCAACATGGGGCACCGGATTCAGATGGTGCATCGGATGCAACACGGAGAAGATGCCTGGCCCGCATGGGCGAACTACCGCCTGCTTTTCAGGAATGGGCTGCTCACCTTCCTCGGCATGCTCTACTACTACTCCCCCGGTCTCTGCCTGCTGGGTGTTGGGTTAGTGCGCCACGTCAGGTGGCTCTATTGGGCCGCCGCCCTGTTGCTCACGGCGCCACGCTGGCAATCCCTGGGTACATGTCACACTACTGTCACTCGTTCGACGCCCGTGAGATTTTCAATCCCTTTCGGGCGCTTCGCAGGGCTCTCGAAGGCGGCACCCCCTACTGGAAGGTGTGGGCCATCGGTCTCACGGCCTTCCTGTTGTCATTTCTGGGTCTGGCGGCGTTGGGTGTGGGATTTGTATTCAGCAGTGTGTGGTTCTGGCAGGTAGCTGGTTTCAGCTTCGCCCTGGCGTTCTCCAAACGATTTGCCCTGGTGGATGGCCGCCGGTCGCCCACCACGCACAGTGACTCCAATGGGCTGGCTCCCCCAGCAGCGTCGCGCTGATGACTAAGTAGTAATCGAGGGCTTGGGAATCCTTTTTTGAGTCTCTGCGTCTCCGCGTCTCCGCGGTTGATTGTGGGCCCCGCAGACTGGCTATTCCTCGAGTTCCAGAACCCGCCAGCGAGGAGCCGCAGGAAGCTCGTGGGCGGGTCTCGACCGTTGATTATAGACCCGAATTCACCGCAGAGTCGCAGAAGGCCCACTTCCTGCTGCTCCTCCGCCACCAGTTCATGGCTGCCTCCCGTCACTCGTACCGCAAGGCCACCATCGGGTCCACCTTCGTCGCCCGTCGCGCGGGAATATAACTCGCCAGGAGCGCCACACCCGCGAGCGCCAGGCATACGATCACATAGGTAGCTGGGTCCGTGGGGCGGACCCCGTACAGCATGCCGGTAAGAAAATGGGTCAGGGCCAGCGCTGCAAACAGCCCGAGGACAAGGGCAATCACCGTCAGCGCCAGCCCTTGCTTTACTACCAGCTTCAGAACGTCTTTCCGGCTTGCTCCTAAAGCGAGGCGGATGCCGATCTCCTGGACGCGCTGGTTGGTTGAGTAGGAGATCACGCCGTAGATGCCGACCGATGCGAGTAGGAGCGCCACTGCGGCAAAGGTCCCCAGCAGGAGCAGCATCAGGCGCCGTAACCCCAGGGAGTCGCCGATCGTCTGCTCCATCGTTTGCATGCCGTAGACCGGTTGGTCCCGGCCTGGGCCGAGGACGCTCTGCTTCACTGCCTGGATGATGGACAGCGGATTCGCGGAAGTCCGCACGAGGAGCTCCATGCCGGTGGGAGGCAGCCGCATGAAGGGATCGGGGATCTGTTCGAAGGGAATGTAGACTTGCTCGTTTCCCCCCGCGCGGGCATCTTCATCCAAGGTCCGGTGCTTGACGTGCCCCACGACGCCCACAATCCGCGCCGGTCCGAGAAATTGTAGGGACAGCTTGCTGCCCACCGGATCCCGGTCAGGAAAGGCGCGCGCGGCGAGGCGTTCGTCGATGATGACGACCGGCTCGGCGCCAAGCCGGTCTCGCTCGCTAAAAAAGCGACCGCGCAGCAGCGGGATTCGCAACGTGTTCCAGTAATCCGGCGTAGGCGTGTAGACGAGCGCCATGGGGATCTTGTTGGGCGGCGGGGGCGTCGAGCCCGTCCAGTATTGAATATGGCTTTCATCTCCGCGCAACGGGACAAGACTGTTGACGGCTGCGGATTGCACACCGGGAATGCTCTGGACCCCCTGGAGGACCTGCTCCCAAGCGGCGCGGATGAGTACGGGGTCATTCACAACCTTGGGTGAGAGACCGACCCCCATGACCACGACGTGATGTGGATCAAATCCCGGATTTACAGACCACAGTCGAAGGATGGTGCGCAGCATCAGGCCGGATCCCACCAGCAGCACAAACGCAAGCGCTACTTCGGCCACCACAAAGCTGCTCTGAAGGCGGCGAAGTCCGCGGGTGTTTCCGCGAGCGCCTTGTTTCAGGGCCTCCTCCAAGTCAAGTCGCTGTCGCAGAGCCGGCGCGAGCCCGAACAGGATCCCGGTGAACAGGGAGGCGCAAAGCGTGAACAGAAGAACCCGGGCGTCGAACGAGACCTCCGACAAGCGGGGTAGGCCGCCAGGTAGATGCGTCAGCATCGAGCGAGTTCCAAAGGACGCAATCAGGAGCCCGGCAAGTCCGCCTGCAAGGCCGAGCAGCGTGCTTTCGGTAAGAACTTGGCGCATGACGCGTCCCCGGCCGGCGCCAAGGGCAGCGCGAATCGCGAATTCGCGGCTCCGCGAGAGTGATCGTGCGAGGACCAGATTGCCTACGTTTGCGCCGGCTATGAGGAGGACCAGGCCGACGGCTCCCGCAAGCAGATACAAAGTTGGACCGACATCGCCAACCAAATCTTCCTTGAGTGGCTTCATGCCGAACGTTCGGTCGCCGTTGGTGTCAGGATACTGCTTCGCGAGCCGATGGCCGATCACCGCGAGTTCTGAGCGCGCCTGCCCAAAGGCAGTTCCCTGCTTGAGGCGAGCGATCACCCCGATCCCTGGATGAGTGTCGCGCCGGCTCATGTTGATCTCGCCGTTCTGGCCAATTGGAGTGTAGACGGCAGGGTCGCCCAAGAACCGGAAGCCAGCGGGTAATACGCCCACGACCGTGTAGGGTTTGCCCTGGAGGACCAACCTCGCCCCAACAACCTGCGGATCTGCTCCGAAGCGCTTTTCCCACACGGAATGGCTCACCACCGCAACCGGCGCCGCACCGGGCTGGTCCTCTTGGACCAGAAACGTCCGGCCTAGAGCCGGCTGGATGCCCAAAACAGAAAAGAAGCCGGCGGAGATTTGTCTGGTGCGCACAAATTCAGGCTGCCCGGGGGCAGTGAGATTTGCGCCTTCGTTGCGCCAAGCGGCCATGCTCTCGAAAGAATGACTCTCGCGCTCGCAGTCGAGGAAATTGGGATACGAAAACGACCACCAACCACCGACTGGCTGCGCCCGCTCATCCAAGGTGACGAGGCGTTCTGGATCCTGGTAAGCGAGCGGGCGAAGAATCACTCCGTTGATCACGCTGAAGATCGCGGTGTTAGCGCCGATGAAGCCGGGGTTCCTCCGGAATTGCCGCACGCCATAGCGCAGATCCTGCGCAAGCCCTTCGACCGACGTCCATCCCCACATGGCACGCGTGTCCTCCTTCACTGAGGTTGTGTTGCCGAAGGCTCGCCGGGCGGCGTAGCGCGCCTCGTCCGGCGGCAACCCTGCATCCTCCTGCTCTGCGGCCTCCAGGTCCAAGTGGGCGCGTAGCTCCCGATCCAGGTCCTTTTCCCGGTCTTCCCGCCGCCAGGCTTTCGCTGCCCTCAAAGCGAGCCGGCGAAACCAATGCATTTCAGCTCTCCTTAGCCGGCCACATCACGCGCCCGATGGCTTCCGCCAGTTGCTTCCATTTCGATTCCTCGATCGCCAGCCGCTTCCGGCCCGCG
>JBGOUJ010000396.1:0-7347 GCA_041477005.1 Terriglobia bacterium | reverse complement strand
GAGGGGTTTGTTTCCAATCGGGATGAGCCTGAAGGGGGAGTTTGTTTCCAACACGGTATGAGCCTGAGACGGAGGGGTGGTGAAACGGGGATCCTGCTGGTGAATGACAATCACCATGCAGAACTTAGAGCGGCTGACCCTGGCCGAGATGGAGGAGTTTATCCAGGGGAGCCGGAAACTGGCACTGACGGTAGAAGGCAAAGAAAGGATCTATGGATTTATCGAAGGACTGCTGCAAGCACAAGGGTATCGACGGCTCAGCAAAGGGCAACGGGGGATCGTACGGCGCTTTCTGGCCAAGGTCACCGGGCTGAGCCGAGCCCAGGTCACGCGACTGATTGCGCGCTGGAAGCAGAGCCGGCGGGTAGAGCGGCGGCCCGCAGGCCGGGCCGGTTTTCGGCGGCGCTATGCAGCGGCCGATGTGGTCTTGTTGGCCAGCGTCGACGGGGCCCACGAGGATCTGTCTGGAGCGGCGATCCGGCACATCTTATGGCGAGAGTTCCAGGTCTACGGCAAGACGGAGTACGAGCGGCTGGCCCAGATCTCGGTTTCCCACATCTACAACCTGCGCGAGTCGGAGACCTATCGGCGCCAGCGGGTGCGGGTACGGCACACCCAAGCCCGGCAGGTATCGATTGGGGAACGGCGCAAGCCGGACCCGCAAGGCCAGCCGGGCTATTTGCGGGTCGACACGGTGCATCAAGGGGACCACGATGGCCAGGCGGGGCTGTATCACATCAATGCGGTCGATACGGTCACGCAGTGGCAGGTGGTGGGCTGTGTGGAGACGATTTCGGAGCGACATCTGGTACCGGTGCTGGAAGCCATCCTGCATCAGTTTCCCTTTCGTATTCTGGGCTTCCACTGCGACAACGGATCGGAGTTCATCAACCACCAAGTGGCCAAGCTGTTGGACAAGTTGCTGGTGGAGTTCACCAAATCGCGGGCCTACCACACCACCGACAACGCTCTGGTGGAAGGCAAAAATGGCGCGGTGGTGCGCAAGCATATCGGCTATGGACCGATCCCGGCCGAGCACGCCGCCGCCTTCCAGAAGTTCTACACGTCGCAGTTGAATCCCTACTTGAATTACCACCGGCCGTGCGGCTATGCGACCATCCAGACCTTGGCCAGGGGCAAGAGGAAACGCGTCTATCGGCCTGCGGATTATCGCACGCCGTTGGAAAAGCTGACCTCCCTGTCGGGCTGGCAGCAATACTTGAAGCCCGGCATCACCCCCGAGTTGCTCCAACGCCAGGCCCAGCGGATGAGCGACACCGAGGCGGCGCGGAAGATGCAGCAGGCCAAGCTCACCTTGTTGGCGCCGTGCCGCACCAACCGCAGGGGCCCCTGAAGCCGGCGGCGGAACAAGCCAGCCGGGCAGAAGTTCTCTGCAGTAATGGGCAGGGCAAGGGGACTCAAACGCCGCCCCCTTGCCCTGCACCCCATCCCCCGCTTACGGGCCTACCCCAAAGGAGAAACCACTCAGCAGAACCCCAGCTCCTGCCCTTGCTTTCAGGCTCATACCGTATTGGAAACGAAGTCCGCTTTCAGGCTCATACCGTATTGGAATCAAACCCCGGTTTCAGGCTCATTTCTGGATTGGAAAATGCTGTGGCCGAGCCGTTTATCTCTAGTTAAAACAGCACGCGTCTCTGCGCACCACCCGTCGTTTAGCCGGGTGTTTATTCTGACTTGTGGCTCCTGACTTCTGTCTTCCCGTTTTAACTCCGTTTGCGGTCTACGCCCGCAGGCCGGAGCCGATCCCGGTGGTGGAGCACGCCGCGAGGAAGGCAACCGCCCGGGCCGCCGCGGGACCGCTTTCCGGGCCCAGCAGGCCGGCCGGGCTGGAAATGTGCGAAAGCCTCCCTCTCCCGCCCCCAGGTGTCCCGCCGCCTCCGGAGGCCGTTCCCCCCGAGCGTGGCGGCGGCATCGGCCGTGTGGGCGCCGGCCCCGTCACGCGGGTGGCGAAGTATTCGCGCGGCGGGTATAAAGCGTATGGCTCCAGCTCGTAAAACACCCGCCCCAGGACCTCTTGCACCCGGTAGACAGCGTGAAAGAACTGCCCGCGATCGATGCGCAGCCGCCGGCAGCACAGCTTCCAGTCGGCGCCCAGCAGAAAGTGGTAGCTCAACAGCCGGTAGTGAAACGGATCGAGCGCGCGCCGGCTGACCAGGTGAAAATCGGCGACATACTCTTCGTCCTTGCGCGACCACATCACCCGCCGCTCCTTCCCGCCGAAGTGCTCGAACGAGACCCGGCTCATGTATTTTTCTTTTTGCACGCAGACCCGAAACCGCGCGTAGCAGGCGCGGAAAACTGCCCTTAAAACGCAGGAGCATGGGGTAATTTGTCCCCTTTTTTCTCGTCTTGTCCCTTCCCCGCCGCAGATCGTGCAGGACAGCCGCGCCAAGGAAAGAACCGTGGACTGACTCCACTCCATCTTCAACCTCCCGTGTTTCCGGGGTCTTCAGGACCCCCGGCACTGACCCCAGCCTAAGTTCTCCGCACGCCATGTCAATAGGGTCTCTGCAAGAATCTCGTTAAAATTGTCCTATTTTTGGGAAAAACATGCGATAATTCTGTAAGATTATTTGACTCAATGCGATACGCGACGGAACAGAAACGCGGGCGCCCCGGCGAAAGAATTCGGGGAGCGGCGCCTGACTTAAATTACGCAGACCCCTATTTCAGCGAGCTATAGGGGAAGTATGACTTTTTACGACCTGGAGCGCCGGCTCCTCGCCCTGCTGAACCAAAAGGTGCGGCGGGGGGAAATCAGCCAGCGTCAACTGGCCCGCCGGACCGGATTTACGCAGCCCCACATCCACAACGTGCTCAAGGGCGCCCGGCGTCTCCACACCGAGCTGGCCGATGCCGCCTTGCAATCTCTGGAGCTCTCGGTGACGGATTTGCTCGATCCCGGCGAGGTTTACCACAAGGTCCCGCTCTGGCGCGGCTCGGTGGGCCCGCACAGCCCGTTTCCCAGCGAAGTCAGCGACTCCGCCCAACTGCTGTTCTCGGCTTCTTTCCTTTCCCGCTTCTCCGGCTTCATCCGGCCGATGCTCGTTCGCCTGGCGGCCGACGAAGAGGGCATGTCGCCCCTGCTCGATCCCGGCGACCTGGTCTTGCTCGACCGCAGCGAAGCGGCGCGCCGGCGGCCCGTTTTCGAGCGGATTTACGCCCTTTCTTTCCAGGGCCACGGCGCGGTGTGCCGCTGCCAGCGGGTCGGCGCCGCGCTAGCGCTGGTAGCTGAAAACAATCGCCGCTCCTCCCGCCTTCCCGATCACCTGCCGCTCCGAAAGAGGAATATCACGGAAATTGTGCAGGGCCGCGTGGTATGGGCCTGCCGGGAGTTCGATGTCGTTTTCGATGGGTGATGCTATAGTCGGATGGTAAGCTGGAATTTCCTGCAAGACCTTCCATGAAACCGATCCGCCGTGCTGCCGTGTTGGGAGCGGGAACGATGGGCTCGCGGATCGCAGCCCATCTCGCCAACGCCGGCATCCCGGCGCTGCTGCTCGATCTCGCCGGTCCGCCCGAGGATCGCAACCGCCTGGCCCGGGCCGGCCGCGACGCGGCGGTGAAGCAAAAGCCCGCCGGCTTCTTCCTGCCCGAATACCAGGAGCGCGTCGCGATCGGAAACTTCGACGACGACCTCGGCCGCCTGGCCGGCTGCGATTGGATCATCGAAGCCGTAGCCGAAGACCTGGGCATCAAACGCGGGCTGCTGGAACGCGTGGAAAAAGCCCGCACCCCCGGCGCCGTGGTCTCGACCAATACCAGCGGCATCCCGGTCGCGTCCATCGTTGCCGGCCTCAGCGCCGCCGGCTTCAGCGAGGATTTTCGGCGCCACTGGCTCGGCGTCCACTTCTTCAACCCACCCCGCTACCTGCGCCTGGTGGAGGTCATCCCCGGACCGGACACCTTGCCGGCGGTCGCCGACTGGATTACCGAAATCTGCGACCGGCGCCTGGGCAAGGGTGTGGTCCGGGCCAAGGACACGCCCAACTTCATCGCCAACCGCATCGGCACGTTTTCTTCGGCGGCCGTCTTCCGGCTCATGCAGGAGTACGGCTTCAGCGTGGAGGAGGTCGATGCGCTGACCGGCCCGCTGATCGGCAATCCGAAGAGCGCCACCTTCCGTACCCTCGACCTGGTGGGCCTGGACGTGGCGGCCAACGTTCTCCGCAACCTCCACCAGAACCTGCCGTCCGACCCCCGCCGCGACTGGTTCGTCGTGCCGCCTTTCCTGGAGCGCATGATCGAGCGGAAGTGGCTGGGCGAAAAGACGGGCCAGGGCTTTTACCGCCGCGAAAAGAAGAACGGCGAGCCGGAGATCTGGGCTCTCGATTGGAAGACGCTCGAATATCACCCCCGGCAGAAGGTGCGGTTCGCGTCGGTCGAAATGGCCCGCAACGTCGAGGAGATCCGCCAGCGCCTGCCGATGCTGCTGGCGGGCGGCGACCGCGCGTCCGAGTTCCTGTGGCGCCTGTTCAGCGAAACGTTCGTCTACGCGGCGTCGCTGGTGGGCGAGATCTGCGATAACGTGGTCGAGATCGACCGCGCCATGCGCTGGGGCTTCGCGCGAGAGATGGGGCCTTTCGAGACCTGGGATATCCTGGGGGCGGAAAAGGTCATCGAGCGGCTGCACAAGGAAAACCGTAAGGCGCCGGAAAGCGTCGAGCGAATGCTGACCCGAGGCGATCGATCCTTTTATCAGGATACCGACCGGGATGGTCTTCCCCGAACCCGCTTCTTCGACCTGCGCGCCGGGACCTACCGCGACATCGAGCCGCGACCCGGTTTCCTGATCCTGAAAGACCTGAAGCGGGCGCAGCGCGCCGTCAAGTGCAACGCTGGAGCGTCGCTAGTCGACCTGGGCGACGGCGTGCTGTGCGTCGAGTTCCACTCCAAGATGAACACCATCGGCGAGGACCAGGTCTCCATGCTGATGGCCGGGCTGAAAGAACTGACGGCCAACTTCGAGGCCCTGGTGGTGGCCAACCAGGGCGTCAATTTCTCGGTGGGGGCCAACCTGGTGCTGGTGTTGATGGCCGCCCAGGGAGCAGAGTGGGAGGAGCTGGATCTGGGTATCCGCCGCTTTCAGCAGGCCAACCTGGCGCTCAAGTACGCCCCCAAGCCGGTGGTCGCGGCGCCTTTCGGCCTGACGCTCGGCGGCGGCTGCGAGATCGCCCTGCATTGCGCTCACAGCCAGGCCTCGGCCGAGCTTTACATCGGACTGGTCGAGATCGGCGTCGGGGTGATCCCGGCCGCCGGCGGGACCAAGGAGTTTCTGCTGCGGCTCACCGACGGCGCGCCATCGGACGTGGAGCTGCTGACAAGACTCCAGCAGGCCTTCGAAACGATCGGCTACGCCAAGGTTTCCACCAGCGCCGACGAGGCCCGCCGGATGGGGTTTTTGCGGCCCGGCGACGGCGTGTCGATCCACCCCGAGCGGCTGGTAGCCGAGGCCAAGGCGGCGGCTCTGGATCACGTTGCCGGCTATCGCCCGGCCGTGCCGCGCAACGATATCCGGGTGATGGGGGAGACCGGCCTGGCGGCGCTCCAGTTGGGCGTCTATCTGGCGCGGCAGGGCGGCTATATTAGCGAGTACGATGCGGTAGTGGCCGGCAAGCTGGCCCATGTGCTCGCCGGGGGCCGGGTGGCGGGCGCCCCGGTCGTATCGGAACAGTATCTGCTGGACCTGGAGCGGGAGGCGTTCCTCAGCCTCTGTGGCGAGCGCAAGACGCAGGAGCGCATGCAGCACATGCTCAAAACGGGTAAGCCGCTCCGAAACTAGCCGTCGGATCGGGCGCGGTCTTCCCACGATCCACGGTCCACGATGGGGGTTCTCGTATGCGGGATGCAGTCATTGTCAACGCCTTACGTACTGCCGTGGGCAAAGCGCCCCGCGGCATCTTGCGCCACACGCGGCCCGATGACATGGCAGCCACGGTCATCGCCGAGTTGTTGAAGCGCACACCGGAGCTGAAGCCCGACCAGGTGGATGACGTGATCCTGGGCTGCGCCATGCCGGAAGCCGAGCAGGGTAGCAACGTGGCGCGGATCGCGGCGTTCCGCGCCGGGCTGCCCGACACCGTAAGCGGTATGACGATCAACCGCTTTTGCAGCTCCGGCCTGCAGGCCATCGCCTTGGCGGCCCAGTGGATCCGCAGTTACGGCGCGGAGGCGATCCTCGCCGGCGGCGCCGAGTCGATGAGCCTGATCCCGCGAGGCGGCCACAAGCCGGCGCCTAATCCCTGGCTGGTGGATCACCATCCGGAGATCTATCTCAGCATGGGATTGACAGCCGAGAACCTGGTCAACAAGTACGAGATCTCCCGCGAGGACCAGGACGGCTTCGCGCTGCGCAGCCATCAGAACGCGCTGGCGGCCCAAGCGGCGGGCAAGTTCGACGACGAGATCGTGCCGCTCTGCGTCGAGTACGCGGCGCTGGACAACGGCAAGCCTAAATCGCAAAAGCTGATCTTCGCCAAGGACGAAGGCCCGCGCGCCGATTCGAGCCTCGAGGCGCTGGCCAAGCTGAAGCCGGTATTCCACGCCCGCGGCACCGTGACGGCCGGCAACTCGTCGCAAACAAGCGACGGCGCCGCGGCGGCGATTGTGATGTCGGTCGAGAGGGCCAAGGAGCTGGGCCTCAAGCCGATGGCCCGCTTCGTGAGCTTTGCCACAGCCGGTGTGCCGCCGGAGATCATGGGGATCGGGCCGGTAGTGGCCATTCCCAAAGCCCTGGCCATGGCCGGCTTGAAGCTGGAGGACATCGACCTCATCGAATTGAACGAGGCCTTCGCCGGCCAGGCGCTGGCCGTGATCCGCCGCGCCGGCCTGCCGATGGATAAGGTGAACGTAAACGGCGGGGCGGTCGCGCTGGGGCACCCGCTCGGCGCCACCGGCGCCAAGCTCACCGCCACGCTGCTCCGTGAGATGGCGCGCCGCAACGTCCGCTACGGGATGGTCACAATGTGCATCGGCGGCGGCCAGGGCGCAGCAGGCATCTTTGAAAGGATATGAGGAAGGCAGCAATTAGGAACGCAGCAATCAGGAAAGCAGCAATCAGCCGTCAGCTACTAGCCGTCAGCAAGCCGCCCATTGGCGGATGTTTCCGATAGCTGATGGCTGATAGCTGATGGCTGATAGCTGCTAGCTGATAGGTAATAGCCGCTAGCCGATGGCCGATGGCTGATGGCTGATGGCTGATGGCTGATCGCTGATAGCTGACGGCTGATCGCTGATCGCTATCAGCTACGAGGAGTTCCCAATGGCCGCAACAACGACGGCAGTCTCCAAGGTTAAGGGCGGCGGTTTCCTGATCGAGCCGGTCTC
>JBGOUJ010000395.1:0-7391 GCA_041477005.1 Terriglobia bacterium | reverse complement strand
TGTTGCGGCCTACGACTTCCATTTCATCCGGCACATTCAAATAATCCAGGATGACGTTGAAAAGAAAGCGGTCTAGCTGTGCTTCGGGCAGTGGATAGGTGCCTTCGAGCTCGATCGGGTTCTGGGTGGCCAGCACGAAGAAGGGCGGATCCAAACGATAGGTTGTGCCGCGGACCGTGCAGCTTAGCTCCTGCATGGCTTCGAGCAGCGCGGCCTGGGTCTTGGGCGGCGTGCGGTTGATCTCGTCGGCCAGCATGACGTTGGTGAAGATGGGGCCGGCGACGAAGGTCCACTTGCGATGCCCGGTGGTGACGTCTTCCTCGATGATGTCGGTGCCGGTGACGTCGGTGGGCATCAGGTCGGGGGTGAACTGGATGCGCTTGAACTTCAGGCCCAGGGTCGAGGCCAGGGTGCGGACGAGCAAGGTCTTGGCCGTGCCGGGCATGCCGGTGATCAGGCAGTGGCCGCCAACCCAGAGGGTGAGCAGCAACTGCTCGACGACATCTTCCTGGCCGACGATGACGCGCCGCACCTGTTCGCGGATGCGCGTCTGGACGTCGCGGAAGCGGTTCACCAGCTCGCGATAATCGGTGGTTTCAATCTGGGACATCGAAGTAGTGGACATGGTTGATGGTGGACAAAGTTCAGCGGTTAATCTCCAGAAGAAGTTTTTGGGCCGGCCGGTAGCCGGGCGCCGCCTCGAGCGACGCCAGCAGATGCTCGCGGGTCTTCTCGCGGTCTTGCAATTGATGGTAGGCTTCGGCCAAGTGGAAGTGGGCGGCGGCGGGGTCGAGGGTCTTGACGGCGAGCAGCGCCTCGAATTCCCGCACGGCCTTGCGGGGCTGCTTTTCGGCCAGCAGCATCTGGCCCAGGCGCGAATGCAGCTCCTCGTCCTCCGGCCAGATCCACAGCAATTGATCGAGAACGCGGCGCGCCTTGTCGCGCTGGCCCAGGTCCTCGTCCAGCGCCGCGAGCTTCTTGAGCGCCCGGGGGCTGTGGCCGCCGGCCAGGCGGTAGCGCTCGAGCTCGGCCGCGGCGCCGGCCTTGTCGCTCTTTTCGAGCAATCCATCGGCCAGGATCTCATACGGGTTGCCCGCTTCGACGTAATCGGGGTAGAGATCGCGTGCCCGGCGGGCCGGCTCGGCGGCCTCCGCGTATTTCTTTTCGTTGGCCAAGGTCACCACTTTCTCCATCAGCTTACGCCATTCGTCGAACGACGCAACGGTCTTTTCGGTGCGGGGGCGCAGGAACTCGGTAAACTGCTTGTCGAACTCGGCGGCCGAAATGCCCAGCTCCTTCTGGACGATCGGCTCGGTCGCGAGACCGTCGGAGTAATCGCGCAGCATGCCCAGCAGTTTCGGGAAGCCCCACTTACCGGCGATCATCTCGCAGACGGCGCCGGCCTGGAAGTAGGAGACCGGCACCTGGGAAGGATAGCGCGGCCGGATGAAGCCGCGGTCGAGATCGGCGACCGGCAGGAGCTTCTTGTCCTTGATGGCGCGGATTACGTCGGGGGTGATCCGGTCGCCCCAGCCTTCGCCCGCTTGGGTCTCTTCATAGACGGCCAGTCCCTCGCTCAGCCAGCGCGGAGCTTTGTGGTCGGTCAATTCGAGCACAAAGACGTGCGAGAGCTCGTGCCACAGGGTGCTGCCCCAATGGAAGGCGCCGGGCGGGCGGGCCGACGGACTGTCCATCGCTACGACATAGCCGAAGGTGACGCCGAGGGCGCCCAGGCCGGGCATGCCCATCGTCCGGACCGCGAAGTCCTCGTGGTTGGGGTAGACCTCGAGCTGCACCGGCCGCTTGAGATCGAAGTTGTACCTGGCGCGATAGGTGTCCAGGGCCTTCAGCAGCAGCTCCTCGAAATAGGGGCGCAGCAGGTCGGCCTCTTTCCCGTCGAGCTTCAGGATCAGCCGGGGCGTCGAGTACGTGCGGAAGTTCTTCAGGCTGTCCATCAGGCGCAAGGAATTGGTGGTGGTCAGGCTGAAGGGGTCGCCGCCGAAGGCGGTCACCAGGTGACTTCGCGCTTCGGCTTCGTCACCCAGGCGCCACAGGTTGACGCCGAGCTCGGCTTGGGCGTCCCAGAGATCGGGGTCGATCTCGACAGCTTTCTTATAAAGCTCGACCGCTTCCTTGTAACGGCGGGTGATCACAAAGAAGTGCGCCGGCGTGGCGTAGACATCGCCGTACGTCGGATTGTAGGCCAGGGCCTTCCGGGCCCAGTCGCTCGACTGCTTGCCGGCGAGGAAGTCGATGGACGCTTTGAGGGCATAGGCTTCGAGGGGAGAGCCCTTTGCAGCCATAGCGCGGTCGAGGTGCTCGGCGGCTTTCTTGGTGTCTTCTTCTTCGAGGGCGAGCGAGGCCAGCAACGTGTGAGCCTCGGTCAGATCCGGGTTGAGCTTCAGGGCCTCGTTGGCCTGGTCGGCGGCCTTACTCTCGAAATTGTCAGCGCCGGCGAGGGCCATGCCGAGGTGGGCTTCGGCGTTCTTCTCATCGATCTGCAAAGCTTCTTTGAACAGCTTGACGGCTTCGGCTTTGTTGTAGGTGTCCAGGAACAGGCGGCCCCAGGCTACGCGCGCGGCGGCGTCTTTGGGGCGATCGGCGACGGCGGCGCGGAACCGGTCGTTGGCCTGCTTCTTGTCGCCCAACTTCCAGTAGGCCTCGGCCTGGATGAGGGGATCGGAGCTGGAGCGCAGGGCGGCCGTGTAGCAGCGACGGGCATCGGCGCGGCGGCCGTGGTCCCAGTGGTCGCGGCAGGCGTCGAGCGTGGGCGGCTCGGCTCGGGTCGTCCGGCGGACTGGCGCCTGAGGCGACGGCGGCGGAGCGAGCAGAAGCAGCGATGTCAGCAGTGCCGGGATCATGGGCTATTTTCCGCCGCCGGCCGACTCGATGGCGTCTTGGACGCGGGCAAGCTGGATCAAGAGCTGCTCCAGCTCCTTCCTATAGTCGGCGGCGGGAAGCGCGGATTTGCGGTACTTGAGGGAGTCGATCTGCTGCTCGATCGACTCGCGCTCGACAAGCAGCTTGCGGCGGGCCGGGTCGCTCGCCGCCGCCGCGGCGGTTCCCAGGCGGGCCAGGACGAAGCTCGAGGCCAGTTTGCCTTCGATCCGGGCGTGCTCGGTAGCCAGACGCTTCTGGTCGGTGTAAAAGCGCTTCACTTTTTCGTCGGCGTAGTGGAAAGCCTCCTGGGCGGAGATGGTTTCGTTCTTGTCGGTGTCGGCGGCGGGATCGCGCAGCGCCTCGACCCAGTAGCGGCCGAAGACGGTGGCGTTGTGCTCGGTGCCGGTGCGGGTGGCGGTCACCACGACGCGGCCGTCGCGGGCCAGCTTCTCGGCGCAGGCGCCGCTCGAGCTGGTGGCCACGACGACGAGCTGCCGGCTCGCCGGCACGCGGTCGAGCAGGGTGCGGAGTTCGTCGCCGGTGAGGTCCGGGCCGGGGATGTTGAACTTGTAGGCGACGCCGTCGAACGAGCCGTGACCGATCAGAAAAACGGCCAGGGCGTCGGCCGGCTTGGCGCCTCGGGCGAGCTTGTCGAATGCCGACTGGATCGCCTCGCGGGTGGAGGCTTTGCCGGCAAGGGAGATGACGTGGTCGCGGTCGGGCGAGAGGGCGCGCACCGTCTTTTCGAGATCGCTGGCGTAGGAGGTGAAGCGCTGTTCGTAATCGGGCTCGCCGCCCAGGCCGGCGACAATCAGGAAATAGGTCGAGCCGGTCTGGGCGGACAGGATAGCTACGGAGGCGAGAAGACAGAAGAGAGAGGAGAGAGGAGAGAGGAGAGACGCGGGCCCTGTGAATCGGAGAGAGAAGGGGCACGGGCGCCCGAGCGCTGCGTCCCTCCTCTCTCCTCTCTCTTCTCTCTTCTGTCCTCCCTGTGGCATGTCCTTATACCGTCCCCCATTTCCGGCGCAAGAGCCACTCGCTCGCGCGAAAGACCAGGGCCAGCAGGAACAGGGCGGGCATGTCCCAGAGGTCCTTGGTCTCGCGGGTGGTGATGCCGGCTTCGGAGAAACTGATCTCGCTCGGCAGCTTTTTCACCTCGTCCAGATTCCAGTAGCGGCCGCCGGTCTGCTGCGCGATTTTCTGGAGCAGCTCGCGGTTTTGCTCGGGGTGGAAATTTTCGGCCACGCCGTCCTCGCGGTGGAACAGCGCCGATTCGCGTCCCAGGATTTCCTTCTCTCGATGGGCGGCCACTTCGACCCGATAAGAACCCGTCTTCGGGGCCACCATGTCGGCCTCGTAGATGCCGTCCTGGTCGGCCGAAGGGTGCAGCTCGACCGTGGAAGGGTTGCCGTCCTCGCCGGTCACGGTGGCGACCAGCGTGGCGTTGTTGACGGGCTCGTAGGCCGGGGTGCGGGCTTCGGCGCGCAGGTGGATACGATCCTCGTCGGAGTAGATTACGCGGTCGGTGACCAGGGTGATCGGGCCGGGCGTGGAGGAGACCATGCTGCGCAGCAACTGTTGCCAGAAGGTGGCGTGTGTGGTGTCGGTGTGGTCCAGACGCATGCGCCACCGCCAGCTCCCGCCGGTCGAGAAGACCAGGGTGCGGCCGCGGCCGTAGTTCTCGACGACCAGTATGGGGATGGAGTGGCCGGGCAATTGGGCGTTGAGCAGGGCCACGGCGCCGGGCTTGAGATCGCCGGTGGTCTGGTAGTCGGCGAGGTCGGGCAGCTTGGCCCAGCGGGCGGCGTTCTTTTCAGGGTCCTCTTCCAGGCGGCAGATCAGCGACTCGCGGCCCTGCGGCGTCAGCTCGACCTTGACCGGGCGGCGGTGGAAGGTGGCGCCGCCGGGCGAGAGGCGGACGGGCAAGATCTCGGCCAGCGGAGACGTGGCCCAGCCGCCGTCGCTGAAAGAGCGGCGGCCGCCCAGAAACAGCACCGTGCCGCCGCGGCGGTTGACGAACTCGCGGATCAGCTCCTGCTGGGCGGGGGTGAAAAACTGCGCCTCCACCGTGCCGATGATCAGGGCCTGGTAGGAGAACAGCTCCGCGGCGGAAGTCGGGAAGCCGTCGACCAGCATCTTGTCGTTATCGACGTTCTGGCGGTAGAACTTGTTGCCGGAAGTTCGCAGCAGGGTGACCAGCAGCATGCTCTGGTCCTCTTCGGCGGCGCGCTTGATGAACTTGGGTTCCCAGCGCGGCTCACCCTCGACGTAGAGGATGCGGCGCCTGCCGGGCAGGACCTGCAGGACGCGGGTGAGGAAATTATTGCCGGTGATCTCCTCGCCGGGCAAGGGATCGATGGCCACGGTCAGCTTGCGCGCTCCGGCGTCGCCCGAGTGGAACAGGATCTCTTCGTTTTGCGCCGTGCCGGCGGAGGCCAGCGTGATTTCGCGAGCGGCGAGCACCCGGGTCCCTTCGCGAACCGAGAGCCGGGCTTTCTGGCCGTCCAGGCCGTGTTGCCGCAGAGTGACCCGGGCGCTCAGGCGCGAGCCGGGCAAAGCGCGGGCGGGAATGTCGGCGTCCAGCATCTCGACGTCGCGGGGGATCTCGGTGCGGCCGACGCCGACGGTGTGGATGGGGATCTTCTTCTGGCGGATCTCGCTCATCAGGTTGCGGTCGAGGACGCCCGAGTTGTCGGCGCCGTCCGAGAACACGACCACGCCGCCCAGGGGCAGGGTGCTGGTTTCGCGCAGGATGCCGGCGAGCGATTCGCCGAGCCGCGTGGCCGGGCCGCCGGCGGCGAGCTGGCTGACGTTCTCGATCCGGTCCAGGCGCGAGGAGAAGCCATAGACGCGCACCTGGAAGCGGCTCTGCAAATCGTGCATCAGTCCGTTGTTCAGCGCCCCTTGCACCTTGCCGAACCGCGACTCCGCGCTTTCCTTCAGGTTCATGCTGCGGGAGGTGTCCACCAGCACCGCGATCACGTTCTGCTGGGGGCGCAGCGTCGCTAGCCGGACGGCCGGGTGCCACAGCATCGCCAGCAACAGCGCCACCAGGGCCGTTTCGAGCGCCCAGATCGCCGCCTGCCGGATCGCGCTGAACCGCTCGCCGCGCCGGAGCACGTGCCAGCCGAGGCCTACTGCCGCCGCCAGGATCGCCAGCCCCAGCAGCCACAGCGGCCAGCCGCTCAGGAAGAGGAACTCCCCCTTCCGGAAGACGGTGGGCGGATACTTGAACAAGAATTCAAACATCAGATTCAGAAGTCAGGAGTCAGAAGTCAGCAGCCGGAATGGCGTGGTGCGCCGCCTTCTGACTTCCGGCTCCTGGCTTCTGACTTCTGCTGTCAATGCGTCATGGAGTAAATGATGTAGTTGATCCCGAAGCGGTAGGCCAGGGCCGTCAGGTGCTCCGGATACTCCGGAAAGTCGGCCCATTCCCAGGCATCTCCCAGATCCATGTTGAAATTGATGGCCACCATCAGGCGGCCCTTGTCGTCGTAAATGCCCCGCCAGTGGGGCACAACCCCGTCTTGTTCATAAGTGCGGCCCGAGCGAAGGAACTGAATGCCGGGGATCTGGACCTTTTGATCCAGGTCGTAAAGCACGTGAAAGACGGGATCTTCCAGCTCGATCTCCACGATGGGACGGTCGGGGAAGATCCTCTGCATGCTTTCCAGGAAATGAGCCCATTCGATGGTGCCGTGGAAATCGTCCACCATCAGAAAGCCGCCGCGCAGCAGATACTCGCGCAACCGGTTGGCCTGCTCCTGGCTCAAGCACCATTGGCCCACCTCGACCGCGTAGGCCCAGGGATGGTTGAACAAATCCTCGTCCAGGGGCCGGATGTATTTCTCGACGGAGCGGGCGTGGATGCCGGTGAGCCGGCGGATGCCTTGCAGAAAATGCCGGTCGGCGGCCGGGGAGTCGGTCATCCAGGCGCGGCCGCCCCATCGCTTGCCGTAAGGGCCGCTTTCATAGGCCAGCCGAACAAAGTAGTACTCAGTTTGCTCGTCGGCGTCGGCCGGCATGTTCTCCTGCTCTTCCCGCTCGTGCCGTCTCACGCGCTGCCAGGCTTCCCAGCTCTGCAGCGCTCCGAGCAGGGGTGCGCCGAGCAGCAGCACGAAGCCACCTGCCAGGAGCCAGTGACGATACCGGCTCTTCATTGCAGTTCGCAACGGTCCTCAAGGGAAAGAATACCATGCGGGGAGGCGACGGCGGGGATCGAGGGACGCTCCGCGACGCGGAGGCCGCCCGGCGAACGACCGTCCGCACGACCGCTCGGGTGCGGCGACGTCAATTGCCTGGCTTCCGGCGCAGTGCGCTTCGCAACAGGAAGTCAGCACCTGCGCGCTGGCGTGGATGAAAGACAAGGCAAAAGGCAAAGTGCAAAAGGCAAAAATCAGGGAGGCGCCGCTTCGCGGCGCGGCACTCTGCCCGGCCAGCGGTGCGGGCGCTAGAAAGATGTTTCCTTCCTTGATTTTTGCCTTTTGCCTTGGTTTTTCATACGAAGGAGG
>JBGOUJ010000394.1:0-7395 GCA_041477005.1 Terriglobia bacterium | reverse complement strand
GGTGCTGGCCCTGGTGGGCGCCCGCTTCTACATACGGACGCCGGCCGGACGCCTGGCCTGGGACCGGCTGCGGCTGCGCATCCCGCTGCTCGGCGAAGCGCTGCGCAAGGCCGATACGGCGCGGTTCGCCCGCTCCATGTCGACGCTGGTGGCCAACAATGTGCCCCTGGTGCAAGCGATGTCGATTGTGAAGAACATCCTGACCAACCGGATCATTGCCGGGTCGCTCGATGCGGTGGCTCAGGGCATCAAGCGGGGTGAGGGAATCGCCGGGCCGCTGCGCCGCACGGGCCAGTTCCCGGCCCTGGCCGGCCATCTGCTGAGCGTGGGCGAAGAGACCGGCCGGCTCGACCAAATGTTCGCCCGCATGGCGGAAATCTACGAAAAGGACACCCGCGACGCCATCAAGCGCTTCACGGCCCTTTTCGAGCCGCTGGTAATCCTCTTCATGGGGGTGGTGGTTGGCGCTATGATTCTTAGTATCATGCTGGCCATCACCAGCATCAACGAAATCGCCATGTAGGGAGACAGAATGCGAACCCGAAACAGAAACCGCCGCGGCATCACGCTGATCGAGATGCTGGTGGTCATCACCATCATCGCCCTGTTTACGGCCGTGGCCTACCAGCGGCTCGCGCCCTCGGTCGACAAAGGCCGCATCACGGCGGCGCGCACCCAGATCGAATCGTTCGAGGGCGCGTTGCAAACCTACCACATCGACAATGGCCGCTTTCCAAGCAACGAAGAGGGTCTGCAGGCCATTCGCTCCTACCTGAGCAAGGACATCCCCAACGACCCGTGGGGAAATCCCTACGTCTACAAATACCCCGGGGAACACGGACCCGAGCCCGACGTCACCTGCTACGGCGCCGATGGCAAGCCGGGTGGGGAAGGGGTGAATGCGGATATTGTGAGCTGGAAGTGAAGAAGCCCTCAGCGATCAGCCTTCGGGCGCCGGCAAGGGGTATCACTCTCCTCGAGATGCTGGTGGTGATGGCGATCGCGGGCATGATTTTGGCGATTTCGTTTCCTTCCTTCACGGCCGGGTTGGATGGGATCCGGCTGCAGTCCACGGGGCGGCGGATCGGGGCGTTTTTCAACGTGGCCCGAGGACGCGCGGACCAGGAGCAGTTGCCTGTGGAGATCCGCATCGATCTCGACCGCAATCAGATCACCGCCCTTAGCGCTGACGGGCGTTGGGAGCGGGCCCTGGAGCCGGCCGAAGGCGTGAAGATCACCGGCGTGTGGCCGCCGGTCGAGGGCGCAGAAGGAGGGGCGAGATTCCGGCGATTCGTGCTGCTGCCGGGCGTTCCGCCGCCGCGCTTTCGGGTGCAGTTGGGCGCCGCCCGGGGACGTTCGGCCACCGTGGCCGTCGACCCGTTGAACGGGACGCCGCAAATCGACGAAGCACCCAGGTGAGCGAGGAAGGATCCAGGTGAGGGGGCGCCGCGGTTTCACTCTGCTCGAGATGATCGTGGCGACGGCGCTGATGGCCATCGCCGTGGTGGGACTGCTGTCGCTGCTGTCGGCGACGCTCTCCAATGCCGCCCGGGTCCGGCAATACGATCGCGCCGCCATGCTGGCTCGCACCAAGATGAACGAGCTGCTGCTGCTCTCACCGCTCCCGCTGGGCCAGGGGCTGGGTGGGCAGTGGGACGCTGCGACCGGCTGGACGGCGCGGGCCGAGGTGTTCGAGCGGCCGCCTAATGCCGCGCCGGGGAGCTTTCAACTGCTGCGCATCAACCTGGAGGTGTGGTGGCTGGCCGACAACCAGCGCAAATCCGTGACGCTGGAAGGATTTCGTCGCGACCAGATCCCGCGGGAAGGGTCGCGATGAGGGGGCCTGCAAGCAAGGGGCCTGCAGCGGGCCCAAGCCCGCTTCCGGCGGAACCCCCATCCCAAACCGAGGGTCCTGGTCGCGCGCGCAGCGAAGGGCCTGCAGCGAGGGGGCCTGCAGCGGGCCCAAGCCCGCTTCCGGCGGAACCCCATCCCAAACCGGGGGTCCTGGTCGCGCGCGCAGCGAAGGGCCTGCAGCGAGAGGGCCTGCAGCGGGCCCAAGCCCGCTTCCGGCGGAACCCCCATCCCAAACCGGGGGGGTCCTGGTCGCGCGCGCAGCGAGGGGCCTGCAGCGAGGGGCCTACAGCGGGGAGTTGCGGGAGGGGTCGCGATGAGAGGGGGCGAGGATTTGCGGCGAGGATTTGCGGTGCGAGGGCTGCGGTGAAACGGTTCCACCCGAGAGCCGGTCTGACCTTGATCGAGGTGCTGGTGGCGATCTCGCTGCTCAGCTTGCTGTCGGTCGGCCTCTTGATGGCGCTCCGGGTGGGCGTCACGGCCTGGGAGAGAGCCCACGCCGATTTGATGCTCGATCGGCGGATCGCCAACGCCAACTCGATCTTCCACGCGGAGCTGGAGGCCATTGTCCCGGCCTTGGTGCAGTTCCAAAACCCGGTGATTCGGAGCCTGTCGACGACTACATTTTTCCAAGGTCAGCCCGACGCGATGCGCTTTGTCACGGCGTATTCGCTCGAAGGCGGCCCGCGCAGCGGCCTGCGGCTGGTGGAGTTGCAGGTTGTTTCCGGCGACCGGGGCAGGCGAGTGCTGCTCAACGAGCAGCCCTACGAGGGCCCCCGAGCGGCCGGCGGCCTGGTCACCGGCGCCAGCCAGGATCCGGGCGGTCGCGGGCTGCGCTTGAGTTTTGCGCCGATCCAGGCGCGGCCTTCCTCGTTTGTAATCGCCGACGAGCTGGGCGGCTGTGCCTTCTCCTACCTGACGCAGGCCCAGATGGGCCGTTCGGCGCAGTGGAAGCCGGTGTGGGACAACGCGTACGAGTTGCCAGCCGGCATCTCGATCGATCTCGTTCCCCGGCCGGGCCCGGAGGGCCTGCCGGTCCGGCTGCAGCCGGTTCGAGTGACCGTGCCCATCCGGTCGACGATGTCACCGCAACCGCAATGAGGAAAGCAGCTATCGCCTATCAGCCGTCGGCGAGCCCCAGCGCTGAGAGCTGTCTTCGTAAGAGCTATCCTCCCCCGGCCGGGCGAGCACGCCGGCTCGCACAACGCGGTGGAGCGCTGCTGGCCGTGTTATGGCTCAGCGCGGCGCTTTCGGCGATTGCCTTCACGCTGGCGATAACGGTGCGCGGCGAGCTCCAGCGATCCAGCGGCGCGATCGAGGGAGTGCGAGCGTACTACCTGGCCGAAGGCGCGATCGAACACTTCCTTTTCCAGTTGGGATCGACCGGGACCGACCGTCAGTTCCGGCCCGGCCAGCGACGCCTGCGCTGGGACGTTTCGAGCGGGAGCGTCGACCTCGAGATCACCGGAGAGAATGGCAAGCTCCATGTTCTTGCAGCCGACCCAGGGGCGCTGTCGCGGCTAATGGCATTGCTGGGCGTCGAGCCAGACCGGGCCAGGCAGATCGCCCAAGGCATCGTGACCCGGCGCACGCCGGCGGCCGGAGGGAATCTTTCCCCCGGGTCGTCTTTTTCTCCTCAATTGCCGTCTTTTCTACAGTTGGAGGACCTCTTGACGGTCGGCGGCATGACGTTCGATGTCTACTACGGCTGGTGGGACCGCGCGCCCGGGGAGGCCCCCGAGGGCGCGGCCGCGTCACGCCTCATGGAGCGCGGCGGGGTATCCCGCTACTTGACGATGGTGGGCGGCGGCGGCATCAACGTGAACTACGCCGCGCCGGTGGTGCTTCGGGCGGCGGGTGTTCCCGAGGGCGCGATGGCGGCCATTCTACAAGCGCGCGAAGGCCGCGTGATCGAAGATCCTACGCCGTTTGGCGTGGGTTCGCTGCCGGGCGGCATGCAATTGATCGGCGGCGGCTCTCCCGCCTATACCGTGCGCGCCACGGCGCAATTGAACGGGCGGCCGGTGCGGCGCACCGTGACGGCGCTGGTCCGCTTCGGCCAGGACGCAACGGAGCCGCCGCTGGGGGTGGTTCGCTGGTACCCGGCGGGCAATTGAACATGGTCTGGAACCGTCTGCTAGCTCTGGGCTCCGGCGCCGGCATCGAGATCCGCGGCGGCGATCTGGTGGTGACGCTCGTCAAGTCGCGGTGGAAGGGCGTCACCGTGGTGGGTCAGACGATCCTGCCCGATTTTCGCCGCCGGCGGGCGGCCGAATGGGGCGAGCAGTATCAGGCGTTTCTCAAAAACCACGGATTTGGCGATCTGGCGGCGACGCTGGCCGTGCCGCGGGGCGAAGTAATCCTGCGGCTGCTGAGCCTCCCGGCAGTGTCGGGCGCCGAGCTGCGCGCGGCCGTCGGCTTCCAGATCGATTCGCTGCATCCCTACGGCGAAGACAATGTCTACCACAGCTTCGCGGCGCTTCCTCGGCCGGCGGCGCGCCCCGCCGGGGCGGCTCCCGCGGCGCGCTCTGGCGGGCTGTCCGGGCGGCCTCCGGTGCAGGTGGCGGTGGTGATTGCTCCGCGAATGGTGGTGGACGGCTATGCCGACCTGTTCGCGGAAGCCGGTGTGAAGCTGCAGGGAATGACCGTGGCCGCGGCGGGCTATTACGGCGCGGTCCGGCTGCTCGGTCGCGACGCCACAGGTCCTTTCCTGCTGGCCGATCAGCACGACACCACGCTCGAGCTCTACGGCGAGAGCGAGACCCGGCCGTTTTTCAGCGCCGTCTTCGACCTGCGGTCGGCGCCGGTTGAGAAAGCAGCGGCTGCGGCGGTCGCCGAGCTGCGGCTCGCCGACACCGAGAACGCGGCTCCCCAGTCGCCCGAGCAGGTCCTGCGAAGGCCCCTTCAGGCGCCGCCGGAATTTGAAATGAGCCGCGATGCGACTTCGTTCGTGGCAGCGTTGGCGGCTGCCTGCCCGAGATGGGGCTGGCGTACGAACCTGCTGCCGCCGTCGCGCCGCAGCTCCAGCTCCCGCTGGCCGGTGGCGGCCACGGCGGCGGCCGCGGTTTCGGTTCTGGTGGTGGGCCTGTTGCTCGCGCTGCGCGGGCCGATCCAGGACCGCCGCTATGGGCGCGAGTTGGAGCGCGAGGTGAAGCGGCTGGAGGGGGTCGAGAGGGAGGTGCGAGGTCTCGAGAAAGCTTCGCAGAAAGCCCGCGGCCGCCGGGCGCAAGTGGAAGTGTTTCGCCGCCGCACCGAGGCCGACCTATTGCTGCTCACCGAGCTGTCGCGACGGCTGCCGAACACGGTGTGGATTAACAACATGGATGTCAATGAAGAGTCCGTGCAGCTCGGCGGACAGGCCGAAGCGGCGGCTCCTTTGCTGAGCCTGATCGACAACTCCGGTGTGCTGACCGGCGCCGCCTTCGCCAGCTCCATCACTCGCGTTGAAAATCGCGAGGTCTTTCGCATCCGGGCCAGGCGGAATCTGGCGTTGCTGCCGCCCGCGGCTGTTTATCCGGGCCTGACGGGCGGCGCTCCCGTCCGCACCCCTGGGACGTCCCAGGAAACGGGGGCGCCGCACGCGCCAGCCCACTCGGGCCCAGTGGACGCTCCAGCCGGCGCCCACGGAGCGCCCCCGGGGGCAGGGGCGCCTGTCCACCCGGGCCTGATGGGCCATTCGGGGAAATAGCATGGCGCCACTGAGCCAACGCGACCGGCGGGCGGTGCTGATTCTGGGAGCAGCGGCGGCAGTAGCGCTGGTGTTCCAGTTTGGCCTCCCGTCCGGGTCGCAGCCGGAAGCCGCGCGTTTTTCTTCGATCGACGTCCTCGAGAGACGGCTGCGCCGCCTGCAGGAAGTGGCGCGGCAGAGGCCGCGCGCCGCGGCCGAGCTGGAATCGGCCACCCGGGATCTCACCGCGGCGGAGCGGGGGCTGCTCAAGGCGGCGACGCCGGCGCTGGCTTCCGCCCAGATGCAGCAGATCGTGAAGGATCTGCTCAAGGCCCAAGGCATCAACCTGCAGAATGCGGAGTTCGGGGCGGCAAAGGCGGCCGGGGAGGATTACGCCCAAGTTCCGCTCACCGTGGCCTTCACCTGCGGTATTGACCAGTGGATCAACCTGATGACGGCGCTGCGCAACGCGCCCCAGGTGCTCTCGACGGTGACCGTGCAGATGAGTCCGAGCGACGGGAAGAACAAGCTGATGCAGGTGCACCTGACCGTCGCCGGCTGCATCCCTGCCTCGATGCTGGCCGGAGCAAAGGGGGGTGCAGGGCCGTGAGACGCAAGCTGCTGCTGATGAATCTGGCGCTGCTGGTGCTGGGGGCGGCCGGGGTGTGGAGACTGCGGATCGAGTACCGGCTCGCCGCCGAGCGTTACCGGATCCTGAACCAGCCGGCCCCGCCGGCGGGACACAGCGCACCGGGACCGCCGCCTCCGGCGATGCAGGGGGGAGTGGCTGCGGTGCAGCCGGCGGCTTATCTGGACGCCGCGGAGAAGTATCTGTTCAGTCCCGACCGCAATCCGAACGTCGTGGTCGAGCCGCCTAAGATAAAGCCGCGGCCGGCGCTGCCGGTGTTGTTCGGGGTGATGAACCTGGGAGACGGTCCGATCGCTATTATGGCCGCGGAATCCAACGCGGCCCACAAGGCGATCCACATCGGCGACAAAGTCGGCGAATTCAAGCTGCTCGGCGCCACGGGCGACCGGATCACGCTGGAGTGGGAAGGGCAGACAATTCAGGCGGAGGTATCGGACGTGCTGGTGCGCGCGGCGGCGGCCGGAGGACCCGCCGGCGCCCCCAATGCGCCGTCCGCGGCCGGCGGGCCGGCTGCAGCGCCGGGATCGTCCGCCGCCAGCGTTGTCAACCCCAACGCCGCCAGTCGCCCCGGCGAGTACGTGATCGGGGCGCCCATGCCGACCGCCACCGGTACGGTTTACGCCTCGCCGGCCGGCGATAGCGCTCCGAACGGCGCGGTCTATGAGGGAAAGCGCAAGGTGGTGCGGCAGACGCCGTTTGGGCCGCAGGCCTGGTGGGAAGACGTGAGGCAATAGGTAAAAATAATGTGTATATGGCGAAGTCTTAGCTTGGCTCTGGTCTTCCTGGTGGCGCTGGAATCTCAGGGCCCGGCGGGCGCCGCACAGGGCGGCCCACAACACAATCCGCCTCTGGCGCAGCAAAATCCTCCGCCGCCGCCGAACACCGCGCTGGCGCAGAACGCCGCGCCGACGAACACCACGCCGGCGCAGAACGCCGCGCCGCAGAACGCCGCGCCGGGGCAGAACGCCGCTCCACAGCACACACCGCCGCCACAGCACACGCCGGCGCCGCAGCACACGCCGGCGCCACAGCAAACACCGGCGCCGCCAGGCCATACACCAGCTCCGGGGCACGCCCCGGCGGCAGCCACGCCGACGCCCGTTCCGCCCACGCCGCAGGCCCCTCCAGGGGGGGGAGCGGCGGCTGCGCCGGCCCCGGCGCAAGCGCAACCCGCCCCCGGCCCAGGGGGCGCCCCAGCAGGCGCACCGGCATCCCCTCCGGTGGCTGC
>JBGOUJ010000393.1:0-7412 GCA_041477005.1 Terriglobia bacterium | reverse complement strand
AGCCATCAGCTATCAGCCATCAGCTGCCAGCCATCAGCTATCAGCCATCAGCCATCAGCCATCAGCTATCAGCCATCAGCCGTCAGCAACCAGCCATCAGCCGTCAGCCGCTTGTGCTGGCGAGCGAAGAGCTGAAGATCGGAATGCTGAAGGGCGTTTGCTCCTACGGAACGGGCATGAGGGGAGCGAGCCGAGGCCCTCTGTGGTTTCATTGCGTGACCCCCGCTGCCCGCAGCGCCGCCAGCACCTCGCGCGTGGCGGTGCTGCGGTTGAGCGTGTAGAAGTGGATGCCCGGCGCGCCGCCGGCGAGCAGCCCGATGCACTGGGCGGTGGCGTGGGCCACGCCGAGCTGCAGCACGGCCTGGGGATCCTGACGCCGCTTGTCGAGCTCGGCGGCCAGGGCGAAGGGGAGTGTGGCGCCGCAGCTTACGGTGAATCGCTCGATCTGCGCGGCGTTGGTGATGGGCATGATCCCGGGGATGATCGGCAGGGCGATGCCGATGGCCCGCGCCCGCTCCACGAACTCGAAATAGTGGCGGTTCTCGAAAAAAAGCTGGGTGATGACGAACTCCACGCCGGCGTCCACCTTGCGCTTCAGGTTCGCCAGGTCCACCGCTGGGTTGCCGCACTCGGGATGCTTTTCGGGATAGCACGCGCCGCCCAGGCAGAGTCCCGAGCCGTAGAGCTCGCGGATGAAGGCGACCAGCTCGTTGGCGTACCGGAAGCCGCCATCGACCGGGGTGAAGCCGGCCTGCCCCTTGGGCGGGTCGCCGCGCAGGGCCAGCACGTTTTCCACGCCGGAATCGGCGATCCGGGCGAGCACCACCCGCAACTCGTCCCGCGTCGCGCCCGCGCAGGTCAGGTGGGCCATCGCCTCGATGCCCGTCTCGCGCTTGATGCGCGTGACGATCTCGATCGTCTTCTCGCGGGTGGAGCCGCCGGCCCCATAGGTGACCGAGACGAACGACGGCTGCAGCTCCCCGAGCTCGCCGATGGTGCGCTCGAGCTGCTGGGCCGCTTCGTCGGTTTTCGGCGGGAAAAACTCGAAGGAAAACGCCCGCCCCCGCTGGAGCAGATCGCCGATCCGCATCTTATTATGTTATAAGGTGAGGCATAAGGGCGGCAACATGATTGACCTTCAAGTCAACGGAACGAAGCGCCGGGTGGAGGCCGATGCCGACCGCAGCCTGCTCAGCGTGCTGCGGGACGAGCTGGGCCTTACCGGCAGTAAGTACGGCTGCGGCGAGGGCCAGTGCGGCGCCTGCACGGTGCTGCTCAATGGCGTCGCGATGCGCTCCTGCATCACCCCGGTGAAGGCCGCGGCGCGCACCGAGATCACGACCATCGAGGGCCTGGAGCAGAACGGCAGGCTGCACCCGCTGCAGGAGGCCTTTCTCGAGCTGGGCGCCATGCAGTGCGGCTACTGCACGCCGGGCATGATTGTCTCCGGCGCCGGCCTGCTGCGGAAGAATGCCAACCCCAGCGAGCCGGAAATCATCCGGCACATGGAAGGCAACATCTGCCGCTGCGGGACCTATCCACGGATCATTGCCGCCGTCCGGATGGCCGCCAAGAGGTCGTCATGATGGAACCGGAACGCTACGAACTGCAAGCCGGGCCGGCCTACCGCTTCGAGCTCGACCGCCGCGGTTTCTTCCAGGCTCTGGGCGGGGGGATCGTGGTCTTTCTCGCGATCGAGAACGCGGCGGCGCAAGAATCCGGCGGCGGCAGACGCCAAGGCCGGGGCGAATCGACGCCCCAGCAGATCGCCGCCTGGCTGCACGTCGGCGAAGACGGCAAAGTGACCGTCTACACCGGCAAGGTCGAAGTCGGCCAGAACGCCCGCACCTCGCTCACCCAGGCCGTCGCCGAAGAGCTGCGCGCCCCGATGGCCTCGATCCGCCTGGTGATGGGTGATACCGACCTGACGCCCTACGACATGGGGACCTTCGGCAGCCGCACCACGCCGACCATGGTCCCGCAGCTCCGCAAAGTGGCGGCCGCCTCGCGCGAGCTGCTCATCGACCTCGCCGCCGAAAAGTGGGGCGTCGAGCGCGGATCGCTGGTGGCGGCCGATGGAAAGGTCTCGAATCCCAAGACCGGCCAGTCAGCCGGCTTCGGGCAACTGACGAAAGGCCAAAAGCTCACCAAGACCGTGTCGGCCGATGCCCCGTTGACTCCCGCCAGCGAGTGGAAGGTCGCCGGCCACCCGGCTCTGAAGGTTGACGGAAGGGCGATCGTTACCGGGAAGCACCAGTACACGCCGGACGTCCAGCGGCCCGGCATGCTTTACGGGCGGGTGGTGCGGCCCGCGGCCTTCAACGCGACGCTGGTCTCGCTCGACGCCAAGAAAGCGGACGAGATGGGCGTGACCGTGGTCCACGACGGCAACTTCGTGGGAGTGGCCGCCGCGGACGAGCAGATCGCCACGCGCGCCGCGGCCGCGATTCAGGCGGAATGGAAGGCCGAGCCCCAGCCTTCGAGCCGCGAGCTGTTCGAATACCTCAAGAAGAATCCGGCCCAGGGCCGCGGCGGTTTCGAAGGAGGCTCGCGGCACGTGGCCGGGTCGGTCGAAGAAGGCATCGCCGCCGCCGATCGGACGCTCGAGGCGACCTACACGGTCGCCTACATCGCCCACACGCCGCTCGAGCCGCGCGCGGCGGTGGCCGAATGGAACGAAGGCAGGCTGACCGTGTGGACGGGGACGCAGCGGCCGTTCGGCGTCCGCGGCGAGCTGGCGGCGGCGTTCGGCATTCCCGAGGAGCGGGTCCACGTGATCATGCCGGACACCGGCGCCGGCTATGGCGGCAAGCACACCGGCGAAGCGGCCATCGAGGCGGCGCGGCTGGCCAAGGCCGCGGGCAAGCCGGTGAAGCTGGTCTGGACGCGCGAGGAAGAATTCACCTGGGCCTATTTCCGCCCGGCCGGGGTGATCGAGGTCCGGAGCGCCGCCCGCCACGACGGCGCTCTCACCGCCTGGGAGTTCCACAATTACAACTCCGGCGGATCGGGCATTCGGTCTCCCTACGACATTCCTCACCAGAAGATCGAGTTTCACGCCACGCGCTCGCCGCTCCGCCAGGGCTCGTACCGCGGCCTCGCCGCCACAGCGAACCACTTCGCTCGCGAGAGCCACATGGACGAGCTGGCCCGCGCGCTCAAAATGGACCCGCTGGCTTTTCGGCTGAAGAACCTGAAAGACGCGCGGATGCGGGCGGTGCTCGAAGCCTCCGCCGAGCGCTTCGGCTGGGGCCGGACCAAGCCCGCTCCCGGTCACGGCGTGGGTCTCGCCGCCGGCACCGAGAAAGGCAGCTACGTCGCCTCCTGCGCCGAGGTCGCGGTGACCAACGGCGTGGTGAAGATCGTCCGCGTGGCCACCGCCTTCGAGTGCGGCGCGGTGATGAACCCCGACCACCTGAAGAACCAGGTCGAGGGCGCCGTCATCATGGGCATCGGCGGGGCGCTGTACGAAGCGATCGAGTTTGAAAACGGCCGAATCCTGAATCCCCGCTTTTCCCGTTACCGCGTCCCGCGCTTCAGCGACGCTCCAGTGCTGGAGACGGTCCTGATCGACCGCAAAGACCTGCCCTCGGCCGGCGCCGGCGAAACGCCCATCGTAGGCCTCGCTCCGGCGGTAGGCAACGCCATCTTCGACGCCACCGGTATCCGCCTCCGCTCGCTTCCCATGGCCCCGCACGGGGTGACAGCGGCCTGATCCAAAACCGCTCTCCCAGACTCAGAAGCCGCGAAAGAATCGAACCGACCGAAAGATCTCGCGCAAAGACTCAAAGGAAACAGAGAGTTTTTCTTGGCGTACTTGGTGACTGGGCGCGGGATCGGCATTTGTTTTCACGGTCTCAGCCTCAGGGTCGCGGCTCCGCGACTTCGACCCGCTACATCGGCTGCCAGTTCAGCAGCCGCTTCGCGTTGGCGCGATACAGGCTCTCCAGAACCGGCGCCGGCAGCTCCAGGCCATACAGCCGCCACCCGGCCGGCCCGGGCATGTACTCGTCGGCCGTTTCAAACAATCGCCACCAAGCAAGATACATGTTCTTTGCCAGGCCCAGGTCGGTGCCGAACATCAGCCGGTCCTTGTAGCGGATGATGAATTTCGCGGCAGTCCGGGGCTGCCGGCCCAACTCGTAGTGGCGGGCCGAGATATCCAGATACAGGTTCGGGAATTTGTCGAGCACTTGGGCCACCGAGGCCAGGTCGTTGCCCTGGTTGCTGAGGTGGCAGGCGATGAAGACCGTATCCGGATGCTTGTCGAGCAAACGGTCCCGGTGGCTCAGCAGCTCGTTGTAACCGAGCACATCCTTGCCGTACTGGTTGTACCTTTGGTAGCTCGGCGTCCTCTCCTGATGATTGTCCGCAGGCCGCCAGGCCGAAGGGTGGTCGGCGATGTGCATGTTGACCGGGAGCTTCAGCTCCGCGCACTTTTTCCAGAAAGCATCGAGCCGGGCATCGTCGTGGTGCAGGCGCCGCTCGCGCGGGACCGGCGCCGCTTCCGAGCCCGGAAAGCCGGTGTTGCGGCCGAGTCCGGAGCCTTTGTCCGTGATTTCCCCCACGCCCCGCGCGCCCTTGCTGTAACACCGCAGCAGCTCGCGGACCGCCCGCTCGGAATAATCCTGCTCTTCGTGGTTAGTGGTATCGATTCCGCAGTAGAGCTGAAAACGTCCGGGATAAGGCTTCAGGTAAAGCTCGACGAGGCGGTCAAACCGGGCGCCGGTCGCGCCCGAGAGGATGACGGTGGTCTCCACGCCGACCTCGTCCATGGTTCGCACCCAAGCCGCGACTTCGTCGGGCGTGTTGGCGTAGACGTGGGAGTGGACATCGATGGCCGGGAAACGGGCCTTCGGCACGTGGGTTTCCGGCACTACCAGCAAAGACTCGGGCTGGTAGTCCTTCACCAGGACCGAATCCATGGGGCTTGGCCTTGGCGCCCGCTGCCCCTGCGCCACGCTGTGCGACACGCACAAGGCGGCCAGCCCCAAAACGGTTGTCAGGACGAGCCATCCCCTCGATCTCATCTTCATGGAGACTCCTTCCGCCGCCCGCGAACGAGCGGCTCTTCTCGATACCACCGCCGCGGCGGCAGTGTCAAGGGCGCTGCCCCACAAGGCCTCATCAGGGCACGGCGTCGAGCAAGGCACGTTCGCGGAGGTCGAATGGTAAAATGGCAACTATTCACACCCATGCTTCTTCGAAGGAGATTCCTCCCTCTTTTTCTGCTGGTTCTGGCAGCAGCGCCGGCGGTCGCGCAGGACACATTCAAAGGGGTCCAGCGCATCGTTGCGATTGGGGACGTTCACGGAGACTATGACCAGTTTGTCAGCTTGCTCCGCACGGCCGGGCTTATCGACGGAGAGAACAAGTGGACCGGCGGGAAGACTCACCTGGTGCAAGTCGGGGATGTCGTGGACCGCGGGCCGGCTTCGCGAAAAGTGATGGATCTGCTGATGGAGTTGGAGAAGCAGGCCAAAGAGGCCGGCGGGCGTGTCACGCGCTTCTCGGGAATCACGAGACGATGAACATTTACGGCGACTTGCGATACGTCCCGGACGAAGAGTACGAATTGTACCGAACGGCAAAGTCCGAAGAGGTCCGCGACAAGTATTTCAAGCTGCTCGTCGAAGACTTGAAGGAGAGCGGCACGCCGCCGCCGCGAGGCGACGAGTTTCGGAAGAAGTTCGATGCCGAGCATCCACTCGGCTGGGTGGAGCATCGGGAGGCATTCGGTCCCGAGGGCAAGTACGGCAAATGGCTCCTCCAGCACAAGGTGATCATCAAGATCAACGACGTGATCTTTCTGCACGGCGGCATCAGCCCGAAGTACGCCAGGAAGACGATGAAGGAATTCAACCAAGAGGTTCAGGAGGAACTCGAAGACCTCAAGAGGCTCCAGAATGGAATGATCATGGACCAGGACGGCCCACTGTGGTACCGGGGCCTGGCGCTCGAGCCGGAGAACGAGAACGGTTTGGGCGCCCACGTCGATCGGGTCCTCAAGACTCACGAGGCCGGCCGCATGGTGATTGGTCACACGCCGATGGTCGCGGTGCTGCCGCGCTTCGGGGGGAAGGTGATTACGATTGATGTGGGGCTGTCGAAGTTCTTCGGCGGGCCGCCGGCGCTGCTGATCATCGAAGGCTCGAAATTCTACGCGCTACACCGCGGGCAGCGGCTGGCATTGCCGGCGGAAGGCGGCAGCGCCTTGCCCTATCTGAAGGCGGCCGCGGCGCTCGACCCGCCGCCCTCGCCGATTCAGAGGCTGATCGAAGGGAAGGTCGAGACGAGGTCATCGGAGAAATAGCCGGAGCCCAGTCATCAGCTATCAGCCCTCAGCCATTATCAACCGGCCTCCGGTCCGGGGGTTGCGGCCCGAGCTGCTTGACCGAGGAGGTGTAGGCAGCACCTTGGGCTGGCGCAGGTCGAGCCCGGCGGGGGGTGGACATTCGGTGACGCGAGGGTAGAGAGGCGAGGGAATCCGGCCGGCGCTCGAAGACCCGCCGGACAGCGGATAGCGGCACGCTTGCCTTGTCGATGGGCGATAGGCGATATTGACAAAGAGAGCTATCGACAACGAAGCCCGCGACTCGCGGTGCACGAAGAGGTGATTCGCTATGAAGAAGACCAGGGCCGGGGCGTGGGTGTTGGCGGCGTGTCTGGCCGCCACCGGTCTCGCGACGAAATCGCACGCCCAGACTGACGATCTCGCCTCCTGGGACAAGAAGGCGGCCGCGGCCTACCTCGATGAGCGACAGAGCTGGTGGATGGGTTGGCGAGGCGCCGTCCGTGATCACCAGACTTTCTGCGTCTCCTGCCACACGGTGGCGCCGTACGCGCTGGCCCGGCCGGCGCTCCGCACGGCGCTTGGCGAGGATGGTCCTTCCGCAAACGAGATCAAACTCCTGGACAACATCACGAAACGCGTGAGGCTCTGGAGGGAAGTCGAACCTTTCTATCCCGACCAGACGCGAGGTCTCCCGAAAAGCAGCGAATCCCGCGGGACCGAGGCCATTCTGAACGCGCTGATCCTCGCCAGCCGTGACGCTCAGAGCGGCAAGAACAGCGAAGACGCGCGAGAAGCATTCCGCAACTTGTGGGCGCTGCAGATGAAGACCGGGGAGCTGGCGGGGGCTTGGGCCTGGCTGAATTTCCACCTGGAGCCGTGGGAATCGTCCGCCGCGGCGTACTACGGCGCTGCCCTCGCCGCCGTCGCGGTGGGAACTGCGCCGAACGACTATGCGTCTGCTCCCGAAATTCAGGACGGCCTGAAGCTGCTCCGCGGATATCTCGAGCGCGGCTGTCAGACGCAACACGCGTTCAATCGCACCATGCTGCTTTGGGCCTCCGCCAAGTTGCCCGGACTGCTGACGTCGGAACAGCAGCAGTCGATCGTCGATGCGGTT
>JBGOUJ010000392.1:0-7454 GCA_041477005.1 Terriglobia bacterium | reverse complement strand
GATCCCCGTTTCACCACCCCTCCGTCTCAGGCTCATACCGTGTTGGAAACAAACTCCCCCTTCAGGCTCATCCCGATTGGAAACAAACCCCTCGTTCAGGCTCATTCTGCATTGGACAACTCTGCCACTTGTGAAGGTTGCGGACTAGCGGTAAGCTGGGGGCAGGAGATATCCCGGTGAGAAAGACCGCTTGGTTGGGGATGGTGGCAAGCTTGGCTGGAACGTTTGCCGGGGCAGCCTTGGCCCAGCGTGGCGCCGCTGGTGGGCACGCCGGCGTGTCGACCGGGGCAGCCGCGCCCGCCGCCCGAGCCGGCTCGTACGCCGTGCGGCCAGGCAGCAGCCCTCGTGTGGCGGCGCCGGCGACGCCGGTTCCGGGCGTCACCATGACGCCGAACACTTACGGATCCGTCTCCGGTTTTGGCAACGTCGTGTTTCCCGGCGCCGGTCACGCGCCGGGCGCCTACAGCCCGTTCAGCATCGTCGACCCGAACTTCGGCACGCGCCTGTCGGGCACGGTCGGCGGGTTCGGCAACGGCGGCAACGGATTTAGGAGTGGCTTCCGGCGCTACCCGCAGGGCGGGAATACCGTTGTCATTCCTTATGCCGTGCCCTACGCCGTACCGGTCTATCCACCTTACTATGAGTCTTATCCGCCCGAGGCGCAGCAGCAGCCCACAGTTCCTTCCACTATCATTTACATCGTTCCCGGCGGGCAGCCTCCGCCGCCGCAGTCGCCGCCAGGCGCGGGCATCGTTACCTACGTGGTCCCGCCGCACGAGGCCGGCGCTACCGAATCGGTTACACCGCCGGAGGCCCAACGGCTCTACCTGATCGCCCTCAAGAACGGCTCGATCTACCTGGCCAACGCCTATTGGGTCGAAAACGGCACGCTGCACTACCTGACCAATTCCGGCGCTCACAACCAGGTCTCGTTCGATCAGTTGGACCTGGAGTTCACCACCCGGCTGAACCGGGAGCGCGGTCTCGATTTTCACCTCGATCAACAGCAGTAGAGGAGGACCGTCCTGCTGGCATCCCCTGGCAGGCCAGCCCCGGCCGCGAGGCGCTCGCGCCGTTGCGGTTGACGACGCCGGCGAACGGGTTGACCTGATGCGCCGGCAGGATGGACGCGGTCTCGGCGCCCTTCTCGCAGGAAACTTCCCCATCGGATTCCAAGGCGTGGTGACGATCCTTAGCGTGCCGGCCCCACCTTTGGTAGCCTATGGATATGGCATCCAAGAACGAACCGCCGTATCGCGTGATTGCGGAGTGGACCGTAACCATCGTTTTGCTGCTGTTCGGCACGGCCACCGTGGCCCAGCCGTATGTGATTCCCACTGTTTCGATGGAAGACACCTTGCTCGTGGGCGACCACTTGATCGTCGACAAGCTGGCTTACGCTCCGGCGGGAGACGTGATGGGCAAGCTGCTGCCGTACCAGCCGATCCGGCGCGGGGACATCATCGTCTTCCGCCCGCCGCTCGACACGAAGGACCCATACGTCAAGCGGGTGATCGGCATCCCCGGCGACCGGATCCACCTTCGCGACAAGCAGCTCTACCTCAACGGCAAGGCGGTAGCCGAGCCCTACACGTACCACAAGACCGACTACATCGATTCCTACCGTGACAATTTCCCCTCGCGGCCCAACACGCAGATGTTCCCGAACGGGATGGTAATGCTCGAGCATCACGTGGCCGATGGGGAAGTGGTAGTGCCGGCCGGGCACTACTTCGCCATGGGCGACAACCGGGACCTTTCGCTCGACAGCCGGTACTGGGGCTTCGTCTCGCGGGAGCGGATTATCGGCAAGCCGGTGATTATCTATTGGTCTTATAACGCGCCGACCGAGGACTTGGTCGATCCCTTGATCACGGCCGGTCACGCCAAGGACCTCGCTTTGCACTTCTTCTCCAAGACACGCTGGAACCGGACGTTCCGGCTGGTCCACGGATATGCCCTGATGCCCTGAGCCCCTCAGGGGCAAAGTTCGCTACACTGGAAGCAAACATGGAAACGACTAAGACGGCGGCGGCAGTAGCCGAGGCCGGCAGCAACGACGGCTCCGAGGCATCTGCTCATCCCGAGCTGCAGCGCGGGGTGATCGCCGAGTGGACCATCACCATCATTCTGCTGCTGTTCGGCACGACCACGCTGATGCAGGCCTTCGTGATCCCGACCGGCTCGATGGAGGACACTCTGCTGATCGGCGATCACCTGATTGTGGACAAGCTGGCCTACGCCCCGGGCGGCGCGATGATGAAGAATCTGCTGCCCTACGAGCCGATTCATCGCGGCGACATCATCGTTTTCCGCTACCCGATCGACATCCGCCAGACCTTTGTGAAGCGGGTGATCGGAGTGCCCGGCGACCACCTCCGGCTGCGCAACAAGCAGGTCTATCTGAACGGCAAGGAGTTGCTCGAGCCGTATAAGTATCACAAGACCGAATACATCGATTCCTACCGCGACAATTTCCCCTCCACGCCCAACACGCTGGTTTACAAGCCGGCCCTGGAGATGCTGGAGAAGAACGTGGTCAACGGGGAAGTGGTGGTCCAACCGGGGCATTACTTCGCCATGGGCGACAACCGGGATCTTTCGCTCGACAGCCGCTACTGGGGCTTTGTGCCTCGGGAAAACATTATCGGGAAGCCGCTGGTGATCTACTGGTCCTACGACGCGCCGACCGAGCAGTTGCAGAGCCCCCTGATGAGCCTGGACCACGCGCGCGACCTGGCGCTGAACTTCTTCAGCAAGACCCGCTGGCGGCGGACCTTCCGGCTGATTCACGGCTATAGCCTGAACCCCTAGTGCGCCACTTCTACGCCCTGATCATGGCCGGCGGCCGGGGCACCCGGTTCTGGCCGCGCAGCCGCCGGAGCCGGGCCAAGCAGGTCCTGCCGGTGCTCGGCGAGCGATCGTTGATCCAGCAGACCATCGCCCGGCTGCGGCCGCTCGTCCGGCCGGAGCGCTTCCTGATCATTACCAACACTTACTTGCGGAAGGAGATCATCCGGCAACTGCCCAAGGTGCCGCCGGAGCGGATTATCGCCGAGCCGCTGCAGCGCAACACCGCACCGTGCATCGGCTTGGCCGCCAGGATCCTGCTCGGCGAGGACCCGGAAGCGGTCATGGGTGTTTTCCCGGCCGACCACGTGATCGCGCGCCCGGCGGCCTTCCGCCAGGTTCTGCGGCGGGCGAGCCGGGCGGCGGCGGAAGACCACCTGGTGGTGCTGGGCATCCAGCCGCGCTGGCCGGAGACCGGCTACGGTTACATCGAATTCGCCGCCGCCGGCGAGCCGGTCCCGGTGCGGCGCTTTCGCGAAAAGCCCGACCTGGCCACGGCCCGGCGCTTTCTGCGGAGCGGAAACTTCTACTGGAACAGCGGAATGTTCCTCTGGAAGGCGGCGGTGATCGATCGGGCCCTGCGGGAATATCTGCCCGCGACGGCGAAAGCGCTCGACGGGATTCGCGGCCGGCCGGGCGAGCCGCCGTTCGCGCGGTCTCTGGCGGCGCATTACCCCCAGTGCGAGAACATCTCGATTGATTACGCCGTGCTCGAAAAGGCGGGCAACATTGTCGGCTTCCCGTGCGCCGACTTGGGCTGGAACGACGTGGGGAGCTGGAACGCCGTCTACGACCTGCTGCCCCACGACGCGCAAGGCAACGTGGCCCGGACCGATGCCGTGTTTCACGCCGCGAAGGGCGCCTATGTGGATGCGCCGGGCAAGCTGGTGGCGCTGGTGGGCGTGGATGATCTCATCGTGGTGGATACGCCGGACGCGCTGCTGGTCGCCCGCCGCGACCGCGCGCAGGACGTGGGCGAGGTCGTCAAGATCCTGGAGAAGCGGCGGCGCGACGACTTGTTGTGAGCGACGCCCTGTTGTTTATCGACGCCCCTCCTGTTCCCGACGCCTTGCTATAGTGTGCTGTATGAGAACGCTCCTGAGAAGTTTCCTGGCCCTGTTGCTTTGGCTACCCGCCGCTCCGGCCCAGGTTGCGGCCGGCGCCAACAAGGAGTACCAGACCCACGAAGGCCGCGAGCGCCTCGCCAAGACCCTCGGCTCGACCAAGCGCGCCGAGGAACTCAAGCCGAAAGAGCTGATCGGCTCGCTCGAGATCAAGCCCGGGAGCACGGTGGCCGATGTCGGCACCGGAGTGGGCGTTTTCCTGCCGGCGCTGGTCGAGGCTGTCGGCCCCTCGGGCCGCGTCCTGGCCGAAGACATCCAGCAGGACTTCCTGGACAAAGCCCAAGCCCGGGTCCAGTCCGAGAAGCTGGCCAACGTCACCACGGTGCTCGGCACCGACCGCGACCCGAAGCTGCCGGAGGGCCAGAGCGACCTTGTCTGGATCTTCGACGTGTACCACCACTTCGACTATCCGGCCGAGATGCTGGGCTACATCAGCAAGGCGCTGAAACCCGACGGCCGCCTCGTCATCGGCGACATGTACCGCAACAAGGGCGGCCAGGACAGGACCAGCCATGTCCGCGCCGACCGTGATGAGGTGATTAAAGAAGTCGAGGACAACGGCTACCGCCTGCTGAGCTACCGCGACCACGGGGCGAATCAGTACATCCTGATTTTCCAGAAGAAGTGAAGAGAAAGGCCTCGCCTCGGGGCCCACTCCTCCATTTCTTAATTTCTCAGTTTCTTCAGATTCTTCCGAACTTCGCCACCGCTTCCTTGATCGAGCGGAACTTCTCGATGAAGGGCAGCATGCGGTGCTCGGTGTCGTCCAGATCCTGGGCTTTCTTCAGCACTTCGGCGGCGCGGGCGCGGGGGACCACGGCGACGCCGTCTTCATCGGCCACGATGATGTCGTTGGGGTTCACCCGGACGCCGGCGCACAGGACGGGGACGTTCGAGCCGGCGAAGCGGTAGTGGTTGACCGACGTTGACGGGACCACCCCGAGGCTGAAGACCGGGAACTGGAGGCGCTTGATTTGCGGGGTGTCGCGGATGCCGGCGCTTACCACCGCTCCAGCCAGGCCGCGAACCTTCATCGCCGTCGCCATCAGGCCGCCGATGCCGGCGAAATCCGCGCCGTCTTCGAGGACCATGACGTAGACCGAGCCGGGCGGCGCGGCGTCGATGGCGTCCAGCATGCCTTGGGAGGCCGAGGCGCCGTCTTTGTGCTCCCCTTTCTTCAGCAGCACCGTCACGGCCGGCCCGGCGAACTTGGTGGTAAACAAGGGCCGCATCTCGTGACTCATGTGGGCGCGTTGGCCGTAGAGCTGCTCGATCGCGTCGGCCACGGAGGCGACCTCGACCAGCCGGAAGCCCTCGATCAGCGGGTCGGCGGCGGGTTGGCTTGCTTGCGGGGCGGCGGCCCAGAGCCAGGCTGAGACGAAGAGAGCACCGGCGGAAGCGGCGAAGACAGCGGGTTTCCAGTTCATAGGTCAGATTCTACCCCGGCCGGGAAGGCCGCCGCTCTATAATCGAGGTGAATGTCCAAGCGTCCTGCTCTGTACCAGCAATTCGACCCCGCCCGGGCGCTCGAGGCCGATGAGGAAGGGCTCTACGTCGACTGGCAAAAGAAGCTGGGACTGGACGACGTCAAGATCCGCCTATCCCAGAGCATCGCACTGAGCGGGTCGCTGCCGGTCTGCCGGCTGTTTACGGGCCATCGGGGAGTGGGCAAGACCACCGAGCTGAAGCGGGTCAAGCGGATTCTGGAGCGGGGACAGGACGGCAGCAAGCTGTTCGTCTGCCTCCTCGAAGCTGAGCAGTGGATGCATCTGGAGGACGTGACTGCTACGGACATCGTCTTCCACATGGTGCGGCAGATCGTGGACGATCTGAAGCAGGCCGGCTTCGACTTCGGGATGACCAAGCTCACCGAGTTTTTCGCCGAGCTCGGTGAGCTGTTGAAGGCAGACGTAGATCTGAAGGGGATAAAGGTTGCCGGGGTGGCCGAGTTCAGCGTGGCGTTGAAAGACAACCCCGCCATCCGCGGCACGCTGCGCAAGCTGCTCGAAGGTCACCTGCCAACGATTTTCGACCTCATCAACAAGGTCATCCTCAAGGAGGCGCGGGAGTGGCTGGCAAAGCCGGACCGCGGAGGGTACACCGGGATCCTGGTCGTCGTGGATCAGCTCGACCGCATTCCGCGCAAGGTGATCAACGACCAGGGCCTCACCAACCACGAGAACCTCTTCCTGGACAACGCCGGGCAACTGAAGTTCCTCGGCTGCGACACGCTATACACGGTGCCGATCGAGCTCGCTTACAGCCGCTGCCGCGACCGGCTCAAGAGCGCCTACGCCGCCGAGATCCTGACGCTGCCTTTGATTCCCGTTTCGCAGAGGGACGACGCAGTCTTCGAGCCTGGACTGGAGGCGCTGTGCGAGATCGTGGAACGGCGCACGCGGCGGGCGGGTGCGACGCCCGATGAGCTGCTCGCAAGTCCGGAGTTGAAGCGCCTGTGCCGGCTCTCCGGCGGCCACGTCCGGAATCTGTTCATCCTGATTCGCTCGGCCATCGAGCGTTGCCCAACGCTTCCGGTAACTACGGAGGCCGTGCAGCGCACCGTTCGAAAGCAGGCTGACGACATCAACATCGCGGTCCGCTCCGAGGAGCGCAAGGCGCTCCAGGCCGTGCACGAAAGCAAGCGGCCCTACGAGGCCGACGCCGATCTCTGGTACGAGCTGCTGTTGCACCAGATGGCGTTCACCTACGCTGACGATCGCGGCCTCTGGTACGACT
This sequence comes from Terriglobia bacterium, assembly GCA_041477005.1. Classification (GTDB taxonomy): domain Bacteria; phylum Acidobacteriota; class Terriglobia; order Bryobacterales; family JACQDG01; genus JBGOUJ01. Next base: position 744 of record JBGOUJ010000392.1, on the reverse strand, counting down.
GGAACCCTCTATTCGCAGAAGTGGTCAACGGGGGCGCGGCATGACTACCCGGGTGGCCGAGGCGTCGCTTTCCGTCGAGAACGAGGTCGAGATCGAAGCCCTGGCGAACATGCTTGAGTTGGCCGGCGGCTTCACGCTGGGCTTTGCCCGGGTCAATCACTCTACGCTTCGCCAACGGCTGGTGGCGGAAATCCGCCGGCGGCAGCCAGGGAAGCAGATCGTCGAAATTGCCCTGGACCCCAAGGCGCCTGGGGGTGTCGTGGCGCAGATGGAGGACCCGCTCGGCGATCGGCGTCCGGATGCCTGCTTCGTCTATGGCCTTGACTCGATGCTCGACTTGCGGGTGCGCCAGTCCCCGAGCATGGACCTGCTGAACCTGAACCGGAACTACTTCGGTCGCCGCTTCCCCTGGCCGGTGGTTTTCTGGATGGCCGAGTTCGGCGTACGGGAGGTCCGGCGGCAAGCGCCCGATTTCTGGTCGTGGCGCTCGGGAATCTACCACTTCATCGGGGAATCGGAAGACGCGCGGGCCAGTGCGGCAAGACTGGGCGAAGGCTTCGGCTGGTCGCTGAGCCCTCGGGAGAGGCGCGAACGGCGGGAGATCCTCGGGCATGTGCTGGCGGAACTGGAGAAATCGAAGCAGCCCGAGCGGCGTTCCCTCGCAACTGTGCTTCGCCTGCTGGGGAACGCCGCCGGCTTCGAGAGCGACCCGGCGAAGGCGGCGCGTTTCTACGAGCGGGCCAG
>JBGOUJ010000391.1:0-7486 GCA_041477005.1 Terriglobia bacterium | reverse complement strand
CAATCTCCCGGTGTTCGCCTTTGCGGCCGCCACGGCGGTTTTCACGACCCTGCTGTTCGGCCTCGCTCCATCCGTCGCGGCTTCCCGCGTGGATCTCAACTCCGCGCTCAAAGCCGGCGGCTGGGGCGCCTCCGCCGCCCGCGTCCACACCCGCCAGTTCCTCATCGCCGCCGAGGTCGCGCTGGCGCTTGTCCTGCTCGCCGGAGCGGGGCTCATGATCCGCAGTTTTCACAATCTGGTCTCGACCGGTATTGGCTTCCCAACCGCGCGTCTCGCTACCCTTGACATCGACCTTCCGGAAAAGCGCTATCCCGACGGCGCGAGCCGATCGCGGCTCTTTCGCCAGGTGATGGACCGCGCCGCCTCGGTTCCCGGGGTCATTGCCGTCGCCATAGTCGACAATCTGCCTCTCCACGGGGTCACCCTGTCAAGCTTCTACATCGCGGGCCGCCCCGAGCCGCCCGTCACGTCACTTCCCGTCGCCCACATGGCGCACGTAAGCCCCCAGTATTTCAGCGTCATCGGTTTGCGGCTCCAATCCGGACGCTTCTTCACCGACTCCGACCTCGCCCTCGCCGAGCAGGACAAGGACGCCGTCGCGATCGTGAACCACGCTTTCGCGCACCAGTTTTTCAACGGTGAGGACCCGCTCGGAAAGCGCCTGCTCAGCTCCGACAAGAAGCAGGCCTGGGAAATCATTGGCGTCGTTGCCGATTACCGGCCGATGGGCGTGGAGAACGGAACCCGGCCGCAGATTTTCTGGCCGTACCTGAAACTCAATGGTGCCACCCTGGTCGTGCGGACCGCAGCCGCACCGCAGTCGTTCGCGAGGGCTCTTCAGAAGGCCGTCTGGTCCGTCGACAAGGACCTTCCGGCGGACAAGGTCCTCCCCATGGACCACTACGTCGACGAGTGGCAGTCCCAGCGCAAATTCAACACTCTCCTGCTCACCTTCTTCGCCGGCCTCGCCCTGGTCCTGGCCATCATCGGAATCTACGGTGTCTTATCCAGCCTCGTCACCGCGCGCCTCCGCGAAATCGCCATCCGCATGGCAATCGGCGCGCAACCTCTCGCAATCGCCAGGCTCGTCCTCGCCCAGAGCATGATCCCCGTCGTGATCGGACTCGCCGTGGGCCTGGCCGGCTCCCTCGCGCTGAGCCGCTTCCTCGAAGCGCTCCTGTTCCAAGTTCACCCGCGCGACCCATTGACGCTCGCCCTGGCGGCTGCCGTGATTCTGCTCGTCTCGCCGGCCGCCGTTTGCATTCCTCTACGCCGTGCCATGCGCGTCGACTGCACCGCCGCTCTTCGCGAAGAATAGGAGGTGGGAGGGAACGCCGCTGTCTCACTGTACTTCTGGATCTTTTGCGCTGGCCGGTTCCTTCCCATCGTGTTGGCGGATCCGATGCGACTCGTCGGTGTAAAACGAGCGGCGTCCCGTGACGCCGTATGTCTGCGGATTGGCGTGAATCGTGTAGCCCCCAGGTCTCGGCGCGAGGGTAAAGACGTAACCGTTTTTGGTCCCCGATGCCAGATCCGCCGGGATCAGATCGGCCGCCCCCGGTGCTGCTTTCCCTTCCGGCGATGGCGGAGGGCCCAGCTCAGCCAGCGTCGCAGCATATCGCTGATATGCGGAGGAGTACTGCGTCTGTGCAGTGTCCAGGTTGTGCAGCGACCGAATGGCCGCCATCTCGCGGGCGAACGCCCGGTCCTTGTGACGCTCCCCGGAGCCGCACGCAAAAAGAAGAACCCCCAGAATCCCAAGAGCCATTCTCCTGAAAAACCACGGACTTAGATGGCGCAGCACGAACGTTACCCTACAATCACTCCATTTTATATATAGCACCCTCGCCGCCAGGCATCAACGTAAGATACTAATAATAGATTATGAGCGGAAATCTGAGAATTGTTTCCTAGTCTTTTCAGCCATATACGCTGCGGCGCCCCTGGCGTCCCTTGCCTCGGCCGTTATGCTGAAAGTAGGAAGCATTGGCCGACGCAGCTCCGTAGTATTGATGACTGGCCTCTGTGACACGGTGAGGAGCCGTCCCTGGCAGAGGCTCACCGCCGGTGAGGCTCGACCCAGCGGGATTGGGCGTCGATCAACCTCTCTCCGCCGGCGGACCGAGTAAAGCCTTCGGCGCCCCCGCTGGCTGAGGAGCAATCCTCGCCAGCCGGCCACGGAGCATTCTCTGTCACCAACCCGTCCTTACCGCCGTAGTGTGCCCGCCAGGGCCATTAAAACAAAGGCGCCCTTCCTTGCCTTTTGCCTTTTGCCTTGCCTTTCCCTCCCCGGAGAAGCCCTTTCCTGTCAACGATTTAAACCTGGTGGCAAATTTGCCACCAGGTCCCCCCGAGTCTTCCAGCGCTCTCGCCGTCACTTTGCCTTTTGCCTTGCCTTTCCCTCCGCCGGCGAAGGCCTTTCCTATCAACGATTTAACCTTGGCGCAAATTTGCACCAAGGTCTGCCGTTCACTTTCCCGCGCTCTCGCCCCTACCTCCGCGACCCCGAGGAGTCCGTCTTCCGAAGCTCCACCCAACTCGTAAGAGCATCCCCCGCGCGCCCCTTCGCCTGCTGCGTGAAGGCCGTGGCCGGCCCGTTCAGCGAATCTCCCCGCAGCTTCAGCCTCACGCCGATGAAGTGCCGGTACCGGTCTGCGTCTTCCGTCCCGATGTCCCCCTGCATCGACCCGGACAGATACCCGTTCTCCCACTCGACCCCGGCCTGCCCCGTCAGCAGCGTTTCCAATTGCCCGCCGAGCTTGGCGTGCACGTCGCCCGATTCGAAAATCCGCAGCGTGAACGGCTGGTCTTTCTCATAGGTCGAGAGCTTTCCGCTCCACGTGCCCACCAGCTCCGGAATGGGCCGGAACGCCGCGGCCGCGCGCTTCGGCTTCGGGACCCCCGGCTTCCACCGGGGCAGCAGCGCCGCGAGGATGTCATCCACCACCGGGCCCGGCAGATCCACCCCCGCGTTGCACAGCGCCACGGCCGCAATCTTCTCCGACGGAATCAGGAACAAAAGCGTCCGCACGCCCGCCATCGACCCGCCGTGACTCACCCAGCGATACCCGTTCGCCTCACCGATGTGCCACGCCACGCCGTAACCCGCCCCGTCCTCGTCCGGCGCGGTCGGCGCCTGCATCGCGTCGATCGTCTCGTCCCGCAGGATCGCCTTCTGCTCCGGCAGGTGCGCCTTCAGGTGGAACATCCCGAACCGCGCCAGGTCGTGCGCGCTGGCCCACGCCGCCGACGCCCCGGTGTGATCGAACCAGTAGAACGGCAGCGCGCGCCCGTCGCTCCCGTAGCGCACCGCGGCCGGCGCCTTGACGCTGCCGGAAACCTCGATGGACATCTCGCTCAGCCCGAGCGGCTCGAACACCTCGCGCTGCATGAATTCCCGATAGGCAGACCCCGCAACCCGTGAAATCACCTCGTCGAGGATCCCGAATCCCAGGTTGGAGTATTGGTACCGCTCCCCCGGCGCCGTCACCAGCATGCCGTACTTCCGCAGCGTTTCCTCAAAGCTGGGCGGCCGGTACGGCTCGTCCGCGTAGAAGAAGTGGTAGTGCAGCGGCAGACCCGAAGAGTGATTCGCCACCCGCCGCACCGTCGCCTGCCGCGCGTCGCCCACCTTCGCCACGATCTTCACCGCCCCCAGGTAGTCGTTCACCGCCCGGTCCAGATCGACCTTCCCGGCCTGCACCAGGACCATCAGTCCGGTAGCCGTGATCGGCTTGCTGATGGAAGCCAGCGAATACAGCGTGTGCGGCGTGGTAGCGATGCGCTTCTCCCGATCCGCCCACCCGAACCCCTCCTCCCACAGAATCTTCCCGTCTCGCGCCACCGCCACCGCCACAGAAGGCGCGTCCAAATCCGTCATCCGCTTCCGAATGGAATTGCGGGCCGCGTCAAAGGACTGCGCCTTCGCGCACCCCACAGCGAAAACGATCAGCACCAGCAGCCAACGACGCCAGGTCCCCGCATCTATCCGCATGGCTCCCCTCCCTACTCATACTCTAACGCCTCGCCGGTGAGGCTCGACCCAGTGGGATTGGGCGTCGATCAACCTCTCTCCGCCGGCGGACCGAGTAAAACCTTCGGCGCCCCGGCTGCCTGAGGAGCAATCCTCACCAGCCGGCCACGGAGCATTTTCTATCATCAACCCGTACTTACCGCTGTGGTGTGTTCGCCGAAGGGTGCCCGCCCGCCAGGGCCATTAAGACAAAGGTACCCTTCCTTGATTTTTGCCTTTTGCCTTTTGCACTTGCCTTTTGCCTTTCGCTTTTCTTTTTTCACCGCTCCCCATAGACCGCCCGAGCCGCCGTCATCACCCCGAGTCCTCCGCAAACCACCCACACCACGATGCGAAACAGCTCGTCCAGCGTGAAATAGGCGAGTAGCGCGAGCACGGCATAGGAGCCCATAGCCCACCACAATCGCTTGTTTCGCAGCCGAGCCTCCCGGTCGGAGATATAATCGCTTGGTTCCCCTATTCTCCCATGGGACCGGAACCCTCCACGCCGCTGATGCGGCAATACAACTCGATCAAGCAGAAATTTCCCAACGCTCTGCTGCTGTTCCGCCTCGGGGATTTCTACGAGTTGTTTTACGAGGACGCCGTGGTCGCCGCGCGCGAGCTGCAGATCACCCTCACCTCGCGCAACCGGGAGAAGGGCGTAGCCATACCGATGTGCGGCGTCCCCTATCACGCCGTCGACAACTACATCGCCAAGCTGATCGCCCGCGGCCACCGCGTCGCCATCTGCGATCAGATGGAAGATCCCAAACTGGCCAAGAAGCTCGTCAAGCGCGAGGTCACCCGCGTCATCACGCCGGGTACGGCCAGCGACTTCAATCTGCTCCGTTCGAACGAGAACAACTACCTGGCGGCGGTGGCGCGCTGCGGCGAGCTGGCCGGTCTGGCTTACGTGGACATCTCGACCGGCGAGTTTCGCGCCACCGAAGCGCCGCCGGACGAGGTCGAACCCATCATCGAGCAGATCGGCGCCCGAGAGGTCCTCTCGCCTTCGCAGTTGCCGCTGTTCGGCGCGATTCCCGAAGGCTCCATCGCCACCCGGCGCTACCTCCGCACCGAGCTCGACGACTGGATCTTTCAGTTCGACTACGGCCGGCGCACGCTCTCGGAGCACTTCCAGCTTCACTCGCTCGAAGGGCTCGGCTTGGCCGACCATCCGGCCGCGGTCGCCGCCGCCGGCGCCATCCTCCATTACCTGCGTGACACGCAGCGCGCGGCGCTCCAGCACCTCGATCGCCCCGTTTTCTTCCGCCAGCGCGACCACATGGTGCTCGACGCCGTCACGGTCCGCAACCTGGAGATGGTCGAGCCGCTATTCGGCGGCCCCGCCGAATCGACCCTGCTCCACGTGCTCGACCACAGCACCACCGCCATGGGCGCGCGACTGCTGCGCCAGCGCCTGCTCAAGCCCTCGATCGCTCCGGCCGAGATCGAAGCGCGCCTGGAAGCCGTAGAAGAGCTCAAGAAGGAAACCATCCTCCGCGCGGAGCTCGATCGCGACCTGGCCAAGGTGCTGGACATCGAGCGGCTGCTGGCCCGCGTGACGCTCGGCTCGGCGACGCCGCGAGACCTGCTGGCCCTGGGAACGTCGCTTTCGCGCGTGCCTCTGCTGCGCGCTTTCGTGCGCCGCCTCCACTCGCCGCGCTTGTGCGATCTCCATGAGCGCCTGGACGAGCTGGCCGACGTAGCCGGCGGCATTCTCACCACCCTGGCCGACGAGCCGCCGCTCAGTCTCGCCGACGGCGGCGTGATCCGCGCCGGCGTCGATCCAGCGCTCGACGAGCTGCGGGATTTGCGGCAGAACGGCCGCACCTATATCCTCCAGATGGAGCAGCGCGAGCGCGCCCGCACCGGTATCCAGTCGCTCAAGGTCCGCTTCAACCAGGTCTTCGGCTACTACATCGAAATCTCCAAGCCCAACCTCCATCTGGCCCCGCCCGACTACGAGCGCAAGCAGACGCTGGTCAACGCCGAGCGCTTCACCACGCCCGAGCTGAAGGAATACGAGCACAAGGTGCTGGAGGCCGAGCAGCGCATCCTCGAGATCGAGCGCAACCTGTTCGAGAAACTGCGCCAGCGCGTAGCCGCCGAGTCGCAGCGCATCCGCAGCACCGCCGCCGCCGTCGCCGAGATCGACGTGTATCTCTGCCTGGCGCGCCTCGCCGCGGAGCATAACTACGTCCGGCCGGTCTTCCACGCCGGAGCCGAAATGCAGGTCATCAGCGGCCGCCACCCGGTTATCGAGCAGCTCGGCGAGCGCGAGCGGGCCGAGCGATTCATTCCCAATGACCTCTATCTCAACGACTCCACCGACCTGATCGGCGTCATCACCGGCCCCAATATGGGCGGTAAATCGACCTACTTGCGGCAGGTGGCGCTGATTTCGATCCTCGCCCAGATGGGGTCGTTCGTCCCAGCCCTGAGCGCCCGGCTCCCGGTGCTCGACCGCATCTTCACCCGCATCGGCGCCACCGACAACCTCGCCCTGGGCCGCTCCACCTTCATGGTTGAGATGACCGAGACGGCCCAGATCTTAAACTCCGCGACTTCTGCGAGCCTGATCATCCTCGACGAAATCGGCCGCGGCACCTCAACTTTTGATGGCTTGGCCATCGCCTGGGCGGTGGTCGAATACATCCACCAGCGCCTCCGCGCCAAGACGCTCTTCGCCACGCACTACCACGAGCTGACCGAGCTGGCCGACTTGTTGAGCGGCGTGAAGAACCTCAATGTCACGGTGAAGGAGGCAGGCGACCAGATCATCTTCCTGCGCAAGGTCGAGCCCGGCCGCGCCGATCGCAGTTACGGCATCGAGGTGGCGCGGCTGGCCGGCCTGCCGCTGCCGATCATCGAGCGCGCCCACGCCGTGCTGGAGCGCCACGAGGAGCGCGAGCACTCGGTGAGCGAAGAGCTTTCCCCCGGCGCGGCGCATCCTACGCAGATCTCCATCTTCACCCCCATCGACTCCCTCGTGGTCGATCAAATCCGCTCCCTCAACCTGGACGAGCTGCGCCCCATCGAAGCCCTGACCCTGCTGGCCGAGCTCAAGAAGTCAGTGACGAGTGACCAGTGACGAAAACAGCCATCAGCTATCAGCTATCAGCTATCAGCTATCAGCTATCAGCCATCAGCTATCAGCCATCAGCTTTCAGCCATCAGCTTTCAGTACCCCGGGAGACTTCGGTTGCTGATAGCTGACGGCTGATGGCTGATAGCTGACGGCTGATGGCTGACGACTGACGACTGAGGTACGGCTATGGCAGATCTGATCGCGCACCTGCTGCGGCGGGCCGGCCTCGGGGCGACGCCCGAGGAGTATGCCACCTACGCCGCGCTCGGCTTCGGGGGCGCCGTCGACCGGCTCGTCGACTACGAGCCGGTCCCCGACAGCCCGACCGACCAGTTGAGCGCGGATGATCTCGCCGCCAACGGCGCCATCGTCGACGCCAT
>JBGOUJ010000390.1:0-7496 GCA_041477005.1 Terriglobia bacterium | reverse complement strand
CGCCTCCCGGCAGACGATCACATTCCTCATACCCGCATGGATTTCCGCCGCCGTCGCGGAGAACGCCAGCGCCAAGGACCAGGCGAGTAGGACGATTTTCATGGGAGGTCAGAGTCAGCGTCGCTCACGGAAGCAAGTGTAGTATACCCCGCCGAGGGACCGAGGCTGGTCACGTTTTGAGCGCGGTAACGGGGGCGAGCCAAGCTCCGCTGAGGCTTTTTGCCCAGGGGAGGGTGGCTCGCCGTGTTCCGCGCCGACCGGGACCACGCCCCGATCCCTCTGTTTCTCTGCGGCCGTTACTTGCGTGCCATCTGAGTTTTCGGCGTGGCCAGATAACCGACCAGCCGATCTTTTCTCACTTCGTTTACGACGAGCTCATACGGCTGGCGGGCGCCGGCGCGATAGAACTGCACCGGCTCGTTGGTGTTTCTGTCCTTTTTCTCGACCCTCTTGTCGTCGGCGACGATGTCAACCGTGTACTTGTTGCGCTTGGGATCGGCCTTCCTCACTTGCACGCTGATGTCGCCGACCCGCTGCGGTTTGTCCGATTTGGCCAGATCGAACTCAAAGTAATTCCGCTCCCCCAACCCCCTAAGCACCGAGAGCTCTTTGGAGTTGGTGGCGATCAGGCCGCTCATCACACCCAGGTCGCCGGTAACGCGCTTCAAATCGGCAACTGCGCCGCTCACCTCGGACTTGGTCGCCGTGACCTCGCTGCTCACGTCGGCGATCCGGGCGTTGGCCGTGCTGGCGGCTGCATTGGCGGTGCTGGCGGTTTCCTTGACTCCGGTCAGCTCGGTAGTCACTTGCCGTTGCTGCTCCTCCTGCTCCTGGGCAAGCTTGCTCGCCAACTGCTCGGCATGTCTTTCGGCCTGGATCCTCGCCTTCCCGGCCGCCGTGGCCGCCTGGCGCCTGGCCTCATCCAGGTCCTGACGGAGAGATTCCAGATTTCGATGATTCGTTGTGGCGCCGGCCGAGAGGGTGTTACTGATCTCGGAGATTTCCGACGTCGTGGACGCCTGCCACTTCGACACGTTTGCACTCAGGTCGCTGACCCGCCAGAGAAGGTAGCCGTTGCTGCCGGCCAGCAAAGCGAACGCTGCCCCGAGGAGCAGATAATTCTTCCCGCTCGAATGATTCCCCGCGCTCGCACCATCCGATGGGGTGACATCATCCTGATTGTGATGATCATTGAGATCACGCATGGACTTCCTCCTTGCCGGGACTTTGTAACCTGAGCAGCGGCCACGGCCCGGCGAACACTCACATCGCAATCAGTGGACCAACCCGCCGGGTTGGAGCCATCTTGCTGAAAACAAGAAAAGCCGGCTTTGCCTGCCGGATTGCGGCGTATAAAAATTCCACCACTCAGCGCGGCAGTTTTTGGACTGTGCGGAGAATAACGACATCGGTTTTTCGGCGTCGTAATAATAGAAGTTTGTCAAGAGCGTGACGATCGCAGTGCGAGAACGTTCACGACGTCCGGGTAATTTTTACGTTTCCGTGACCGCAACGGCGAGGACAACTGCCTGCGGATTCACAGTGTTACGCGCCTGGCCCACCGCGTGCATTTCGAGCAGTGTACCCGGTATTACGTGGGATCCACGGTCAGCGCAGGTGCGCAGGCTCCGATATCCGACACAGCGATGGCGCGTTGAGCTGGTTGTGTCCGGTGAGGTGAGCGACGCACAGGGCGGCCCGCCCGGGAGCGCCCGGCGTTTGGGGCCGGCCCGGTAGGCGCAGGCCTGGCCCGCTTGCCGGGTATGAGAAAGGAGCGAGAGATGCTCTGGACGATCGCGATTCTCCTAATGATTTTGTGGGTGCTAGGCGTGGTCAGCTCTTACACCGTCGGTGGATTTATTCACCTGCTGCTGCTCCTGGCCATTGCCGCGGTTCTCATCCGAATCATCCAGGGGCGAAATCCCATATAGCAGCGGCGCTGCCGTCAGGCCCCACCCCGAGACTGGCTTATCTCGGCCTTGGCACTCTGGATCGAAAACGGAGATAGCCCACCGCCCGAATCCCACGTGATCTGACCTGTCAGGTCTGTGGACGAATAAGCCCGACTCGAGTGGCGGGTGACAGGCGGGGCCGCCTCGGGCCGCACCGTGGAGTAGAAAGGATTACGAACATGCTGCACCGAGTTGCGGCGCCCCTTTTCCATTCGCATACCGCGTATTATCTTCTTGTATTCATTGCGTTCCTGATCGCCGGCACAGTTTAGGGTTCATCCTCGGCCGCCTCCTTCAGAGGCGTTCGAAGAGGTTTCAAGACTCGTGGAAAGAGTTGGCCGTTTCCCTTCTTGCATCTTTACCCCTCCCACTGCTGGTTTTGGCCGCGTTGTATCTTGGCCTGAAGATGCTGGCGCTCCCGCCGCGTTTCGAGCAGATTACGTCACAGCTCCTCTCTGCGCTGACTGTCGTTGTGCTCTGCCTCTTTCCGGCCAAAGTTATCATTGTGTTTCTGCGACGCTTGGGGAATCGGAATCACAGCCTCGATAGTCTGATCCCGTTCTTAGAAAGGCCGAGAGTGACAGGTCGGGCACGAACGTTCGTGAGATGCCTTGGACCTTCGATGCTCATTTGATCCAGGCGCCCGTCACGGATCTACGGCGCGTCGGGAAGGTCATCTTGTGGAAGATCTTCCGCCGCAGGAAGATACTACACGGTAGCAGCCGGCTAAAAGGAAGGCCGGCAGATTTTACTCGGCGCTTCGGCGTCGGACGTAGGATGCGGCTATCTCTGTACGCCTTCGCTTCTCATAACCTGTTGAGAAAGCGGCACGCTTTCAATTGGTTCCTGGATTGCTTGTAGTGTATTGCTTCAAGGATAAGGTCCTGAGGAGGAAGCTATGAGAACTCGATTAGTGTCGTTATTGGTGGTCGCTGCTTTGGCGGGCGCCACCACAGGATGCGCCACCAGGCGGTTCGTGCGAAACCGCACCGAGCCATTGAACCAGCAGGTAGGTGAGCTGGACAAACGCGCCGCTGAGAACGCGCAGAAGGTTGGAGATCTCGACGAGAAGTCGACCCGCGAGATTTCGCGCGTAGATGAGAAGGCGAACGCCGCCGACGCTCGCGCCGGCGAAGCTGGTCAGAGGGCGGCCGAAGGCGTTACCAAAGCCGGCCAGGCGATGGAAAGGGCCGACAACGCCCGCACGCTCGCCGAAGGCGGTATAGCGAAGACCGATCAACTGGCGAAGACCGTCGACAACCTCGATAACTACCAGATGTCGCTTTCCAAGACCGTCTACTTCAGCTTCAACCAGAGCGCTCTGACCGAGGAGGCGACGCAGACCCTCGATGAGATGGCCCAGCCTCTGTCGGATATGAAGAGGTACGTCATCGAGGTCCAGGGCTTCACGGACGTGACCGGCGACCCCGGTTACAATTACTCTCTGAGCGAAAAACGGGCGGCAGCGGTAGTCCGGTATCTCACCGAGAGGCACAAGATTCCGGTCTACCGGGTCCACCAGATTGGGCTCGGCAAGGACATGCCGGCCCAGGCCGACGACCGGCGCGAGGCACGAAAGCTCAGCCGGCGCGTGGAGGTGAAGATCTACACGGTGGCGGAACTGCCGCAGACCGCACAGCAGATTTCGACGCCGGTCCAGCCGCCGCCACCGTCAAACCAGCAATAGCAACCCTTGGAGTTCTCCTTGCAGCAGGGGCACGGTGGGCCGTGCCTCTGCCGTTCCTCAGCCCAGTTCACTGACGGAGAGCCGGCCGCCTATGAAACCTCAAAGACTCCAGTCCATGCGGATCAGCTTCCGACTAACGTGAAACAGAACTTTACTCACTCAATCGACAGCGCAAACGAAAATACCAGCACGAGCCCCTCCGCCAGCACGCGGACCTCGCTGACCGCAAAATTCTCCAGGTTGCGCCGGTAGCCGCTCGCGCTCTGTTCGGCGACCTTCTTCACTTCCTGCGCCACCGGAAAGCGAAGCTGGCCGGGCAGGCTCTCGGTCATGTTCTTACACACCGCGCGAACATAATAACCGTCGCGGGCATTGCTGTAATGTAAACTTCCACATTGTCGAACGCGATCGCCCCGTCGCGGTACTGCGGCATCGCCAGAATCGTCACCTCGAAGCTGTCCCCCGGCCCCACGCACATCCCGAACAGATTGACCCTCGAGCGCCCGGTGAACTGCGCCTTCAGCCGCAGCCGCCCCTCCTCCGTATCCACACGCGGGTTCTCCAGGTAGGCAAAGCCGCACTTGGCCTCCTTGCCGCCCCGCAAGTAATGCCGGCCTTCGTCGGTGAAGGCGTGTTCGGCGACCAGCCGTTCCAGCGCTCCCCAGCCGATGCGCAGCTCCGCGTCAGCCCTCGCCGCCGGCTGCCGGCACAGCAGAAACACAAGCGCCATTCCGAGCGGCAACCAAGTTCGCCAGTTCTTCCTCAGCACTCGCAACCTCTCCGAGATTGTATCCCAGAGAGATGTTATAAGGCCGCGGGTAATCCTCCCCCGGCGTCCGCGGATTGTACCCGTCCCACTTCACCACGATCACGTCGTGTCCGCCAACAAACGCCGCGATCGTGTCGCCCCCGTACTCGTCCCGCGAATCATAGCCCGTGTCCGCGCGGTTGTAGCGCTCGTGCCACCCATGGAAGAAGTAGATCACCGGGTACCGCTTCCCGCCCGCCCGCTCATAATCCGGCGGCAGGAAAACGCGAAAATTCCGCCCCTCTCCAAACACGGTGCTGTAATGCTTCAGATCGAGGATCTGCGCCTGCGACCCAGCCCGCACCAGGAAGCACGCCAACACCAAGGTCGCTGCCAAGGACAAGGGCCGCCGCATCCACCCAAGTCTACCGGCACGGGTGGGCCTGCTTCAACTTGATATGATTGAATCTGTGAGGACGACCATCCGGCTTGAGGACCAACTGCACGCGGAAGCGAAGAAACTCGCCGCCGAGACTGGCACAACCCTCACCGCTGTGATGGAGGATGCCCTTCGCGCAACGCTCGCTCGCCGGAGGCAGTACCGGCGGCGAAAGCAGGTAAAGCTCCCGACATTTAGCTTAGCGGAAGCTGCTTACAGCCAGGGGTCGATCTCGACGATGCAGCTTCGCTCCTGGATCTGATCGAGGGGCGCGGTGCTGCTGATGGACGTTAATATCTTTGTGTACGCGTACTGGAACGAGGCTCCCGAACAACCCTTGTTCCGGCGGTGGTTAGAGGGCGTCGCATAATCGGACCAGGCCCACGGCAGGGCCGACACGGTGCTCGCTGGTTTCCTCCGAGTAACGCACCCGGGGGCCTTCAACCCGCCGAGTCCCCTGGAGCCAGCTCTTCAATTTGCCGCTCAGCTCCGGACCCAGCCCAACTGCATTCCCGTCGCTCCGGGCCCGCGCCACTGGGAGATCTTCACCCGCCTCTGCCGGCAGGCGGCCGCGAAGGGTAATTTAGTTAGTGCCCGACGCCTACTTTGCCGCCCTCGCCATCGAGTCCGGCAGCGAATGGATCACCCGCGATTACAGCCGCTTTCCCGGTCTCCGCTGGCGGCATCCGCTGCAATAGGCGGGCGCCGGCCTACGGCGCCTCCGGCAGAGCAAAGCCTGCCGCACCCCCGCCCGTCGGCAGGGCCATAAGTTGCTTCCCATCGACCGGGGAGGAGCTTCCCGTCGTGGCGCGTGGTGTCACTTACGGCGCCTCCGGCAGCGCAAACCCGTACAGCGTCCCGCCCGCCGCCAACGCCACAAACTGTTTCCCGTCAACCGCATAGCTCATCGGTGACGAGTCGATGTTGGATCCCGTCTGGAACCGCCACAGCAGCTTGCCCGTCCGCGAATCGAGCCCCACCACGTTCCCGTCCCGGCTCGCGGCAAAGATTACCCCGCCGCCGGTGGACAGCACGCCCGCCGAAAGCGACCCGAGGTAGAACTTATACTCCCAGTCGATGCTCCCCGTTTCCGGGTTGATCGCCTTGACGCCGCCCCACTCCTGGTCTTCCACCGGCGTCGTCTTCCCGCCCAGGTAGACCCGTCCCGGCTTGTACTCGTCCATGCGCTTGTAATACTTGTCGCCGAACTCGCGGAAGGTGATGTGCAGCCGCCCGGTCGCCGGATCGTAGGACGGCGCCATCCAGTTGGTTGCTCCCCACATGCTCGGGTAGCTGATGTTGCCCTCCGCTGTCGGCGCCTGATTCGGGGCCAGCACCGGCCGCCCGCTGTCATCTAAACCTTTAGCCCAGGTTTGCCTCGCAAATGGTTTCCCCAAAAGGAACTTACCGGTGGTTCGGTCGATCACATAGAAGAACGCATTGCGGTCGGCGTGCAGCATCAGCTTGCGTTTCTCCCCGCGAAAATCCCGATCGATCAATACGGGCGTCTCGGTCGAGTCCCAGTCGTGTACGTCGTGCGGGGTGAACTGGAAATGCCATTTCCGCTTCCCGGTGGCCGGGTCGAGCGCCACAATCGAACAGGAATAGAGGTTGTCGCCCATCCGCACATCCCCGTTCAGGTCCGGCCCCGGGTTCCCGATGCCCCAATAGAGTGTGTCGGCCTCCGCATCATAGGTGCCTGTCATCCACGTCGACGCCCCGCCGCGCTTCCAACTGTCTCCACTCCAGGTGTTGTTGCCGAACTCTCCCGGCCCAGGAATGGAATAGAACCGCCACAGCCGTTTCCCCGACGCCGGATCGTAGGCATCGATAAAGCCTCGCACCCCAAACTCGGCGCCCGAGATGCCCGCGATGATCTTGTCTTTGAGGGCCAGCGGCGCCATGGTCCCGCTGAAGCCCTGAAGGTTGTCGGCCATCTGGGCTTCCCACAGCGGCAGCCCGGTCTTGGCGTCCAAAGCGACCAGGTAGGCGTCCGCCGTGGTGAAGAACAGGCGCGGGCCCAGCATCGCCACACCGCGATTTACCTTGGCGCTGTCAAACGGGTTCGTAGCCTTCGGCCGTCGATGGTATTCCCACAGCGCGCGCCCCGTGCGGGCGTCGAGCGCAAACACCCTTCCCGAGACCCCGGTCGTATACATCACCCCGTCCACCACCAGCGGCGTCGTCTCCAGCGGCCCGCCCCCCGGCACCTGAAACGCCCACTGCGTCCGCAGGCTTCCGACATTTTCCGTTTGGATCTGCTTCAGCGCCGAATAGTGCCGCCCCTGGTAATCGCCCCAATAAGTGAGCCAATTCTGCGGTTCCCGCTCCGCGTGGCGAATCCGCTCGGGATCAAGCCCCCCGCTCATCGGAGCCGACGTCACCTTGGCCAGGTCCCGCGCCTTCATCGTCTTCAGATAGGCGACCAGGTTCTGCAGCTCGGCGTCCGAAAGACGCCGCCCGTAGTCGTCCGGCATGAGCGATTTTTCTTCGTAACGGACCTCGGCCAGGTTCTTCTTCTCGAGCAGTTGAAATTGTTCGGCGCTATCCATCAGTTGCACCGAGAAGGTGTCCTCGTTCTTGCGAATCCCGCGAATTTCCCGCCCGTCTTTGGTCTTCGCGACCACGACGTTCCGCTGCCGTTCCTCGCGCTGGTTCGGGTTGACGATG
>JBGOUJ010000389.1:0-7509 GCA_041477005.1 Terriglobia bacterium | reverse complement strand
GAGAAGGCCCTGGCCGAGCGCCGCGCCCAGATCGACGCCGTCGACGAGCGGGTGGTCGCGCTGCTGAACGAGCGGGCCAAGATCATCCTGGATGTCGGCCGCATCAAGCGCGAACTGGGGGCGCCGGTGGCGGCGCCGAAGCGCGCCGAGCAAGTCCTGCGCCGCGTCGCGGAACACAACGCCGGCCCCTTGAGCGGCGAGGCCGTGACCCGCATCTACGAGCGGATCATCGCCGAGATGACCGACCTGGAGAGCGCCGCCATGGAAAAGCGCTCCGGGGCGCGGCAGAAGTGACCCAAATCACGGGACTGGAGAGAAGCGCAGATCCGAAAGGCCGAGGGCAAACTGGGTGGCCTTCTCGACCGCCAGGAGCTTCTCGGGACGGAGCGTGCTGATGCGTCCGGACAAACTCCGCTTGGGGATGGTTGTAATGGTATCCAGGTTGGCCACGCATGCTTTGGCGAGACCGTCCGCCGGACCCAGGCCGACCTCGGTCGGAATGCCGCGGATCCGGGATGTCACCGGGGCGACGGTGATGAGTTCTCGCACGGCGTAGGCCTCGTCGCGGGACAGCAGCACGACCGGCCGCTTCCCGGCCGGCGCCGGAAGCTCGGCCCACCAAATCTCGCCCCGCCGCATTACCAATCCCGCGAGGAGAACAGATCTTGAGCCGTTGCCGCGGCCGCTTCGATCTCTCGCCGGCTTTCGGGCTTGGCTCGATAGCCCGCCTCGTATTGACCTACCAGGAGCGCCTCTCTCTGCCGCCACAGCCAATGGCGCAGCGCTTCCTGCAGGATCGCGCTGCGGGTCCTGCCGCTCCGCCTGCGGACGCGTTCGACAGCGCGGAATAGGTCATCCGGGATGCTTACCGCCACCTTCGTCGCGAGCTTGGGCATAGTATGAAATTAGTATACCGCAGATTCATACCACCCCGCTTCCGCGCCGCGACCGTCAGAAGATCGGACGACCCCCAGCCCGATCTCCCGCCAGGGCGGTATAATCGGGCTGGAGGGCCATTCCATGCTTAATGAGTTCCAGGTCGGGCGTGTATGGGAAGGTATGCTTACAGCAGAAGCTCGCTCTCTCTACTTCGGTGATCTGGCGTCGCGTTACACGCGCCAGAGGCAGTGGATCACCGGTCTGTCGTTCTTTTTCTCTTCTGGAGCCGCTGCTACCATAATCGCCAAGTCCCCGCTCTGGGTTCCTGTAGTGCTAGCAGTGTTGTCCGCTGGAGCAACTGCTTACGCGATGGCAGTCAATCTGGATCGACGCATAGCGACTATGGCAAAGCTTCATTCAGCGTGGAGCCAGATTGCAACGACATACGATCACCTGTGGAACCACGCGAGCGATGTGGACGCCGAAGGCCAGCTAGAGAAGATCATGGAGAGCGAAAAGGAACCTTCCGAATTGGCCACCATGGAAGCGCCCAACGACCAAAAACTACTTGGAAAATGGCAAGGTCGAGTTTTCAGCCTGTACCATTTGGCGGATCAGGAATGAGTAAACCTGACCGCTTTGAAAAGAGCTGGCCTCCGATGCCAAGGCCCGTGCCGCCACCGCCTCACCCACCGCCTCAGCCTCACCCACCGCCTCAGCCTCACCCACCGCCTCAGCCTCACCCACCGCCATCTCCACCCACTCCACCCCCGAGCCAGACGGGCGAAGCCCGGATCAACGCACTTCTCAGACACTACCGGTTTGACAGGGCGCCCCACGGACCTGTAGTATAAAGGTCTATGGCCAATCACTTTTCGGCTATCAAGCGGGACCGCCAGATCAAGAAACGGACGGCGGTAAACCGGCAGAGTGCGACCCGGCTGCGGCATCAGATCCGGGCGCTGCGCCGCGCCTTACAGGGCCACGACAAGGCAGCCGCGGAGTCGCTGTTTCAGAAGACCGTCAGCGTGATCGACCGCTCGGCGCAGAAGGGCGTGATCAAGAAGAACACGGCGGCTCGGTACAAATCGCGGCTCTGGGCGCGGTGGAATACCCTGAAAGCAGCGGCTGCCTAGATCAGCGCGTAAGCTCCCAAACCAACCTTTCCATCATCAGGCGGTCGTCGGGATTGTCGCGACGCAGGTCGCGGTCGGTCTCGAACAGCAGCACCATCGCCCGCTCCAGTTGCTCGCGCGAGAATAGCCGGGCGGTATCCAGGCTCTGCCGGGCGCGAGCCGGCCAGATCGGCAGGCCCAGCTTGCTGAAGAGCCGGGTGACGTCCCCTTCGGTGCGGGCGCCGCTTTCCTTGATCGCCAGGGCGTGGCGAAACAACCCGGCCAGAAAACTGATCTGCAACGGCAGGTACACGTCCATCCGGGTGAGGGTGTCCAGGATCTCAAGGGCGCGGTTGCGGTTCCGGGAAGCGAGGGCGTCGGTCAGCTCGAAGATGCCGCTGGTGCGGGCTTCCGGCACCAGCGCGGCCAACGCCTCGCGGGTGATCTCCTGCCGGCCACCGGCGTAGACGGCAAGCTTGGAGATTTCGTTGGCGATCCGGGCCATGTTGTGGCCGAGGGCTTCGACCAGCTCGGCCAGCAGGTCATCGGCGATGCGCAGCCCGTTGCCGCGGACCAGGCCCCGCGCTCCTTCGAGCGCCGCCCGCTGGTCGAAGCGGTGAAGCTCCACCTTGACCGGCACGGCTTGAAAAAACCGGACCAGGCGCTCCAGCTTCCTTTTCTCGTCGCGGTCCTCCCAGTCGAAGCGGAGGGCCTCAAAGAGCAGAACCACACCGGGCGTAGGGCTGCGGAAGTAGGCTTCGAGGCCCCCGGCCCCAGGGGGAGCGGCCGCTTCGTCCTCTTCCACTTCCCTGCTCCGCCCCAGCACGTTTTCGGCGTTATAGGCGGCGATCAGCCGCGTCGGGGCGAACAGCGAGAGCGTGCGCGCGTCTTCGAGCACGGCATGGAGCGAGGATTCGGCCAGGTCGTATTCCACCAACCCTCCTTCCCGCTCCTCGGGCGGGAGGACCGCTTCGACCAGCGCCTTGCGGCAGCCGTCCCGGGAAAACAGTTCGCTCCCCAGGAATACATATCCGGCGGCCAGGCGAGGGGCCGGGCCTTTCTTCTGCAACTGGATCAGAAACTGGGCGGCGTCCACTAGAACTTCTCCAGGATCGCGCTCACCAGGGTGCGCGCCACGGACTGGCTCAACCGCTGCACTCCCACTTCGCTTTCTTCGAAATAGGCCTTCGGATCGACCGCCACTTCGTAGCGCTCGCGCGCCTCAAAATTCTGGTTCTGGTAAAGGACCTTGCCGCTGCGGCGATCGCGCAGCGTCACCTGCATTTGCACCATGACCTGCGCGCTGGTGGCGCGCCCGCTCACGGGATCGAAGATGAGCGGGTAGATAAAGATGTTCACAACGGCCCCGCGAAGCACCGCGTCAGCCTCCTGCTCGTTGGGGATCACCCGGAAGCGGGTACGGGTGAGAAACTCGTGCCCGATGGAGCGGGTCAGATACTGCTCCAGCTTGTAACGCGAGGTCACGTTGGTAAACGGGACCACGGCTATGGTTTGAACGTCTTTCGGGATCTGGTCGCCGCGGCCGGCGACATGGTAGCCGCAGCCCACACAAGAAAAGCAAAAGGCAAGGCAAAAGGCAAAAGGCAACGTGCACAGACTCCGTCCGCGAAAATGCTCTATAAAAAAATGCCCGCTTCCTTGATTTTTGCCTTTTGCCTTTTGCAATTTGCCTTTTGCCTTGGTTTCAGTTGCCTTGGTTTCAGTTGGTCTGCTCCGACGGCGCGGGAAGGTGTTTCCATCTCCGGCGCAAGAGCCCTCCGATGCGGATGATGATCCCGCTGGCAATGTAGGCGGAGGCCAAGCCCAAAAGCATCGGCTGCGAAAAGTTCCAGATCAGGTAGATCATCATGGCGATCAGCACTACGGTGACCCAAGAGCGCTGCTGGAGCAGGTTGATTTCCTTGAAACTGTTGTACCGCCAGGTGCAGACCATCAAGAAGCAGAGCAGGCCGAGCAAGGCCAGCCATAGAACGCCCCAAGGGAGCCAGGAGTGGATCGGATAGCCGGACGCCGCATGCACCACCGACGCCACCATTCCGGCGGCGCACGGAATAGGCAGGCCGACAAAATATTTCCGTCCCAGGCGGCCGGGGTTCTTGGGAACCGGGTTGTGCTGCACGTTAAAGCGCGCCAGTCGCGTCGCGCCGCAGACCAGAAACAGAAACGTCAGGAAATAGCCGGTCCGCGCCAGAAGATCGGCCGGCAGCCCGCCACTGGCCGGATCGACCACGCGAAATCCCCAGGCGAAGGCCAGCAGCGCCGGGGCGACGCCGAACGCGATCACGTCGGCCAGCGAATCGAGCTCCTTGCCGAATTCGCTCACGGCGTTGGTGAGCCGCGCAATGCGGCCATCCATGCCGTCGGTGAAGGCGGCCACACCGATCGCCAGCGCGGCCAGGTCAAACTGCTCCGACACTTCGGCCAGCCGCTCCGGGGGCAGCGAAATGGCGTGAATCGTCTTCATCAGCGAATAAAAGCCGCAGAAGATGGTGCCGGCCGTGAAGATGCTCGGCAGCGCGTACGCCCCGCGGCCCATGAGCTTTTTTCCCTTCATACAAGCGGTCCGTGGCCCGACGGGCGGCCGTAGACGATGAACCCACCGGCAACCGCTCCCTTAGAAGCGTGAAGGAATGGAACCGACCGAAAGATTGCGCGCCAAGACGCCAAGGGCGCAAAGGAAACAAGAAGGTTTTTCTTGGCGTACTTAGCGTCCTTGCGAGAGATCGGCATTTTTCCACGCCTACCAGGGTGGCTGCTGCGAGTTCCCACCCTTACTGCCGCCCTTCCGACGTTTCTCGCCGGCGCGCCAGGATCGAGCTGCCGCCTTTCACCCGCTCGCCTCGCCGGACCGCCAGCTCCCACTCCGGTCCTAGTATGACGTCCATTCGCGAGCCGAACTTGATCAAACCGAATCGCTCGCCGGTTTGAACGCGGTCTCCCACTTTCTTCCGGCAAACGATGCGCCGCGCCACCAGGCCGGCAATCTGCTTGAACACTACCTTCGAGCGGCCGTCGTCCACCGTAAGCGTGTTCTGCTCGTTTTCCGCCGAGGCTGCCTCCACGCTCGCGACCTTGAACTTGCCGGGCGTGTACCGGACCTCGGTAATCACGCCGCCCACCGGGCAGCGATTCACGTGCACGTCAAATACGTTGAGGAAGATGCTGACCCGCTGCGCGCCGCCTTCGACGGGGCGGATCTCGACCACCTTGCCGTCAGCCGGGGATACCGCCACCGGCCCGGAGGGAATTTCCCGGTCCGGATCCCGGAAGAAGTACAGACAGAAACCCCCCACGGCAAGAAAGGGAAGCGCGGCCCACGGGTTCAGCAGCCAACCCAGCGTGGCCGCCACCAGGCCCAGCGCCGAACCGTAAAATAAGCCGTCTTTCACCATTGACGATCGTTTCGTTGACGATTGACGAGGGAGGCTGCTCGACCGGACGGCAATCGTCAATCGGCAATCATCCAATCGTCAATCGCCAGCGCCTCAGGCCACCTCCCGGGAGCTGGCTTGGTGTAACATGTGCTGCATCTCGTCCTTCAATCTTAATTTTAACTTCTTCAGCCGGATTTCCTCGAACTGCTCCTGCTCGGTGAGGTAGGGGCGAGTGGCCAGTTCTTCCAGCCTGCGCTTGTGACTGGCATGTTCCGTAGCAAGGCGGCGGAAATCCTCGTTTGTCGCCATCAGGTGCTCTTGCAATTGTTCCTGAAGGCTCCGGTCCATAGGCGTACTTCCTCCTTAGCAGTGGGGTCGCCACGCCGAGTCTGGTCGCGTGGAGATTGCTTGGCTCGGTGGGTTGAACTGAAGTAGCGGTCGTAGAATGTGGGTCATCCTTCCGCCAACACAACGTTATCACAACAGCCGGGGATGATGCAATGGGTTAACGCTCGTTAAGATTTGAACCGAAACTACTGAAAACAAGCGGCTTGCATCACGATAGCGTCTTCGACTGGGGAAGCGTAGTAGGCGCGCCGGATACCCGTTGGAGAGAAGCCGAAACGCCGATAAAGTTGTTGGGCGGGGGCGTTGGACCGTCGTACTTCGAGGTACACGCGGCCCGGCCGCCGGGCGAGAAACGCCTCGATCAGGGCGCTCGCCACCCCCTGCCGCCGGGCGGCCGGATCGACCGCCAGGGTCAGGATCTCGGCCTCGTCCGGCGCCGGCCGCGAAGCGAGCAGGAAGCCTGCGATTTGCGCCCCGCGCTCGGCGACCAGGCACAGCCGCTCCGGACGGGGCGCGAAGTCGTCCTCGGACCAGTTCCCGGCTTCCGGCGAAAGCCGGGCAATTTCCGCCAGGCGGACCCCATCGCCCGATCGAGACTCGCGCAGGGTGAGCATTCCGGTATTATGACCTTTATGCACTCCCCGCCAGGGAGCCGTCAATCCGAGCAGGACCGCGCCGACCTCGGCCGCTTCGGCTACGCCCAGGAACTGTTCCGCAGTATGGGGGGATTCTCGAATTTTGCGATCTCGTTTTCGATCATCTCGATCCTCACCGGCGCGGTGACGCTGTTCGGCTACGGTCTGGAAATGGGCGGGCCGCTCGAGATGACGCTGGGCTGGCCGCTGGCGACCGTCTTCATGCTGGCCGTCGCCGCCAGCATGGCCGAGCTCTGCTCGGCTTATCCGACCTCGGGCGCCATGTATCATTGGGCCGCCGCCCTGGGAGGCCCCGCCTGGGGCCCGGCTTGGGGATGGTTCGTCGCCTGGCTCAACATCTTCGGCCTGATCGCCGCCCAGGCGGGGATTAACTACAGTTGCGCCCAATTCGTTCTGCCCTTTCTGGGTATTTCCTCTACGTATGGCCACCTGCTGTGGATGTTCGGCTTCATCCTGCTCACCCAGGCCGTGCTGAACCATTACGGCATCCGCCTGGTCGCCCTGTTGAACGATCTCAGCGTGACGGTGCACATTGTGGGCGTCGTGGCGGTGGTGCTGGGGCTGTTCTTCTTCGCGCCGCGCCAGCCGGCCGGCTTTCTGCTGGAGGCCGCCAACAGCAACGGCCGCTCTCCCTACTGGTGGGCGTTCGTCTTGGGCCTGCTGCAAGCCCAGTGGACCTACACCGGCTTCGACGCCTCGGCTCATTTGTCGGAGGAGACGGAGGACCCGCGGCGTCGCGCGCCCTGGGGCATCGTGCTGTCGGTGGCCGTGGCGGGCGTGGTGGGTTACTTGCTGATTCTGAGCCTGACCCTGGCGATCCGAACGATACCGGCAGCGTTGCAGACCAGGGACTCGCAGGGCGATCTGATTCCCGCGGCGATCGCGATTCTGCAGGGGGCGCTGGGGGCGCGGGCCGGCAATGCCATGGCCGCCCTGGCTTCGATGGCCATGTGGTTTTGCGGCCTCTCCTGCGTTACCTCGGCGTCGCGAGCCGTCTACTCGCTCGCCCGCGACCACGGCACGCCGCTCTCGGCCGCCGTGCGTTGGGTCAGCCCGCGCCACGGCACGCCGGCGGTGGCCGTGTGGCTGTTTGTCGCCGCCTCGTTTGCCGCCATG
>JBGOUJ010000388.1:0-7553 GCA_041477005.1 Terriglobia bacterium | reverse complement strand
CACGAGATCCGATCGCGGCCGCCAAAGAATATCAGCAAGCCGTCAGTCTGGACCCGACCCGCGCCCCTTACTACGTCGACCTCGCCCGCTTGTTTCTCGACCACAACACCGCCGAGCCGGCCGAGATCATTCTGCAGGATGCGGCCGGGCGGTTCCCGAACAACACCGAAGTGCTGCGACTGCTAGGCCTGGCCTATTACGCCGAGGGCAAAAGCCCGCAGGCCCTCGACGCCTTTCTGAAGGCCGTCGAAGCCGATCCCGACCTGGAGAGCGCTTACGCCTCGCTTGAAACCCTCTTGCCCTACGCTGAATCACGCCTGGCAGAGATCACGGCGAAGCTCCGGCGGTTTTCGGAGCGGCGCCCGTCAAGCCCGGTCGGCCCTTATCTCCTGGCCTTGATTTCGCCGGAAAACTCCGAAGCACTGCTTCGCCACGCGATCCAACGAGCGCCGGATTTCTGGCCCGCTTATTATGAGCTGCACAAGCTGCTGAAAGCTCAGGGGAAATGGGACGAGGCGGCCGCCGCGATCAGAAAGACCATCGAGCTCGACCCTGATTTTGCCCCCGCCCATTACGCGCTCGCCGAGCTCCACAACCGGAACGGCGATCGGGTTCACGCCGCCCAAGAGCGCGAGCTTCATCACAAGCTGGTTACGGCGCAGCGCGCCGCCGCTGAAAAGCAGCGCCAGGAATCGCCGCGGCTCTCTTACACGCTATCGGAACGCTGAGGAGTGGACGATCCCCTCGCCCTCTTTGATGCGAATCACCTGGTTGGCCCTGATCTCAGCGAAGCGTTCCACCCCACCGCTCGGCCATCGGACTACGATCTGGTCGGCCCTGGCGGCGCCGCCGAGACCGAAATGCAGCCGAAAGTCGCTGTGCGAGGCGTAGCCTCCGCCGCTGCGCACCTCCTGCACCTGCCGTAGATTCCCGGCCCAGACCGTCACCCGCGCCCCGACGGCGCTGCGGTTTGATTTCGTGCCGATCGCTTCGATGAGGATGGCGTTCCCCTTTGGGCCGAAGTTCTTGAGCAGTGACGGCGTTCCATTCATGTTGACGATTACGATCTCCAGGGAGCCGTCTCCGTCAAGATCGCCGGTGGCTACCCCGCGGGAGACCTGGGGGGCCGACAAGGCGTCTCCGGCCTCGCGCGTGATGTCCCGAAAGGCGCCGTTGCGAAGGTTCCAGTAGAGCGTTTTCGGCTGCCGGAAGTCCTCACCCGTTTTCGAGCCCGCAAGCTCGGGATAGATGTGCCCGTTCGCTATGAAAATATCCTTCCAGCCGTCCTGATCCACATCCACGAGGTCAACGCCCCAGCCGACGAACTTGGTGTTCACTCCGAGGCCGCCCGCGAACGTCTGATCTTCGAAATAGGCATCGCCCGCGTTGTGGTAAAGCGCCGCGGTCTCATCGATGAAATTGGTCTTGACGATGTCGATCCGCCCGTCGTTATCGTAATCACCGGCCGCCACGCCCATGCCGCCCTGCTCCTGGCCATCCGGGCCATAGGCCACGCCCCGGGCGACGGCGATGTCGGTGAAGGTCCCGTCATGATTGTTGCGGTACAAAATGCTGGGAGTCGAGTCGCAGGCCACGTAGATATCGGGCCAGCCGTCATCGTCGAAGTCGGAAGAGACGACGCCGAGGCTGTAGTGCAGATCGGGGAGGCCGGCGCCAGCCTTTCGAGTCACATCGGTGAATCCGCGGCCCCGGTCGTTGTGGTAGAGGACGTTGCTTCCGCCGGGATATCCGCGCGGGCCGCAGAACACGCGCAGCCCTTTCCAGAAGCAGAAAGGGCTGGCTCCCGGCAGTGCCGCTTTCTCCAGGCTGAAATCCAGGTAGTTCGCTACGAAAAGATCGAGGTAGCCGTCGCGGTCGTAATCGAGGAAGGCGCAGCCGGTCCCCCAGCGCTGCCCGGTTATAGGCAGACCGACCTTTTCCGTGACATCCTCGAATCGCCCGCCCCCGAGGTTGCGGTAGAGCACGTTGTGGCCGAAATAGGTCACGAACAAATCGGTGAGACCGTCGTTATCGAAGTCGCCGGCGCACACACCCTGCCCCCACCCGCCTTGGGTTAACCCGGATTTCGCCGTCACATCCTGAAAGGTTCCGTTGCCCTGGTTGCGATAGAGCCGGCCCGCCGGTTTCTCGCCGGAAGCAAGGCCATCGAGGCGTGTGCCGTTGACCAGGAAAATGTCCGGCCGTCCGTCGTTGTCGAAGTCAAACACCGCGACGCCGTTCCCCGTCATCTCGAGAATGTACTTCTTCGCGGCCACGCCACCGTAAACATTCGGCGCCGTAAGGCCTGCCGCGGAAGCGATGTCGCGAAAATCGACCTTCGGGTGGGGCAGGTCCAGGCGGGCCTTGGGTGAGGGGCGCGCGATGGCTTTCGGTCCCCCGCCCATGCCTTGGGCGATCAGCAGGGGAACCAAAACGGTCACGCCTGCCAGCCCGCAGACCGCTAACCGCCGGTGAGTAGCGGCGCCCACCCTCGAAGTCTGGCGAGTCATGGCTGCAAATTTTCCGAAGATTTCTGTTGTTTTCGCCTGGGTCGTGGATCTATAATGCGACCAATTATCCCAAGGTTGCTAACGGAGGTCAAACATGTCCTCGCTGCAGGGTTCCCTGAAAGCGCAGTTTCTCTTGCTGTTGTGCCTGTTCTACCTGGCGATGCCGGTATTCGCCCAGGAAACCACCGGCTCGATCGTTGGCGTTGTCAAGGATGCCAGCGGCTCCGTCATCACCGGCGCTTCTGTCACCCTCGTCAACGAAGAGACCGACATCCAGTCTGTGACGAATACCGACGAATCCGGCGCCTACCAGTTCCCGCTGCTTCGCGCCGGCCGCTACCGGATGATGGTCGACGCCCCGGGCTTCCAGAAGCTGCAGCGGGACGGCATCATCGTGAACACAACCGAGAGGGTCCGTCTCGATTTGAATCTCCAGGTGGGCGCGGTCAACGAGACGGTTACCGTCGTAGCCGAGACGCCCTTGCTGCAAAGCGAGAAGGTCACCATCGGGCAGGTGGTCGAGCAGCGCACCATCCAATCGATTCCACTGGCTACGCGAAACTTTACCCAAATGCTGGGGACCTCGGCCGGCGTGCTGGGCGGCATTATGAACGCCGACAAGCCGGGGACGGGGAGCGACAGCGCCAGCGTGAACGGCGCGCGCCGCGGCAGCAACAATCTGCTAGTCGATGGCGTGCCCACCACGAATACGCTGAACAACGCGCCCGACGGCGACGGCACGCCCAGCATCGAATTCCTCAGCGAGTTCAAGGTGATGACGAGCCTCTACAGCGCAGAGTACGGGCGGAACTCCGGCTCCATCATCAACGTGACGACCCGCAGCGGCTCGAACGACCTGCACGGCACGCTTTACGAATACCTGCGCAACACCGATCTGAACGCGCGGCCGTTTTTCTTCCCCACCAGAGTGCAGAATAATCAGAACCAGTTCGGGGCCAATGCCGGCGGGAAGATCCTGCGCGACAAGACGTTCTTCTTCGCCGGCTGGGAGAGCTCGCGGCAATTGAACGCCAACTCCAGCGATTCCACTCTCTTCACCATTGTTCCCACGGCGGATCAGCGCCAGGGCATTTTCAGCTCCAAGAAAATCACCGATCCTTCAACGGGCCAGCCGTTCCTTAACAACGTGATTCCCCAATCGCGGCTGAATCCCATCTCGCTCAATATTCAGAAGGCTTTTATCCCGGTGCCGAACTACAGCGCAGGGGGGAGCACCAACTTCTTTGCGTCTGCGCCGGACCTGACCAATCTCGACCAGTTCACCGGCCGCATCGATCATCGCTGGGGTTCCAAAGACAGCCTGTTCGGCCGATGGTTTGAAAGCTGGGAGAAGGACCTGAATCCATTCGGAAAGGGCATGCCGGGCTTCGACTTGAACGCGAACCGCAAAAAGCATTCCGGAGGCTTCAGCGAAACCCATGTCTTCTCGCCGACCGTCGTGCTGGAGTCGCGGTTCGGCGTTGACGTTAGCGACCAGTTCATTTCCTTCGACAACAACACAGATCCGAAGAGCCTGGGTTTGCAGCCGATCTCCGGGGTCACGAGAGTCGCCGGGGTGCCGAGGATCAACATCAGCAACTACGCGAACGGCGGCTTCGGCAACGACCAGGATTGGCACGACAACATTCACACCTATACCAGCGCCGCGACCATGACCTGGGTTCGCTCTCGCCACACCCTCAAGTTCGGCGGAGAGAATCGCACCTCCATCCTCCATCCGATCAATTTTCTGTCCAGCCGCGGCGTGTGGAATTTCAACGGCCAGGCGACGGGCGATGAATATGCCGATTTCCTGCTGAGCATTCCACGGACGATGACGTTCGGCGCGGGTCCGGGCGAGCTGCAAATGCGCGAGGAGATCTGGAACGGCTTCATCGACGACAGTTGGAAGGCGACCCCGACCGTCACCGTGAGCGCCGGCCTGCGTTACGAGGCCCACTTCCAGCCCGCGGCCTACAACCTGCACATGGTCAGCTTCTGGCCGGACCGGTACAAAGGCGTCGGATCGCTCGACGGCTCAGGCATCGTACAAGGGGGCATCAACGGCGTACCTAATAACGTGGTGTTCGGCAACTGGCACAACTTCGCCCCCCGCTTGGGCATTGCCTGGCGCATCGGCAATAACTGGGTGATTCGCACCGGCGCGGGCCTGTACTTCGACCAGAGGACCGGGCAAATTGCGCAACAGACGTTCTCCAACCCGCCGACCTTCATTGCTCTGACCCTGGATTGCGCCGTAGCCGGGACCGGCTGCACCCTGAACCAGCCCCAAAACTGGGCCTTCGTCGATCCGCATTACGACCCCAAGGTGGTTCCGTTTCCGACCTCGCCGAACGACCAGATTGCGCTCTTTGCCGTCGACCCGCACGTTAAAACGGACAACGCCTGGCAATACAACTTCACCATCCAGCGGCAACTGCCTTCCAACCTCCTGCTCGAGGCCGGCTACGTGGGGACCAAAGGCACCCACCTGATGGCCACCCGATTCATCAATCCATTGATGCCTCAGGCGGACGGCACACTGGTGCGGCGGTTCCCAGGCTTTGCCAACATCACGATGACGTTGCAGGACGGCAATTCCACCTACCATTCGTTCCAGACCACTTTGAAGAGGCGCGTCGCCAGCTCGACCTTCCAGCTTGCTTACACCATTTCGAAGACTCTGACCAGCGGGAACGAGAGCGCTCGCTTCTTCACCAACCTGTTCCGCGCGCCCTGGAATGACTGGAGCCGAGCCAAAGGACCGGCCAATTTCGATCGCCCGCAACGGCTGGTCTTCACCTACGTGCAGGATCTTCCCAGCAAGTTCACGAGCCGGCTGGGCAAGGTTCTGCTGAATAACTGGTCTGCCAGTGGGGTGGTGATCGCGCAATCCGGTTTTCCGCTCACAGTGTTCAATCGTGACAGCGGGTCGGGTCTCGGCGGGACAACCGCGGATGTCACGGGGAACTTCTTCTCCAGCGTGGCAGCAGGCGCCCCGTTGATTCACCCCAGCGGCTCCACCAAGGACAACCTGCAAAGCTACGTGAACAAGGCGGCCTGGATCAAGGCGCCATTCGGCACGTTCGGCAACTCCGGGCGGGGCATGTTCCGCGGCCCTGGGCAGTGGGATGCGGACTTCTCGGTGTTGAAGGATTTCAAAATAACCGAGCGTTTCCGCTTGCAGTTCCGGACCGAATTCTTCAACATCCTGAACCACGCCAATTTCGCCTTAGGGAGCGACACCGGCAACACG
Source organism: Terriglobia bacterium (assembly GCA_041477005.1). Classification (GTDB taxonomy): domain Bacteria; phylum Acidobacteriota; class Terriglobia; order Bryobacterales; family JACQDG01; genus JBGOUJ01. Next base: position 1,787 of record JBGOUJ010000388.1, on the reverse strand, counting down.
CTGAGCCTCGACTCCGGCAGCTTCGGCCAGATCACGAGCACCTCGGTCAACGCACGACTGATCCAGTTCGCGCTGCGGTTGAGCTTCTGAACGGGGAATCCGAGCCGCGACCTGCAGTCGCGTTCATTCGCGGCTGAAGTCGATCCCTTTGCAGCTTCTGAGGGAGCGGTCGCTTACTTAGGCAGGGAAATCAAGGCGACAGGGCCGTCGGTTCCTCTGATAGCGCGACGATGCCGAGTGGAAGCGGCGGCCATTTCACTCCTCTTTCTTCCCCATCAGCTTTCGAAGCAACACGGTCGTCGAGTGGGGCGAGTGTTTTGGGGGCGCCCGGCGTGGTTCGGACCCACAGTTCGTTCTCGTCACCGTGGTAGGATGTTTGATCGTTAGATGTTTGATCGCGCTTTGAGCGACGTATGTGCGGCATTGTCGGATTTCTGGACAAGACGGACGGCGGGCCCGGGGCTGCGGGGCGCACGATTCTGAGCATGCTGAATGCCCTGGCTTGCCGCGGCCCCGATTCAGCAGGCGTCGCCTTGTTCGGCGAGCCGCAGGATAACTTCTTCGTTATACGGATCAAACTCGGCGACCATGGGGAGTTTGAAGAAAGGGCTCGCCAAATCCGTTGTCTGGCGGAGTCGCTCGGCAGTGCGGAACAGTTTTGCACCACCGGCCCGTATTTGCGTTTCCTGGCCGACGAGCATACCGATTTGAATCGGCTGATCGCGTCTGTCGAGTCGCTCGATCGAGAAATTGAGGTCGTGAGCGCGGGGCGCAAGCTGGAGATCGTTAAGCAGGTGGGCTCGCCGGCCCGGCTGGAGCAGACGTACTGCATATCGCAATTTCGCGGCCGCCACGGGCTGGGTCACACCCGGCTTTCGACCGAGTCGCGCGTGGACCTGAGCCATTCGCAGCCGTTCTGGGGACACGGTTTTCCCGATCTGGCGATCGTTCACAACGGGCACATCACGAACTATCATCAGCTCCGGCGGCGCTACGAGCAGCGCGGCGTCCGTTTCTACACCGAGAACGACTCGGAGATCATCGCCATCTACCTCGCCGAACATCTCGGCAGCGGGCTCGGTCTCGAGCCGTCCTTGCGCGGCATGCTGCGAGATCTGGATGGCTCGTTCAGTTGCCTGGCGGCTACTGCATGCCAGATCGGATTCGTAAAGGACCCATTCGCATTGAAGCCGCTGGTCGTCGCTGAAACCTCTGATTTCGTGGCCATAGCCACCGAAGAGATCGCCATTCGCGCGGCGCTGCCCGGCGTGTACGAGGTCCGCGAGGCGCAGGTCAGGGAAGTGCGGGTATGGCAGAGACGGGTATAGCAAAGATAGGCTGTGACGGTCGCTCCAGCCGCGAGATCAACGCCGATATCAAGCGCGCGATCGCCTCGGGGGAGACCGCCATTGTGGTGGAGAACCCGGGGGCGCGGCACAACCTGGGAGTCGCCATTCTCCAGCCGGTTCGAGTGAGGTTCGAGGGGAGCGTCGGCTATTTCTGCGCCGGACTGATCGACGGGCCGGCTATTGAAGTCGAGGGCAGCGCGGGGTGGGGGCTGGCGGAGTCGATGATGAGCGGCCAGGTCGTGGTGCATGGAAACGCGGGCAACGGCGCGGGCGCTGCAATCCGCGGCGGGACGATCGTGATTCATGGAGACGCCGCGGCGCGCCTCGGTGTGTCGATGAAAGGCGGGACAGTGCTCGTGGCGGGCAACTGCGGATACATGGCCGGATTCATGGGGCAGAAGGGAATGCTGGTGATTTGTGGAGACGCGGGCGAGGCGT
>JBGOUJ010000387.1:0-7578 GCA_041477005.1 Terriglobia bacterium | reverse complement strand
TATAAGCGCTTGGTCCGACTCAGCAAGGAAGCCGAACGGGAGGGAGCCTACCGCGTGGCGAAACGGCTGCAGGCCGTGGTGCTGAACGCAGAGGGCCATACCAGCGGGGAGTTGGCGCGTATTCTGAAGGCGCCGCGCTCCAAGGTATCGGAGTGGCTGTCGCGCTATCAAGCCCACGGCACGGAGGGGCTGTTAGAGGGGTATCGATCGGGAAGACCCTCCGCGTTGGCGCCACCAGAACGCCAACAACTGGGGGACATTCTGGACAGTGGTCCGGTGGCTTACGGCTTGGACAGTGGCATATGGACTTCCCCGATGATTGCCTGGGTGATCGAGGAGGAGTTCGGCGTCGCGTATCATCCCGGGCACGTGCGCAAGTTGCTGCACGGTCTGGGCTTTAGTGTGCAGAGACCGCGTCGCGTGCTAGCCCGCGCTGACGCCGCGGAACAGGATCGTTGGCATCGACGCACCTATCCCAACCTTAAAAAAAAGCCCAAACGCGAAACTGGGCTCTGATCTTCACCGACGAAGCCAGCTTCCGCCAGGACTCGACTTTGCATGCCACTTGGAGCCGCGTCGGCCATCCACCGGAAGTTCCGGTCACCGGAGAACGCAAGAACGTGAAAATTCTGGGTGCCATCGAACTCTGGCGCGCGCGGTTCCATTACCGGCAGGACACGGTATTCAACGCCTCCAGCTACCTGGCTTTTCTGGAACAGTTGGCGCGGCGTTATCGCCGGCAAGGAGCGATTCTGATCCAGGACAACGCCTCCTATCATAAGGACTCCAAGGTTTGGGACTGGTTTCGCTCCCATCGCCACTGGCTGGAAGTTCACCAACTGCCGCCCTACTCGCCGGAGTTGAATCCCACCGAAAGGCTATGGCAACACACCCGCCGGACCGGAACCCACAATCGCTACTTTGCCAATCCAGCCGAGCTGTCCCGCACGCTCACCCGGGTCTTCGGCGAAATGCAGTCATACCCGGCGCTCATCCGCCCCTGTCTGCTGCCTTTTTGTTGATCCTTACGTCCCTTTAATTATGCGCGGTTGTAATAGCGCTGACGCTGCGCGGCACGCGGCGGACTGGAGGCCGGAGGTTGAGCTGCCCCCGGCAACCGCTCCGCTACGGATGGTGGGATAAGCCTCTGGCTGGTCCATCCTCCTACCTACCTTAGGGCACAGCCGCCCAGCGATCATCGCTCCTCACGGCGAGTCGCCTTCAGAACGAGTTTGACGAACTCGGGCAGCGGGGTCTTCGCCCTTGCAGCCTGGTTGTTCATCGCGTCGTATTGTCGAACCTCCTCGCCGACCCACACCAAGTCGAGGCGTCTGACGTTCTCCATCGCCACGTGCTGATACGACTCCGGTCGTGCCCAGTAACACGTTTCGCAGATGTCTGGCCTCTTCGCCTCGACCCAGTTGGAACAGTGTTCGCACGACCATGACTTGGCCCGGTTGCAGGAACCGCATAACAACATGTAGTCCTGAGACCGGCGCTCATCGACCTGCGCGTCTCCGGCGACTTCGTAGGGGACCCGGTGATCGACCTGTAGGTAGCGGTCCTCATAGGGCTGGAGGCAGACGTGACAGCGGCATCCGTTTGCTTCCGCCAGTCCGTCCTTGAACTCCTTCGAGAAGACCCTCCGACCGCCGAGCAATCCCCGCCTGACCTTCGCGGGGTCCCCGAAGCGGTACGCGGCCATCCTGCGCCCCTTCGAGTCCTTCAAAAAGAACGTATCCAAGGGGATGCCCTGCTCCCGCACGTCTCGTGCGCCTCGCGGAGGATGGCCATAGCCGTACTTGGTCGCCAGTTCCTCGGTCGTGACGTGCCCGTGTTCGACGATGTGGTCGATGACGGCGCGAGCGCGTTTCGCAGTGACGACTTTCAGCCGATCTAAGAACTCTCTCGGGAGGTCGGGCTTGCCCATTCGATGATCCGGGGATCATCAAAGAGCGTAGTCTGTCTGGGGCGTCGAGTCAAATGGGAGGGATCGATCTTGCCGATTCTCTGGGCGAGCGTCGGAGACAGATACAGTGATTCGAAGGTCCTGACGTCACGGCCCAAAAAAGTGGCCTGTGTCGATCTGCCCGCGTCCAGTTCGATTCTCAACAGGTCAAGTTCCTCGGGCATCGGCTTGCCATAGATCCTGTCGTTGGCCCTGCCGTCGTAGCTTAGGATGTACGAAATGCACCGCTCGTTCAGGCCACGCAGCGCGGCGATGAACTCCTCGAACTCTAGGCCCTTGATATATCGAGCGTCCCGGTCCCCGCAAACGCCTTGGTAGGGCGGGTCCATATACACGATGTCGGACGGCTGCGCGTGGGAGAGGACTTCCCTGTAGTCGGCGGCGGCGACTGTGGATTTCCCTTTCAGCAAGCGTGAGGCACCGACGATCTGTCCTCTCACCGTGGCCGGGTTCATTCCCCGGCGGCGGTTGTCTGGACTCTGGTTGAACTCTCCGTTCGAGTTGTAACGTACCGCCGCCTTCACACAACGCAGAAGCAAATACAGGAGATACTCGGGGCGGTGACTCTTGTTGAACGAGCCGCGAACTTGGTCGTAGTATTCGCGCTCACGACCCGTCTGATCCTCCCACAGGTGACGGTAGCGATCGCAGATCACCTCCGGCTCCTCGATTATCGCATGCCAGAGTTCCATCAGAGGCGCGTTAAGGTCGCCGATGACGTAATCTGAAGCCTTGTCACGCGCAGCCGCCGCGAGTGTCACGGCGGCAGACCCAGCGAAAGGCTCCACCAAGCGAGGCCGACCCGCAGGGAAGCACGCGAGTATGGCTGGAGTCAGGCGGCGTTTGCTTCCTTGGTAAGGGATCGGGTGCGGAATCTTCATACTCCACCGAGTTTATCGGATCTTCGCCGTTTCTTCACTATACTTCCCGCAAAGTTTCTTCGACTGCGTCAACCCATACTCCACTGCCAAGCTTGGCGGAGCCCCCAGGCAGTGTTCAGGATCGTCCGAGAGGAGGCCGAAAAGACCGGGGTCGAGCTGGCGTCGCGCGACTGAGGTAGGAGCCACGTCGCCGTTCGCCCGATCGACGGCCAGGCGCAAGAGCGTGCCACCCACGCCGGCGATTTCGATAACGTCACAGAGCCGGCCCGCGGGCTGGTTCTCGTGGCCCATCGGGCGGCGGCCTACCCGTCGGGCGGTTGAAACAAGATGTTGGCGCGCGCCAAGTCGGCCTGGCAGGCGGATCTCACAAGCCGGAATCTCAGACACGCCCTGCGGTCCCCTTTCGGCATCCGCTACGGTTGTCCAGGGCCATGAGGATTTCTCTGAACGGAAGTGAGCTTTGCTGTCAGACGGTGTCGGGAAGAACGAGCTGGCTCTTGCTCTCGATGTCGAACTCGCCTTGCGGCGTCACTCAGGAGATCAAAGGATATGTCTTTGACCGCCGCCACCCTCTCACGTCCGCCGGCGGTCTTCAGGGCCGCTTCGAGCACCGGCCAACCGCGGTCATCAGCCAGACAGGCCAGCGCCGCCAGCAAGAGCACTGCGATGTTTCGCACAGAATCCAATTAGGAGATTGAGGATCGGTGCGGATCCAATCAGCTATCCCTCAATCGTCAATTCGGTCGTGATATTCTGGATCACGATCATGCTGGAAGGTGTGAATACCCCGCTCGTGACGCCCTGTGGTTCCGGTGTCAGCCCCGACCTGGCGGCCCTGAACGAACTGATCGACTTTGTGGTCGACGGCGGGGTGAAGGCCATCTGCATCGGGGGAACAACCGGAGAATTCGTCCACTACTCGCTCCAGCAGCGAAGCAAAGTCCTGGCTTGCGCCGCCGCCCACAGCCGGGCGCCGATCATCGCCGGGGTGGGGCACTCCACGCTGGAAGGCACGCTGGAACTGGCGAAGGCGGCTGCCCACTCCGGCGCTCAGGCCCTGCTGGTGATGCCGCCTTATTTCTTCCGCTATGCCCAGGAGGAGGTGCGGGAGTTCTATTGGCGCTTTGCCGACGCCCGGCCCGGCGATCTTCCCATCCTGCTCTACAATATCCCGCTCTTCACCAACGAGATCTCGGGTGAAACAGCGCGCGAGCTGCTCTCTTCCGGACGGTTCGCCGGCATCAAGGACAGCAGCGGTTCGCTCGAGTCCTTCAACCGGCTGAAGGCCTTGCGGTCGCACCATCGGTTTTTGCTGCTGATGGGGGACGACAAGATCTTCACCGAAGCTCGCACGCAAGGCGCCGACGGGGTGGTTTCGGGCATTGCCGGCGTAATCCCGGAGCTGCTGGTGGCCATCGACCGCGCCGTTTTGAGCGGAGCCTCCAGCCGGGCTCAGATGCTGGACCGGCGCTTGCGGGAGTTCATCGCCTGGATCGACCGCTTCCCGGTGCCGGTGGGAATCAAGATGGCGTTGGCCGAGCGTGGCCTGCGGCCCGGCTGTGACACGGTGCCGCTGAGCCCCGGCGGCCGGCGCGTGGCGGAGCAATTCAAAGGGTGGTTCCGGGAGTGGCTGCCCGGGGTCTTGAAAGAGGCGGCCGCATGAGCGAGCGCCACTTGGGCGACATGCCCGCCGCCGAGTTCCGCCGCCTGGCGCGCGAGACCGCCGACTGGATGGCCGATTTCCTGGAGCACGCCGGCGAGCGGCCGGTATTGCCCGCCGTCCTGCCCGGCCAGACCGTCGCGGCGCTGCCCGCCAAGCCGCCGGAGCGAGGCGAGGAAATGCCGGCGATCCTGGCCGATTTCGAGCGGCAGATCCTGCCCGCGCTGACCCATTGGAATCACCCCGGTTTCATGGCTTACTTTGCCACCACCGCCTCGGGGCCGGGCATTCTGGGCGAGATGATCGCCGCCGCGATCAACACCAATCCGATGCAATGGCGCACCTCGCCCGGCGCGACCGAGCTGGAGCAGGTTGTGCTCGACTGGCTGTGGCAGCTCATGGGCCTGCCCGATCACAGCTTCGGGATGATCCACGACACCGCTTCGACCGCCACGCTCCACGCCCTGGCCGCGGCCCGCGAGGCGCAGGAGGATCTTTCGGTCCGCAACAAAGGCCTGAGCGGGGCGCCGCCGCTGGTGGTCTACGCCTCCCAGCAGGCCCACGCTTCGGTCGACAAGGCCGCCATGACGCTGGGGATCGGCCTGGACAACGTCCGCAAGATCGAGGTGGATGCGGAGTTCCGCATGAAGCCGGAGGCCTTGGATGCCGCCATCGCCGCCGACCTGCTGGAAGGGCGCCGTCCCTGCTGCGTCGTGGCCACGGTGGGGACCACCTCCACCACCTCGGTCGATCCGGTGCCCAAGATCGCCGATATCTGCGGCCGGCGAAGGCTGTGGCTGCACGTCGACGCCGCTTACGGCGGCGCGGCGGCCATCCTGCCGGAAATGAGCCAGGTGCTCGCCGGCTGCGACCGCGCCGATTCGCTGGTGGTGAATCCGCACAAGTGGCTGTTCACGCCGGTTGACCTGAGCGCTTTTTACTGCCGGCGGCCGGAAATCCTCCGCCGCGCTTTCACGCTGGTTCCGGAGTACATCAACGTCGTCGAAGATCCCAAGGCGGTCAATCTGACCGAATACGGCGTGCCGTTGGGGCGGCGCTTCCGCGCCCTCAAGCTGTGGTTCGTGCTGCGCTACTTCGGGCGGGAGGGCATAGCCGCCAACCTGCGCGAGCACCTGCGCCTGGCGCGCGAGTTCGGCGCCAGCGTCGCCGAGCACCCGGATTTCGAGCTGATGGCGCCGATCGTCTTTTCCACCGTCTGCTTCCGCTTCCATCCCCAGCGGATGACCGAGCCCCAGCTCCAGAAGCTCAACAAGGGCCTGCTCGACGGCATCAACAGCAGCGGCAAATTCTTTCTTTCGAGCACCGTGCTCAACGAAAAGTTCACGCTGCGCCTTTCGGTGGGGAACCTGCGCACCACCCAGCCCCACGTGGAGGCGGTCTGGGACATGGTGCGAAGCAAAGCGCGCGAGCTGACCGCGTAGCAGCCTGTGGCAAAACCTAGTCCCTCGCGATTCGGGTTCAGCAATCCGTTGATTCGGCGGACCTTATCGAGCGCCAATGGGCGGTCAGTCACTTCTGCCACGGGCTGGTAGGCCTGTACCGGCTCCTGATGTCCTTGACTGCTTCGTGGCAGATGTTATGCTGAAGTTAGAAAGTTAAACTATCCAATGCCGCTCGTCAGAGTCAAAACGAAATATCAGGTGACCCTTCCCGGTGCTTTGCGCCGGCAGGTGAGGGTTGCTGTCGGAGACTTCCTGGAAGCCAAAGTTGAAAAGGGCAAGATCACCCTGACCCCCAAAACGCTCATTGACCGGGAGATCGCGGAAGGTTTGGAAGACTTCAAGCGGGGCCGCTTCATTGGCCCGTTTAAGAGCGCCAAGGACGGAATCCGGGCGCTTCGTCGCGCGGCCAAATGAAGCACGGGTTCTCCCAGAAATTCATCAATCAGTACAAAGGGCTAACCCCTGCGCTGAAGGCAAAGGTTGACAAGCAGGTTGCCTTCCTCGTTGCGAATCTGCACCACCCGTCTTTGCGGGCCAAGAAGTACGATGAGGTGAATAACGTCTGGCAGGCGCGCGTGGATGACAGATACCGCTTTTATTTCAAGATCGAAGGGGACACCTACCAGATTCTCTCCGTTACTGCTCACCCGAAGTAAGCCCGCGACGTGAAGCAAGAAAGAGTGGGCAACCTGCGCACCACCCAGGCCCACGGGGAGGCGGACTGGGATATGGTCCGGAGCAGAGCTCGCAAGCTGACCGCGTGAGACGGGCGGAGCGTTAGTAGGCCTCCTTGCGGTGGCGAACGGAGTGGAGAACGACATCTCGATCGAACACATCGTAGCGCAGCCGGTATTTCCTGAACCGGATCCGCCACTGTCCCTTGCCGACCTTCACACCCGAAAGCTTCTTGATGTCATGCCTTCGGGCGCTGTTGCAGGGATCCCGAGCCAGAGTTTCGATTGCTTCTCCAAGTCGAATGGCGAGGTCCGGGCACTCTCTTGTCAGCTTCCGGGAATCTCTCTCAAACGCTGCGGTCGAGAGGATTCGGAATCCAGCGGACATCGGTCAGGTGCGTTTCTTGAGCTTACTCGCCTCGCGCCGCAGTTCGGCCACGAAAACCCTGGCGTCCCTCACCCTGCCCTGCCCGTAGTCCCGGTAGCTTTGGGCAATTTGCCTCTTGACGCCGGGGTCGCGCAGTTCCAGGTAGTCCTCCATGTCATCGAGGTTCATAATCCCCGCTACCGGGACACCGCCCTTTTCCACGATGAAGCACTCCCCGTTGAGGCGGGCGCGGCGAACGATTTGCCCAAGCTTCGTGCGGACCTGGCTTATTGGTATTCGGTGTATAGTGGCGGCAGCCCTAGCCATTTGCGCTCCTGCAGTTCAGCTCCATGGTAGCGCCTGCGGGAAGCGACGGCAATCCTGGATTAGATCTAAATCGCAATTGTTGTTATGGCGCATGGCCCTCGCAGCCGTTACTGTCTTGGTTTACGTTCCGTATGTTCCGGTCCCAGACCGCTCTTTGGCAAGATAGTCGAGCAAGGCGACCGCCCGGTCACCGCAAGCCGTCATCCGATCAACCATTCCACGGAACTGGCGGAACTG
>JBGOUJ010000386.1:0-7604 GCA_041477005.1 Terriglobia bacterium | reverse complement strand
GTGCTTCGAGATCCCGGCGCGGAAGGAGCGCAATAGACCTCTGGCCGCCCGGCGCCCCGCATTTGTGTTGAGAATGAAATTGGCTGGATCAAGCGCCAATTCCGAGGCGGATGGGAACGATCCGCTTCCAGGCAAGATCAACTACTTTGTCGGAAGTGACCCGAAGAAGTGGCGCACAAACATTCCCAGTTATGCGAGGGTGAGGTATCGCGATGTCTACCCCGGCGTGGACCTGGTTTATCACGGAAATCAGGGACAGCTCGAATATGATTTCGTGATAGCTGCGGGCGCTGACCCGAGCCCGATCCGGCTCGCGTTCGAGGGGGCGCTGCGGATCAAGCTGGACCGTTGGGGAAACTTGGTGCTGCACACACCTGTCGGCGAGATCGTTCACCGCATGCCTGTAGTCTGGCAAGAGCTAGGCAGCGAACGAAAAGAAATAGCCGGCCGGTACGTCAGGAAGGGGAGAAATCAGGTCGGGTTCGCGATCAAGTCCTACGATGCGCGCGCACGCCTGGTGATTGATCCGGTTCTGGTCTATTCCGCTGGCCTCGGGCGTAGCGGCATAGACGCGGGCTCTAGCGTAGCGGTGGATTCCGCGGGCAACGCCTATGTGACGGGGACCACCGTCTCTACCGGCTTCCCTACGACCCCAGGAGCTTTGCAGACTGCCTTCGGCGGAGGGACAACGGACGCCTTTGTTAAGAAACTGAACGCCGCCGGGACGGCTTTCGTTTATTCCACCTACCTCGGGGGGAGCGGCGCAGACGCAGGCTCCAGCGTGGCGGTAGATTCCGCGGGCAACGCCTATGTGGCGGGGGCCACCGACTCCACCAATTTCCCTACGACCCCAGGCGCTTTGCAGACGGCCTTCGGCGGCGGGCGAGCCGACGCCTTCGTTACAAAACTGAACGCGGCCGGGACAGCTTTGGTCTATTCCACTTACCTCGGCGGCAGCGACGCAGACTTGGCCCATAGCATAGCCTTGGATGCGGCCGGCAGCGCCTACCTAACGGGATTGACCAGTTCGGTCGACTTCCGCACAACTGCGGGCGCTTTACAGACCGCCTTCGGCGGGGGTGGTCCATTCCACGCCGGGGACGCTTTCGTGACGAAGCTGGATCCGGCTGGTGCGGCTTTGGCCTATTCGACCTACCTGGGAGGCAAAGGAGAAGACGAGGGCCTTGGCATCGCCGTCGACTCGGCGGGCAGCGCCTACGTGACGGGTCGGACCGATTCGACCAATTTCCCCACATCGAGGGGCGCTTTTCGCACTGTCGGCGGCGGTCAACCCTTCGATGACGGGTACGCATTCGTGACGAAGCTGGACGCCAGAGGCACCGCCGCTGTTTATTCCACTTACCTCGCCAGGATGTTCGACTATACAGCCCTCGGCATAGCGGTGGATTCGGCTGGCAATGCCTACGTGGCCGGAAATACTCCCTCGAATGACTTCGTTCCCAACGGTTTTGTCGCCACGCCGGGAGCCCTTCAAACTGCTTTCGCCGGCGGTCGCGCCGACGGTTATGTCATGAAGCTAAACTCCGCAGGCACGGCTCTGGTCTACTCCACCTACCTCGGCGGCAACGATGAAGACGGCGCTCAGAGCATAGCGTTGGACTCGGCCGGGAACGCCTACGTGACGGGATACACCCTGTCAAAAAACTTCCCTGCAACACCGGGCACGTTTGATACCAGCGGCAGCTTCGTAACCGCGCTTAACTCCACAGGCACGGCTTTGGTCTATTCCGTCTACCTGGCCGATGTGGTGAGTATCGCGGTAGATTCGGCGAGCAGCGCCTACGTGACCGGAGGCGCCTCGGTCGCCAAAATTGGATTGCAGACGGGACCTCCTGGCCCATCCTTCCAAGCCGCCGGCGCAGTCAATGCTGCGAGCTTCCTGGCGGGCCCCGTGGCCCCTGGCGAGATCGTCACCCTATTTGGGACCGGCTTCGGTTCACCGGCGCTGGCGCCACTGCAACTCAACTCCGCCGGCCTGGTGGATACGACGCTGGCGGGAATCCGGGTTCTCTTCGATGACGTCCCCGCGCCGCTCGTCTACGTGGTCGCGAACCAGTTAAGCGCGATCGTTCCGTACGAGGTAATCTCTGGGGAGTCTACGCGGGTTCAGATCGAATCGAGAGGCACGAGATCCGCTCCTGTGACGCTGGCGGTGGCGCGAGCCTCTCCGGCAATCTTCACCCAAGCTTCTTCTGGAAAAGGCCAGGGCGCCATTTTGAATCAGGATTTCAGCATCAACTCGGCCGAGAATTCCGCCTCCATCGGCTCGATCGTGTCGATTTACGCAACCGGAGAGGGCCAGACGAATCCTGCGGGAGTGGATGGAAGCTTGGCAACAGCAGTTCTGCCCAAGCCGTTGGCGGCCGTGAGCGTGAAAATCGGCGGCGTTGCGGCCGAAGTGCAGTATGCCGGGGCGGCCCCCGGCGAGGTGGCAGGCGTTTTGCAAGTCAATGCAAAGGTCCCAGCGAGCATCGCCGTCGGAAGCGCCGTACCGGTTTCCATCACTGTCGGAAACGCGGCCAGTCCGGGCGGCGTCACCATGGCGATCCGGTAGTAGCGAAGGCGCCTGCCACGCCGGCGGCAATATCCTTTAGATTGACGATGGCCGATTCTTTCGGCAGACTGAAGGCCTCATGAGATGGCTGGGCTTGGCGGGGTGGCTCTTTGCCGCGTGGCTCTTGGCGCTGCCGCTCCCGGCGCAGCGGGTTTCCGCAGGCGAGGCAGGAACCGGCCCCAGCCCGCGCCCTGATCCGCTGCGGCTCGCCGAGCTGAAACAGATCCTCCCGCTCACCACCGGTCTCCGCGAGGACGACCATCCGTCCCTGTGCGCTTCCGGCGACCGGCTCTGGGTGGCCTGGGTGTCGTATTCCGAGGCCGAGGGAACCGACCGGATCTTCGTCCGCGAATTCGACGGCGCCCGGTGGCTCGATCCGGAAGAGGTCAGCGACGGTCCCGGCGACTATCACAAGCCGGCCATCGCCGTCTTGGGAGCGCCGCCCGGCGCGCCCGCTGGGCCACCCTCCGGTCCGTCTTCTGGTGCGCCCTCTGGGAGGCCCTCTCGGGCGCCGTCCGGTCCGTCCACTGGCGTGCCCTCGGGGGCAAACGCCGGGGCGCCGTCCGGGTCCGGCGCGGTCTGGGTGGTCTGGCCGGCCCAAGTGCGCGGCAATTGGGATCTCTACGGCCGCGAGCGCCGCGCCGGCCGCTGGGGAAAGGTGGAGCGCCTGACGACCCACACCGCGCCCGACCTCGAGCCGCAACTGCGAGCCGCCCGCGATCAGCTCTGGCTCGTTTGGCAGTCGCTACGAAACGGCAACTCCGGCATCTTCTATCGCGTCCGCGAACGCAACGGGTGGGGCCCGGAAGCGGCCGTCACTTCCGCCCGCGGCAACAACTGGGCCCCAGCCCTCGAGATCGACTCCCAGGGCGGCGTCCACGTCGCTTGGGACACCTACCGCGCCGGCAACTACGACATCTATCTGCGCAGCTTCCTCGCCGGCGCATGGGGGCCCGAGACCCCCGTCGCCGCCGGCCCCCAACTCGAGGCCCGCCCTGCCCTCGCCACCGACCGGGCCGGCCGCGTCTGGATCACCTGGGAAGTCGGCCCCGAGAACTGGGCGGGCGATTCCTCCAACGGCGGCCTGCGCGTGAAGCGCACCATCGGCCTCGCGTGCTGGAAGGAGGGGAAGCTCTACCCCGCGCCCGAAGCCGCGGCGAAGCTCGACTCGCTCTGGGGCGAGTCCGGCGCCCAGGCCCCCACGCCGGCAGTCGGGCCGGATGGCGGCTTGTGGCTCTTCTTCCGCCGGCCGATCAATCAGAACCTCCTGTAAGTCGGCGTGACGAGCTGGCAGGGCGAAAGCTGGTCGAAGCCGCGATATATGCTCGACAGCGAAGGGCGCATCGACCAGAAGGTCGTCACGGCGCTCGACGGCGGCGGCAATGTCGTAGCCTGCTATCCGGCCGGATTGCGCCACAACGTGGTCTACCTCCGCCGGTTTGCCGGGCCGGCGGCCTCGCCGCCCACCGCTGCCGAGCCCTTGCTGGCCGGACCGGCGGCCACGCCCAGCCCAAGCCCCCGCCACCACTTCCTCGGCTACCAGCTCGTCTGGGGCGATCTCCACCGCCACACCGATATCTCCGAAGACGGCGGCCTCCGCGACGGGTCCCTTACCGACGCCATGCGTTACGCCCTTGACGCCGCCGGCCTCGATTTCCTCGGCATCACCGACCACACCCGCTATCTCCCGCGCCGCTACAATCTCTGGCGAATCCAAAAAGTCACGGATTTGTTTTATGCCCCCGGCTTCTTCTCTCCGCTCCACGCCTACGAGCGGAGCCAGTTCTCTCCCTGGGGCCACCGCAACGTCGTCCACCTGAACCGCGACTACACGCCCGTCCCCGCCTCCTACGAGACCGGCGACCCCGGCGTCGACCCCAACGGCCTGTTCGCCGCGCTCCGTGGCAAGCAGGCCATCAGCATCCCGCACACCCCCGCCTGGACCAACAAGCAGGTGAGCTGGGACTACTACGACCCCGACATCGAGCGCCTCGTCGAGATCTACCAGGGTCTCCGCAGCACCTACGAATACGCCGGAGCGCCCGATCCCGCCGGCCAGGCGGTCTACGAAAAGGACAGCCCCAATTTCGTCTGGAACGCCCTGGAGCGCAATCACAAGCTCGGCTTTATCGCCAGCTCCGATCACGGCTCGACCCACATGTCGTTCGCCGCCGTTTACGCCAAGGCCATCGACCGGCCCTCGATCTTCGACGCCCTCCGCGCCCGCCGCACCTATGCCGCGACCGACAAGATCGAGCTCGATTTCTCGATCGAGGGCCACATCATGGGCGAGGAAATCTCGACCGCCTCTCCGCCGATCCTGCAGGTCGCGATCCGGGGCACGGCGCCCATCGAGAGAATCGACGTTATAGAGAACAACCGGTTCGTCTACAACCTCGAGCCCCGCCAAAAGGAGGTCCGGTTCGAGTTTCGCGACCAGGCCTGGAAGGGCGAGGATGGCTACTACTATATCCGCGTGATACAAGCGGACCGCAACATGGCCTGGTCGAGCCCCATCTGGGTGGCGAAAAAACGGTGAAGCCGGCCCACCGGACCTGGCTGGCTCTCGGCCTGCTGCTTGCCGCCGCGGTCCTGGTCGTCGAGCGGCGCGCCTATTGGCGGCCGTTCACCGACGAAGCCCGCCCCAAGGCCGAACGCAAGTCGCTGCGCAGATTCTGATGGCCGCGGGCCTGGCCGTCCGCGTGGCCGCCAGTCGGCAGTTCTATCACCTCGGGCCGTTAATCGAAGCGACCCGCAGCAGCCTGATCGAGATGGTGCGCCGCCGGGCAGCGCTCGATCGCTGCAACGCTTTCGAATTCGTCAACGTCGGCCATCAAGCCGATCCAGCCGACCGCATGGGCCAATTCTTCTTCGGCCGGCGGGTGGTCGAGCGCCTCCGCCGAGGCGACCCCATCCGACCTTGCCAGGTAGATCTGGCCGGCAGGACCGTCCACTCGATCGAATAGTGTGGCACGCGGCGCCCGTGACGCAGGCTGGACCCGCCTGTTACTCGAATTTTTGTGTAACAATACGTCTACCCGACTTCTGGAAGGAGTTATGACCATGCTTCGACGGTTACCCGTTTTGGTGCTGCTCATCGCGGCGGTCTGCTCGATCTCCTCGGCTCAAAAGACCGAGGCGAAATCCGGGGGTCCCCGGTTTCCCTCACATCCCGACTTCAAGCAGACGCCCGAGGCGCCGGCCATGCCCAAGGCGCTTATGAAGCTCCCCCGGACCGATATCACCCGAGCCAAGTTTCCGGCGATCGACTTCCACCTCCACGGACGGGCGCTCAGTTCCCCGGAAGCCTACAAGAAGATGATCAAAGAGATGGACCAGACCGGTCTGGGCGTGATCTGCAACATGGACGGCGGATTTGGAAAAACGTTCGACCAGAACATGAAGCTGGGCGAACCCTACCGGGACCGCATCATTCATTTCGCCAGGGTGAACTTCCAAGGGATCAACGAGCCGGGCTGGTCCGAACGGACCGCGGCGGAGCTGGAGCGCTGTTTTCGGGCCGGCGCGGCGGGGCTGAAAATCAACAAGGTGCTCGGGCTCGACCTGAAGAATCCCGACGGCGCCTACATCCAGTCCGACGACCCGCGATTCGATCCGATCTGGGAAATGTGCGCCAAGCACAGCAAGCCCGTCATGATACACACCAGCGACTCCTACGGCCGCTTCCTTCCCATCGGCCCCGAGAACGAGCGCTATGAGGCCGGCCTGTGGCGCAGCAGCCCCGAGGGCAACTACTACAAGACCGGCCAGCCGGCCCACGAGGTCATCGAAAAGGCGCGCGAGAACATGCACGCCAAGCACCCCAGGACGCGCTTCGTCAACGCCCACTTGGCAATGTTGTACTACGACATGGATAAGGTGGCCGCGCTGCTCGACAAGTATCCCAACGCCGACGTCGAGATCTCGGCGACCGTTCAGGACCTGGGTCGCGCGCCCCGGATGATCCGCGAGTTCATCTTCAAGTATCAGGACCGCATCCTCTTCGGCTCCGACGGCAATCCCAACCGCGGGATCGAAGAGTTCTGGGCGCCTCATTGGAGATTTCTGGAGACCTATGACGAGCACTTCGATCACCCGGCCCAGCTTCGCTCGGAGACGGGCGCCCCGTTGCACGGCCGCTGGAAAATCTCCGGCATCGGCCTGCCCGACGACGTGCTCCGCAAGGTCTACTACGCCAACGCTCTGCGATACCTGCCGTCGATTCGCGCTTCGATGGACAAGCAGCTCGCCGCACAGCGCTAGAGATCTATGTAGCAATGGCACGCATATCTGACATGCACGAGAAGTGGATGAAAGAGCCGAAGTACCGGAAGGCTTACGAGGCGCTTGAGGAAGAGTTTGTGCTGGCCTCGGCCGTAGTGGATGTGAGGAACCGTGCCGGTCTTACACAAGGGGAGCTGGCCCGGAAAATGGGGACGACACAGCCGGTTGTCGCCCGGCTGGAAAGCGGGCGAGGGCGACCGTCGATGCGGACGCTGGAGCGTCTGGCGGAGGCTACCGGATCGCGTCTACTGATCAGCTTCGAACCGCGCCACGCGAAGCGATCTGCGCGGTGAAGATGGGAACGAGGCGAGCAAGGCTCCAAATGCCGCCTAACGCCCGGGCGTTCAACCGCGGCTTGTTAGCCGGCGCTGCCGCCGCTGGCCTCAGCCTGCGCTATTGCCGCTGCGATCTTGTTCATACCCGCCGGAAGACTGGGCGTGAACGCCGACCGAATCTGCGCCACGTATGCCGCTGCGTTCTCGCCCTGCAGCACAATGCGCTGCGTGAGCCGCGTCCGCCCATCAGCCAGCCCGTCGAATCGCCACTCGAACGACACAGTTGCTCCGTCCAGATGCGTCTCAAGTGTGTACGACTGCATCGGCCTGACATCCCGGATCTGCCAATGCCGCGGCTCCTGTCCGGGCATCCGAGTCGTTCCGGACGACCCGGCCGCGAACGGCCCATCCAGCTCGAACTCGGCCGGCGGGTCGTCCCAGTTTGCCACGTTCGTCAAGTAAGTCCAGGC
>JBGOUJ010000385.1:0-7628 GCA_041477005.1 Terriglobia bacterium | reverse complement strand
CCTCTCTCCTCCCAGAAGGAATGCCACGCGGTAAACTTTGATTTGCTGCAACCAGGGGGTCTTCGCGGTCCGATGCGCACTCTTGCTAGATCTCTCGCGGTTCTTCTGGCCGGGATATTCGCGCTGGCGATGTCCCCGCAAACGCCCGGGGATGTTACCGCGCTCTACCGGGCGAAGAAGTTCAATGAGGCGGCGCAGGCTCTCGAAAAGCACTTGGCGGATCATCCCAACGACGAGCCTTCCAGGCTTCTTTTGGGGCTCTGCTACCAGCAGGCAGGGGATAAGCGCGCGGCCGAAGCAATCTTCGCTGAGGCCGTACGGCGCCGCCCTAACGATGCCGAGGCCCGATATTTTCTGGCCCGGATTCAGTATCTCTCCGCTCAGTCAGCCGAGGCCGAAGACAATGCCCGCCTTTCCATCAAATTCGGAGGGCCGCCAGCGCGGGCCTACAACCTGATCG
This sequence comes from Terriglobia bacterium, assembly GCA_041477005.1. GTDB lineage: Bacteria > Acidobacteriota > Terriglobia > Bryobacterales > JACQDG01 > JBGOUJ01. The sequence continues at coordinate 7,168 of JBGOUJ010000385.1, read as the reverse complement.
GTCTGATTCTGGTTGAGAAGAGCGCCTACGAAAGCGCGCTGCAGGCCTTTGGAACCGCCAGTCGATCGGACCCGAAGGGTTTCCCCGAAGCCGACCTGAATGCGGGGGTGCTCCTGCTGAAGATTGGGCGGGCCGGAGAAGCGCTGCAACGCCTGGAATCGGCGGTCCGGGGAAATCCTAAATCGCCGGAGGCGCTCTACCATCGGGCCCGGGCCTACCTGGAGTTGAACAAGCCAGTGGAAGCCCAACAGGACCTGCTCGCTGTCCTTTCGCTTGGCCGCAACGAGCAGGCCGCGAGCCTGTTGGAGCAAATCCGCCATGGCGCGATTGCGCCTCCGAAGGCCGTCGCCCAGGCCGGTGCTTCGCGTGCCCCCATTCGATTCCGCAACGTCGCCGCAACGGCAGGTCTGCGCTTCGTCCTCGAAAACCACCCAACCCCTCAAAAGCACCTGATCGAAACCATGCCTGGAGGCGTCGCTGCTTTCGATTACAACGGCGATGGGCTCACGGACATCTACTTCACCAACGGGGCCGACATCCCGTCTCTGGAAAAGAACGCACCGAAATACTTCAATCGGCTCTATCGCAACGATGGCGGGATGAAGTTCACCGACGTGACCGCCGAGGCGGGTGCCGGCGGAGCGGGTTACTCCATGGGCGCTGCGGCCGCCGACTACGACAACGACGGCCATATCGACCTGTTCGTCGCCGGGGTCAATCGCAATACCCTCTTCCACAACACGGGAAGAGGAAAATTCGAGGACGTTACGGCCAGGGCCGGCATTAAGAGCAACGTGTGGTCGGTGGCGGCAGGGTGGTTCGATTACGACAACGATGGCCTGCTCGACCTGTTTGTCGTCAACTACCTGAAATGGTCTCCTTCGCTCGACCGGCATTGCAGCGATCCATCCGGAAACCATCGCGTGTATTGCCACCCCATGTACTTCGAAGGGCTGGCCAATACGCTCTATCACAATCGAGGAGACGGAACCTCGCGACAAATTTGGACGCCTTAGGACCGGCCCCTTTTCCGAGCCGCGGTCCTAAGGGAGCGGTTTCCGGCTTTACGGGAAACCGCTCCCTTACGGTCGCGGCTCGGAACCTGCGTACTTCTAACGGTGAAGTCCCCGGTTAGGCTGAAGCCAAAACCGGCACGTGCGCGTGGGAAGTCGGGCTGAGCGGCTGCGCCAGCAGCCTTGCCATCTGATCCGCCGGAACCGGCTTGCCGAAAAAGTATCCCTGTATCTCGTCACAGCCGTGGGCTCCCAGAAATGCCGCCTGTTCCTCCGTCTCCACCCCCTCTGCCACGACGTTCATCTTCAGGCTGTGACCCAAGTCGATCAGCGCCTTGACTACCATGGTCCCATGCGGAGCGACAAAAAGGTCCCGAATGAAGGATTGGTCAATCTTAAGGGTAGCGATCGGGAACCGGAGCAGGCAGCGCAGCGAGGAATGGACCAGCCCGAAATCATCCACAGAAAATCGCGTGCCCAACCGGGTCAGCCGCGTCAGGGGATCGACGGTAGCCGGCGCGCTGCTGAAGACGATGTTTTCACTCAGTTCGAGTTCCAGCGAGCGCGGGTCCAGGCCGGTTTGCTGCAACACCGCTTCCACTGTTTCGACCAGGTTTCGCTGCTTGAACTGACTGGGAGACAAGTTCACAGCCACGCGCACAGGCAGCAGACCCGCTTCCTGCCACGCTTTGTTTTGGGCGCAGGCCGTTCGCAGCACCCACTCGCCGATCGGCACCATCAGTCCGATTTCTTCGGCGACCGGTAGGAACTGCGCCGGAGCCAGCAGGCCTCGCGATGGGTGCTCCCACCGCACCAAGGCCTCGACGCCGCTGATCTCTCCGGTTTCCGCCTGGACGATGGATTGATAGTGGACTCTGAACTCCTGCCGCTCCACTGCTTTTCGCAGGTCGATCTCCAGTTGCAGACTTTCCACTGCCTGCTGATGCATGGCGATGTGAAACACTTCGTAGCGGGCTTTCCCCCGAGCCTTGGCCCGATACATCGCCGTGTCGGCGTCTCGCAGGAGGTCCCGAGGTTGGTTGAGGCCGGACGAACTCGAGGCGATGCCGATGCTCACGGTTGTGAAAACATCCTGCCCCTCCAGGAGGAAAGGCGCCTGGACTTCTTTCTGAATCCGCTCGGCAAGCTGGCACGCGCCGTCGAGACTCTCGAGGTCGCCCGTGAGGACAACGAACTCGTCTCCCCCCAGCCGGGCCAGCGTGTCGTCGGGTCGCAGGCAGCATTCCAGCCGCCGGGCCATCGCGACCAGCAACTCGTCGCCAATAACGTGCCCCAAGCTGTCGTTGATCACTTTGAAGCGATCCAGATCCAGAAACAGTACAGCGAAGAGATGTGCGGGGTTCCGTTTGGTCCGCGCCATAGCCCGCTCCAGCCGCTCCATCAGCAGCGCGCGGTTCGGCAGTCCGGTCAGCGCATCACAAAAGGCGTCATGGAAAAGGCGCTCCTCGGCCAGTTTACGGTCGGTGATGTCGGTTTGTGAGCCAGCCATGCGCAGCGGCCGGCCCGCCCCATCCTGGGTCGCCAGTCCCCGGCTGAGCATCCACATGTAGTGTCCGTCTTTGTGGAGCATCCGATGCTCCATTTCGAAATGCGGCTTGACCCCTTCGAGGTGAAGGTTGATTTCCGCTTTCAAACGGTCCAGGTCTTCCGGATGCACGCGGCCAAACCATTCCTCCGGACTCTCCCCGATTTCGGCGTCGCCGTAGGCCAGCATAGCCTTCCAGCGGGGTGAGTAATAGATCTTGCCGGTCTTGAGATCCCAATCCCACAGGCCGTCGTTCGCGCCACGAACGGCCAGAGCATATCGTTCCTCGCTCTCGCGCAGGGCTTCCTCGGCCTGCTTGCGCTCGGTAATGTCCTTGGCGATGCCGACGTAGCGGGTGACCTGCCCGGTTTCGCTCCGGACAGGGAATCCGCGATTCCAAATCCACCGCAGCGATCCGTCGGGCCGGATAATCCGATATTCGTGGTCAAGCGGCTGCGCCGTTGCCAGCGCAGGCTCGATGTAGGCAATCGTCCCGCCCAGGTCATCCGGGTGGATGGCGTCGAGAAAAGATCGCGGCTTTTCGTAGAGACTCTGCCGGGTACGTCCCCAAACGCGCTCGTAAGCCGGGCTGATGTAGTACATTGTTCGGATTTCGACGTCGGTTATCCAAAAGACCTCGACGATGGTCTCTGCAATTAATCGGAAGCGTTCTTCACTCTCCCGGAGCGCGTTCTCAGCCTGCTTGCGCTCCGTCATGTCCCGGGCGATTCCTTGAATCCCCACAGGCTTTCCCTCTTCGTAAATCAGACGGGTGCTGAGCTCCAGCGGCACGTTCCGGCCATCCTTGGCCTTTACCACCAGCTCGTACCGGGTCCCTTCCTTTCGTTCCAGCTTGCGCTCGGTCATGCGGCGCGACAATTCGGCCTGCGCCGGCTCCAGGATCTGGAAAAGATTGAGGCTTTCTTCACGGCCATAGCCGAGAACCTGCTCGCCCACTTTGTTGAGCGACGTTATGTTGTCGTCGAGATCCGCTGTGTAAATAATGTCGTTGGCGTTTTCGAAGAGCTCACAGTACCGCTCCTGGCTGCTCCGCAAAGCCTCCTCGACATCCTTCTGCTGCACGAAAATGCGCTCGTGCAAGGAGACCGCGTAGGCCATGGCAATGGCCATCAGGGAGCACAGCGCGGCAATCAGGGGCATTCTTCGCCAGCTATCCTCCATTCCCGAGACGGCATTGTCGAGCTGCCGTGGCGCCAGCTCCAACGCAGCGTCCAATCCCGTGCGAGCTTGAGTGCTTTGCTCGCGGAAGACTTTCTCCAGGTCCTGGCGGCTTCCAACCTCGGACCAGGCCCGAGAGCGGGCTTCGTCCATTCGGTTGACCGCCGCTTGAATTTTCCCCAGGGGGTCATGCAACCACGGAGCGTCAGGATGGATCCGGCCAAGATCCTGCAGCGTGGCGCGACAATCTTCGTAGGCCTGGCGCCAGCGATCCTCTTGGGCAGCGCCGCCACTGCTTTCCGGCCACGACTTTTCCAATGACTGCAGCGACTGGCTCAATCGTATCAGGAGGCTCAGCATCTCCTGGTTTTCAGCCCAGGACCTCCGCTGCCTGGACGCCGCCAGGGCGATCCAACAGGACCAAAGAACAACGAACAAAGCGGACGCCGCCGCCCCCCATCTCCAGATGGACTTGGAAGAAGATCGCTGCTCGCTGAAGGTCTCCATCGTAACTACGCGAGATAAGTATGACCGATTCCAGAGGACCTTCCAATGGACAAGGAGTACCTTTTTCAGGGAGCGATGCACTTAGTACCAGGCTTTAGCGGGTAAGGGGCTGAAAATACGGCCAAAACCAGGCCGGTTGTTCTGCCAACATCTCGAACTACGCGCTCCAGTATGTCTCGGAGGAAGAATAGCAGCAAGCACCTCGCTGTGCGCCGGTTCGGGGCCGAGGTAGCGCGCAAAGTAAAATCCAGGCAGCGTTGGCGAAGATGGTCGTCGCCTGGCCGGTGCGCGAAAGAGTCAAATTGCGAAGCGTGGCCGCACGCCCATCCGCTTCCGAGCCGTCGTCGTCGGATCGGGATGGCACGCGGCAGTCGGTGGTGAATGCGATGGCTTGGATGGCGTCTGCATCGGTGTCTTCTCCCGTTACTCCGTGGGCCGCCGGCGTTGCCCAGTGCGCCGAGTGATGAGCAACAGGCGGACCACTCGAAGGGCAACAGAAAACCGGGCCCGGGGTTACCTGCACGTGGCCGCTAGGCCGGCGGTCCGCAGTAATACGCAATAGAACTGGTACTGCCGGGAGTTTGTGCAGCATCGCCAAGGAAATTGCTGCGCGAATTTGGGGCTTAGTCGTTCACCAACGCCGTGATGTAGTAGGTGAAAAAGCCTAATGAGGCGCGCGGGCTTTCAAAACGTACTTCACGTACCCACCCGACGACGAGCCTTCCGGGGGCTCTGCTATCGGCAGGCAGCAGGACCGCGCTGCCGAAGCAACTTCGCTGCGGCGGTACGGCGGCACACGGTCCGGCCATGAATGATCCCCCCTGGAGAGCCCAAGCGGGTATTATTTACACACGCACAGGAAGTGAGTTGGTGATTGAAAACCCAGACCCATTTTGGACTGGCAACTCTAGTGTAGTGTCCGGGAAATAACTGGTCAATCGGGAGACCGCCTAACCCCCGGTCAGCTTTCGCAGGGATGCCGTTTCGCTTCGAAGTGGAATCGGCGAAGCTGTCCAGTTAATTCCTGGACACTACGCTACCGCTTGCGAAGATCCTTGAGCAGATCCCTCACCCTCTTCTCGATCTGGTCGCGGGCGTTGCGGTAGACGTCGAGCGACTGCCCGATCGGGTCCCGCACCTGCCAGGGGATCTCCTCGCAGGTAAAGCCGGTGACGATTTTGGAAATGGGGGAAGGGCTCATGTTGATGAGCAGGTCGATGTCGGCGGGGTCGACCAGCATGATGCTTCGCGGCTCGCGCGGTTCCAGCTTGTAGCCCTTCTCGGCCAGCACCTGGATCGTTTCCGGCTGGACGATCTCGGCAGGGAAGAGGCCGGCGCTCGATGCCTCGATCGCCCCCTCGCCCATATAGTGGGCAATGACTTCGGCCATGGGGCTCCGGCAGGAGTTGCCGATGCACACAAAGAGCACCCGGACCGGCGAATCGGGGCTCACTGTTCCCCCGCCTTGCGCAGGAAGAGGCTGTGGACACGGGTGTCCGCGGTCAGCTCCGGATGAAAAGTGGCCGCCATATGGCGGCCGTGCTCGACCAGAATCGGATCTCTCTGGTGCTGCAGCAGGACCTTCACGTCCGGCCCGACCCGCCGAATGATCGGCGCGCGAATGAAGACGGTTTCGAGGTCTCCCGCCCCGGCCCGCTCGGCGAAGGCAGGCGGGGGCGAGACGTGGGCGATGTGGCTATCGAGTTGCCGCCCGTAAGCGTTGCGCTCGATCGCGATATCGAGCAACCCCAGGCACCGTTGCGGCGGCCGCGAAACTTCCCGAGCCATGAGTATGGCTCCAGCGCAGGTCCCCAGCAGCGGCCGCCGCGCGGCGAAACTCCGGACGGCCTCAAACAGCCCCTCTCCCTCCATAACCTTGAGCATTGTGGTGGATTCCCCCCCAGGAATGATCAACCCGCAGAGACCCTGCAACTGTTCCGCCGTGCGCACGTAGACGGTCTCGGCCCCCAGCTTCTCGAGCACGCGCCCATGGGCCTCGAAGTCCCCTTGCACCGCCATCACTCCAATCTTCATAGCCGCGATAGGGCCAGAGGGAGAGAGGGAGAGAGGGAGAGAGGCAAGAACTCTGCGGAGAGATAGGCGTCGTCCCGTCCCGCGGCGTCCCTCCTCTCGGCTCTCCCCTCTCCGGATCTCTCCCTCGTCTTTCTCCTCTCTCCTCTCTCGCTCTGCCTTTTCCTCTCTCCCTACCTCCTCTCTCGCTCTGCTCTTTCCTACCACCCCCGGGTCTGCAGCAGCTCGCTCGGCTCGAGCTTCGAGATATCCAGCCCGCGCATTGCCTCGCCGAGCTCCTCGCTCGCTTCGAGCAGCTTCTGCGGGTCGTTGAAGTGCGTGGCTGCCTTCACGATGGCCCGCGCCCGCCGTTCGGGATCCTCGCTCTTGAAGATGCCCGAGCCGACGAAGATGGCCTCGGCGCCCAGTTGCATCACCAGCGCCGCGTCGGAGGGAGTGGCAATGCCGCCGGCCGAGAAGTTCGGCACCGGCAGCTTGCCGTGCTCGGCGGCGTACTCCACCAGCTCCAAGGGCGCTTGCAGCTTCTTCGACTCGGCAACCAGCTCTTCCTTGCCGAGCACCGTAAGCTGCTTCATCTCTTTCTGGATGGTCCGCATGTGGCGCACGGCCTCGACGATGTTGCCCGACCCCGCCTCGCCCTTGGTGCGGATCATGGCCGCCCCTTCGGCGATGCGCCGCAGCGCCTCGCCGAGGTTGCGCGCGCCGCAGACAAAAGGCACTTTGTAGCCCCACTTGCTGATGTGGTTCTCCTCATCCGCGGGCGTGAGCACTTCGCTTTCATCGATGTAGTCTACGCCGATGGCCTCCAGCACCTGAGCTTCGGCAAAGTGGCCGATGCGGGCCTTGGCCATCACAGGAATCGTCACAACGCCCATAATTTCTTTGATGATCT
>JBGOUJ010000384.1:0-7676 GCA_041477005.1 Terriglobia bacterium | reverse complement strand
TGTCGATCTGCTCCAGGCGGCTGTTGGTGATGGCGATGCGGAACACGTAACGGCCCAGGTACTCCAGCACCTTGCGGCCACTGCCGGCCGGTTGACAGTGCACCACCCAGTCTTTCTTCCACACCTGGGGCGGCACCTGTTCGAGCAGTTTCGCTTTCTTCAAAGCAGCGCACAGCTTGGCGCGGAAGATCACCGACAGCGCCTCCACCGGGACCAGATACTTGGGGTTCTTCGACGGGATCCACTGGGTGCCATCGGGGGAGAGGCCGCCGGCGGTGACCAATAGATGGACGTGGGGATGGTAGAGCAGGGCGCGGGTCCAGGTATGGAGCACGGCCAGACAGCCGGGGCGGGCGCCAAGGTAGCGGGGATCGCGTGCGAGCTTCTGGAGCGCTGCTACGGCGCATCGCATCAGCAGCCCATAGAGTTTCTTGTGGTGGGCGCGCGCCAGCGGCCGCAGTTCGCTGGGCAGGGTAAAGGTGAGTAAGAAGTAGAAGCAAGGCAGCAAGCGCGCGCGCTGTTTCTGGAGCCAGCGTTCGGTCTGGTGGCGATGACACTTGGGGCAATGGCGATTGCGGCAGGAGTGGTAGGTATAGAGCTGGCGCCCGCAGCGATCGCACTGTTGGAGATGGCCTCCGAAGTACGCCGTGCGGCACGCTTCGATGTCCTGCATGGCCCGGTGGTGCGAGGGCAGCAAACGATCACCGAAGCGTGCGTGATACGCGGCGCCGTGGAGGCGGAAAATGTCCGCCACTTCCAGCATGAGGACCTCTGGGGAAGGATCAGAGGTCCTGCATGAGCCGGTTGAGCGGGGCGGTCAGGGTAGCCCGCACCTCGCGCGTCAGATGGGTGTAGATCTGGGTGGTGCGGGCGCTGCCGTGGCCGAGGTTTTCCTGGATGATCCGTAGGTTGACCCCGGCCTCGAGCAAGTGCGTGGCGTAGGAATGGCGCAGAGTGTGAACGTGCGCCCTTTTGACGATGCCACACTGTTTCAAGGCCCGGCGGAAGGCGCTCTGCAGGCTACTGCGGGTAACCGGCCCGCCGTTATGGGCGAGGCTGTGTTTCAGACCGTGCCGGGTGGGCGCCGGGAACAGCCACAGCGGGGAACGATGGGTCCGCCAGAAGGCGCGGAGCATGTGCAGGGTGGGCTCCGGCAGCGGCACGTAGCGGTCTTTTTTGCCCTTGCCGTGGATATGGAAAAACATCCGGTCGCTGTCGATGTCGGGGACCTGCAAGCAGGCCCCTTCCAACAAGCGCAGCCCGCCGGCGTAGATGGTGGTCAGACAAGCGCGGTACACGGGGATGCGCACCGCGCCCAGAGCGCGGCGCACCTCCTGGCGGCTCAATACGACGGGCAGTTTCTTCTCGCGGGGCGGACGGAACAGCTGGAGCGTGGGCCAGGGGCGCTGCACGGTCTGCTGATAGAAGAACTTGATCCCGCACAGCGCGATGGTGGCGGTGGCACGGGCAACTTTCTTCTCGTTGGCGAGGTAGAGGAAGTACTGACGCAGGTGCTCCTCGGTGAGTTGGTCCGGGCGGGCGTGGTAGTGCTCGCCCAGTTGGCGGACGGCCGCCGCGTAGCACTCTTGGGTTCTTGCGGAAAACCCCCTCAATTGCATATCCTGAATCATCCGTTGTCGCAACGGTGACATAGCTGTTCTCCTTTCGGGGAGGGGTAGGGCCCTCCCTGAAGGAGATACTGAGCCGAACAGCGCCTGGAAGCGATTGGGGAAGATCCCGATTCTGCGGGAGGTTTTCATCTATCCGCCGCAGGCGGATTTAGTTCAACCGGGGCATGCACCCGACCGCCCAAAACCGGGCGGCGGGTGATGCCCAAGTCGTTAGGCTGCGTGGAGCCGCGGCGATTGGCGAAGAACATGTCAAGCCGAGGAGGAGCCTAGAGATGAACCTCGTTGGTAGCCGCGCCTTGGGGCTGATGGTGATCGCGGCTGTTCTTTACTGGTCATCTGTTGCCTTGACGATGCACGTCCTGGAACCAGAGTTCAATCCGATCAGAGCCCCAATGAGCGCCTACGTCCTGGGCGCTTACGGCCCCTGGATGACCACAACCTACGTGGCGCTGTGTGCCGCTCTGCTGGGCGTAGGCTATGGTCTGGCGAAGACGTTGCCTCGCACCCGCCTTACAAGGACCGCATTCTCGGTCTGCCTCATCGCCGCCGGAGCGGTCTTGGTGGCAGGGCTCTTTCCGATGGACTTCCCACCGCCGCCTCGGACTTCATCGGGTCGCTTGCACGCGCTTGCTGGGCTGTTCGCCTTTCCCACCATGGTACTGGGGGCATTTCTATTCTCCCTGAGCTTTCGCCGCGATGGGTATTGGAGAAGGATCTCAGTTCCATCGCTGGCGCTCTCGGCCGGTATCATCGGCGTGTTTGTTCTTGCGATACTCTCGCTGCTTGTTCTTGGCTTTGCCGGCTACGCGCAACGTCTGCTGATCGCCCTGCTCTTCGCTTGGATGATCGTGGTCGGCCTTCACCTGACCCGCTTCCCGCGTGAAAAGTCTCTAGGTGGCCGGCAGCCTAACGAAAGCGCTGCAGGCGACGGCCAAAAAGCGGGCCGCGTCTGAGCGCTTGAGTCGTTAGCCGGCAGTCCTGACGCGTGGAGGAAACATTCATGACGAAAGTGCCCGACCTGGTTGCTGAATTTCTTCGCGGCAAACGCTTCGCCGTCGCAGGCGTTTCGCGACATCCGGGGCAAGCGGCTAACGCTGTCTATCGCAAGCTGCGAGATTCTGGGTATGAGGTGTTCCCGCTGAACCCGAACGCCGCCGAGGCAGAGGGCGCACGGTGCTATCCGGATCTCGGGTCGATTCCTGGGCCAATCGACGGCGTCCTAGTCGCAACGCACCCGCGCGTCTCTGTCGAATTGGTACGGCAATGCGGTGAACGCGGCGTGGGCCAGGTGTGGTTTCACCGCTCCTTTGGTCAAGGTAGTGTCTCCAAAGACGCGATCCGGGAGTGCAAAGCACGGGGCATCAAGTGCATCGTTGGGGGTTGTCCCCTAATGTACTGCGAGCCGGTCGACGTTGGGCATCGGTGCATGAGGTGGTGGCTTCGACTGCAGGGTCGTGTTCCTTGATAGGGCCTGGCGCTGCAGGCGACCAGCGGCACCCAGCCGGGTGATGCGAATTCGAGGCGTTTATCTGGCGCGGCTCGCGCCTGAGCGCCCAAGCCGTTAGTCGTCAAGACAAGCGGAGGGGGGATTGATGGCTCAGTACATTCCCGACATCCTGCTATGGCTGTTTGTCATCAACCACGGCATCGCGTTCGGTGCCGGCATCTACGAGCAGAGGGTCATCCTTCCGCAGTGGTTCAGCCGCTCATCGGAATCAGGCATTCGGGTGAAGTGCGCAGCGATGCGCAGCACGGACACTGGGCGAAGATTCTGGGCGTTTGTCACAACGGTTCCACTCACCCTGCTTACGCTGGCGAATCTGGTAGTAGCCTGGCAATCTCAAGGTCCAAGGCACGAATGGTGGCTTGGTGCAGCGGTGATTACGCTCGTTGAGCGAATGGCAACATTTTCATACTTCATTGCAACGGCCCTTCGGCTGATGCGCGCGGAAGCGCTGCCATCAGCCAAGGTCGAAGCCATGGCGTCGCAGCGGCTTTCTCGCGCTGTGCCTACCACGGACGTCGTCGTAATTCCCGCGGCGAATCACCTGACAGCCATGGGGCACCCGAAGTTTGGCGAGGCACTTCTGGCGTTCCTTCTCAAACAAGGAGCGGTGGTACGATGAGCGCCTTATAGTTGCTTCGTGAGGCTTTTTCGGGGGACAGTGTTTCCACAGTCGTCGCGGCGCCCCTCTGTGGAAATCCAAACTCGCTTCGGTCCGGTTGCCTTCGGCGCCACAGCCATGGCAGCCTCAGAGGCGAGCAGGCATCCCGCTGCTACGAATCTTGGCGCCAGACACCCGATGTCTATCGTTAGAGTTTCGAGCAGCGGGATGCGCTTTGCTTCCAGAACGAATCCTCGGATGTCGTCTGGACCCTCACAGCCAGACTGTACTATAAGGCCTTCGCGGAAGCAAAGCTGTGCTCCGGCGCCTTTCAACAGCCTGACGCCTCGCAGAAACATTGGCGCCGGCGAGCGAATAGCAAAGGATCGTAAGAAGCATGGGTCTGAGCGCCACCGCGCCACGCAATCGGCGGCCGGCGCCGGTCGGCGTGGTTGCAGACCATAGACGCTTACTGATCCGCCGCTTGAGAAAAGGAGAGCTCTCAATCTACGCGGCCTCGCTCAGCGGAGCTTGGGCCCGCGTGTTTCGGGGGGCCCTTTGATGCGGCGGGTGTTCGGGGCGATGCCGTGGCGGATCTGGGCGCTGCCGCTGCGGGCGGGATGGAGTCGTTCCTGGTCTCTCTGAATTTGGACGGACCGGTATTGTTCGAGATCCCCAGGTGTCGTCTTGCCGGTCCGCACTCATTTCGCCCGCCGTTTCCGCTATTATTGACAAGGAGGCAGAACAGACCCCACGGGAAACAACAACCTTGTTCTACCGATCCAGTACCTTGAAGACCTAACTACCGTACTCGCGTCCAACATCAAAGGCGGCAAGTTCGACAATAAGAAGGTCATATGGTTGATCAAGGCCTGGAAAAAAATCGGTGTGCTCACCAATGGACCGGGCTATCACAGGAAGGCTTCGGCCTATTACGTGATGAAGCGCGACCCGCCCAATAGCGCTGACACGAGATCGAAAACACTGCTCAACGCCTTGCAAACTTACCTCTCAGTCCTACAGAACTCAGGCTCCACAGGGGGCGATTTCTTCACGCGCTGCGATCAGGGGATGCTGTACTTCGTATGGGAGTACCGGCAGGGGCTAAAGGGCGATCTGGAGAAGAAGTTTGTTCATGCAATACAGGAATGGATGTCTCTGCCCGAAGATAAAGCGATGCAGCAAGAAGTCTTCAACATGGATCGGAGTGTGTAACCGTGCCGGGGTTCTCGGAGCATCTCACCGGCGGTTCCCGAAGCAGTAAAGCGCGCTGTGCGTCCGGATGTAGATCCGCCCGTCGACGAGGGCGGGCGTGGCGTGGCATTCGTCATCCATGTTGTTCACCGCCAGGATCTCCCACTGGGCGCCGGGCTTGATCACGCTTACCTTTCCTTCCTCGCTGACGGCGAACAGCTTGCCGTCGGCCGCCACCGGCGAGGAGTAGTAATATCCGGGCGCACCTGCCAGCCGCGCCTGCTTGAGGACCTCGCCCGTCGCCGGGTCGAGCGCCGTCAGGATCCCGCCCTCCTTCACCAGGTAAAGGACATCCTGGTAGAGCAACGGCGACGGAACATTCGGCAGGGATTTGGTGTAGCGCCACCGGAGGCTCTTGTCGGTCATGTCGCCGCGCCCACCCAGCCGAAAGGCGTTCACGCCGTTCTGGGCCGAGCGCTTCGAGCGGTAGAAACGCCAGTCCCGCTCGTCCAGAAAGCCGTCGCCATCGAGATCCGTCTCGGCCCAGTTGTTGGTGATCTTCTGGTCCGGTATCTCGCCCTTTGAGAGCTTCCCGTCACCGTTCGCATCCCACTTCTTGAGGACCTCCTCAAACGGCGGCACGTCCTCCTGCTGGCCGGTGTCGGCCCCACCCGCCCAGCCGAGCACGTAGATGGTGTCGCGCCCGAGCACGGGGGTCGGCTTCAACTGCCACGTCAAGCCGCCCGTCCACCAGACCGCCTCGCCTGTTTCTACCGAGTACGCGGTGACCCGATACGCCCCCGTGACGATAACCTGCAGAGGCCCCTCGGCGGGCTGGTATAGCAGGGGTGTTGCGAAGCCCCGCGTGGCGTCGGGCCGCTCGACCCGCCACTTCAAGCTGCCGTTGTTCTTGTCTACCGCCACGAAAAACGAGCCGGTTTCGGAGTCGCACACCATCAGGACCTTGTCGCCGGCGAGAACCGGCGAGGCGCCCATCCCAAAGGGATTGTTGAAGGGACCGAGCTGGCGCCGCCAGCGCTCGTTGCCGTCCGGGCCAAACGAAATCAGCCCGAAGTCGGTGAAAAACGCGTAGACATTCTTGCCGTCGGTCACGGGGCTCGGCGAGGCGGGGTTGTTGTTATCGTGGAGCTTCTGTGCGCGCGGCCGCGGAACCTCGCGCCGCCACTGGATTCTTCCGGTGGCCCGGTCCAGGGAGATTACGAACAGCTTCTTCGCCTCGACGGCCGTCACGAAGATGCTATCGTTTCCGAAGACCGGGGAGGAGTGGCCCTGCGGCAGGGCTGTTTTCCAGATGACATTCTTCTCCGGCCCGAATTCCACCGGCAGTCCGGTGTCGGCTGAAACGCCCGACGCGTTCGGGCCCCGGAACTGTGACCAGTCGGCGGCCGCAGTTGCTCGCAGAGACGCCAAGAGCGCCAAGCAAATCAGGAGAATTGTTTGCGTCCTTTGCGTCTTGGCGAGAGATAGGGCTTTTCTCATTGTCCCTTCCCAAAGCAGTACAGGGCGCTATTCGTCCGGATATACAGCCGCCCGTCGGCGATGGCCGGCGTGGCGTAGCATTCGTCTTCCAGATCGTTCAAAGCGAGCACTTCCCACTCCGGCGCTGCCTTCAAGACGGACACTTTTCCAGTCTGGCTGATCATGTAGACTTTGCCGTCGGCGCCAACGGGAGAGGCGTAGTAGTCATCCAGCGCTCCCTGCAGCCGCGCCTGCTTGAAGGCTTCGCCGGTCGCAGGATTCAGGCTGGTGGCGATGCCGCCCGTTCGGACCAGGTAGAGCACGTCCCGATAAAACAGTGGGCACGGCACATCCGGCAGCGACTTGCGGAAGCGCCACAGGACGTTGGTGTCCGTCAGATCGCCCCGCCCGCCCAAACGGACGGCGAGCGCGACGTTTTGCGAGCCCCGGCGGGCGCGGTAAAAATTCCACTCGCGCTCGTTCCACAGGCCATCTTTATCCAGATCCACGGTCGACCACGTCGGCGGCGACCACTCTTTTGGCAGCTCGTCCGGACCAATCTTGCCATCGTGATTGGCGTCGACTTTCCGGATGACTTCCTCGAACGGTGGAAGCGATAGTTGCTCGCCGGGGTCGGCGCCGGGCGCCCAGCCGTTGAAGTAGAGCACATCGCCGGCGATCACCGGGGCCGACTTGACCTGCCACGTCAGTCCCCGCACCCACCAGAGCTTTTCGCCGGTATCGATCGCATACGCGATGAGCTGGTAGGAGCCAGGCACGATGAGCTGGTTGCGATACACGATCGGCGTCGAGAAGCTGTGGGTCACTTCCGCCCTGTCCGTTTTCCAAACCACCCGGCCGTCATCCTTGCCGACGGCGAGCAGATAGGAATTGTTATCCTGGTCGCAAACCTGCAACAGCTTCCCGCCGGCAAGGACGGGCGAAGCGGCCATCCCGTGCAGGTTCGTGAACGGGCCGAGCTCCATCCGCCACCGCTCGTTGCCATCCGGTCCATAGGAAACGAGGCCGAAGTCCCCGAAAAAGGCGTAAACATTTTGGCCATCGGTAACCGGGGTGGGCGAGGCGCGGTCGTTCAGCTTATTTAGGTGTTCCTTGCGGTTGGCCATCACCTCCCGCCGCCACTGGATCTTGCCCGTCGCGCGATCCACGCACAGGGTCAGCAGTCTGTCGCCTTCGTAGCCGGTGATGAAGATCCGATTGCCAGCCAGGGCAGGCGAGGAGTGGCCGGAAGGCAGGGCCGTCTTCC
>JBGOUJ010000383.1:0-7690 GCA_041477005.1 Terriglobia bacterium | reverse complement strand
TCTATCAAGCTCAACATGACGTTCGACGCCGACCAGATCGCCACGAACCAAGCGCCCGCCAGCAGGCCTTGGTTTCGCCGGCCCTGGGCGGCGAGATAGAGCGACGCCACCCGATAGACTTCGGGCGGCAAAACGCGGTCCAGCGCCACCGCAATCTCATCCATCACCGCTGACACGTTATGGCGGAACAGCAGTGACGCCACCAACGCCAGGCCCGGAAAGAACGACAGGATCGAGGAATAGGCCGCGCTCTTGGCCACCTCGAAGCAGTTGTGGTAGAACGCTCGCAGCGCGGACTGCCGGAGCAGCCGGAGGAACTTGTGCGGGCCCGACATGACCTAATAGTGTAGCCTTCGCCGGCTAAGGCCTGTCCCACGGCGGCCTCACCCTCTTGACAGATAGGCGAAGAAAAAGCGAAAATGGCAACGTGCTGTTCCCTGAGCCCGACGGCCCCGCTCCCCTGGTGGGTATTGCCCGGCTGGCCGCACAGAGTCCGTTGCTCGAAGCTAAGTCGCGCGTCGAGTATTTCGAGCTGGAGGCCCGCAGCATCCTCAATAAGTGCTCCGGCACGCGCATGCCCTTCCCCTACACGATCAACCCCTACCGCGGCTGCGAGTTCGGGTGCCACTACTGCTACGCGCGCTACACCCACGAGTTCATGGGCATGGAGGACGGGCGGCAATTCGAGGAGAAGATTTACGCCAAGACGCGCGCCGCCGAGCTGCTCCGGGAAGAACTGCGAAGGCATCCCCACGGCGAAATCGCCCTAGGCACCAGCACGGATCCATACCAGCCGGCCGAGCGGCGCTTCGGCGTCACGCGCAGCCTGCTGGAGGTGTTTGCCCAAGAGCACGGCCGGTTTCTCTCGATCACCACCAAGTCCGACCTCATCGAGCGGGACGTCGAGCTGCTCGGGCGGGTGGCCCGGGCCAACGTGCTGCACATCAATATGACCATCATCACGCTCGACGCGGCGCTCGCCCGCCGGCTCGAGCCGCGCGCCCCGCGACCCGACCTGCGGCTGGCGGCGGTCGAGACGCTCGCTGCGGCGGGCCTTTCGGTGGGCGTGTTTGTGAGCCCGATCTTGCCCGGCCTGACCGACGCGATCGCCAACCTGAATGCGGTCGCAGCCGCGGCGGCGCGGGCCGGCGCCCGCTACCTCGCCGGAGGCCTCCTGTTCCTGATGCCCTCCGCGCAGAAACAGTTCTTTCCGTTCCTCGATGCCGAGTTTCCGGATCTCGCCAAGCGCTACCGCGCCCGCTTCGCCCACCATCCTCACTTGCGCGGCGAATACGCCCGCATGATCCGCGAGCGCGTGGCACGCCTCCGCGCCCGCCACGGCCTGGCCTCCGCCCCGCGCGACTACATCCCGGAAGCGGCCGCCGACCCGCAGTTGACCTTATTTGGAACCACAGATGAACACAGATAAACACAGATAAAAAACCGAGGCTCGATCTGTGTTCCTCTGTGTTCATCTGTGGTTCTAATTGGTGTATCCTGCGGATGATGCTGATGCTGCTTCTGCTGGCCCTGCTGGCCCCGGCGGCGCAGGCCGCTGAAACCGCCGACGCGCGCGAGTTCTTTGAGGCGCGGGTTCGGCCGGTGCTCGCCAAGAACTGCTTCGCCTGCCACACCAGCTCCCGGATGGGCGGCTTCGAAATGAAATCCCGCGAGGCTTTTCTGAAGGGCGGCAACTCGGGACCCGCCGTCGTTCCTGGCGAGCCGGAGAAGAGCCTCCTCATTCAGGCGATCGAGCAGACGCATCCCCGCCTGAAAATGCCCCCTGGCGGCAAGCTGAAAGAGGAGGAGATTCGGGACCTGGCAGCCTGGGTGAAGACGGGCGCCGTTTGGCCGGAAGGACCCCCGGTCGCCCCGGTCGCAACCGTCACACCGGAGCAGAAATCCTTCTGGGCCTTCCAGCCCGTCCGCAAGCCGGCGCCGCCGAAGGTGAACGGCCGGTCGTGGCCCAAGGCGCCGCTCGACTATTTCGTCCTTTCCGCGCTCGAAGGCCGCGGCCTCAAGCCAGTCGGCCCGGCCGACAAGCGCACCCTGATTCGCCGGGTGAGTTTCGACCTGATCGGCCTGCCCCCCACGCCCGCCGAGGTGGACGCTTTCCTGCAGGACAACTCCCGCGAGGCCTTCGCCAAGGTCGTCGACCGGCTGCTCGCCTCGCCCCGCTACGGCGAGCGCTGGGGCCGGCACTGGCTCGACGTGGCGCGGTATTCCGACGACAAGCTCAACTCCACGCAGGACGAGCCGGTGCCCAACGCCTTTCGCTACCGCGACTGGGTGATCCAGGCCTTCAACGACGACATGCCTTACGATCTGTTCGTGAAGGCGCAGATCGCCGGCGACCTGCTGCCGGATGCCCCCAAGTACGTCGCCGGGCTCGGCTTCTATTCCCTGCGGCCCGAGTTTCAAGACGACCGCGTGGACGCCACGACGCGCGGATTTTTGGGCCTGACCGTGGCTTGCGCGCAGTGCCACGACCACAAGTACGACCCCATCCCCACTACTGATTACTACGCTCTGCTCGGCGTCTTCATGAGCACCGAAGACCGCGAGTTCCCGCTCGCCTCGGGCGAGGTGGTAGCCGAATACAAGAAGCACCGGAACAGGCTCGACGACCAGGAGGCCGCCCTGAAGGAGTTCCTCCAGGCCCAGAGCTCCGGGCTCGGCGAGATCCTGGCGACCAAGACCGCCCGCTACCTCGTCGCTGCCTGGAGAGTGATGGGCCCCGAGAAGCAGGACCTCGCAGAGGTGGCGGAAGAGGATTCACTCGACCAGGAGACCCTGGATCGCTGGGTCCACTACCTCCGGACTTCTCCCAAAGAGCATCCGTATTTGAAGCCCTGGGACGAGCTTCTGGCTGGCGGGGCTTCGGAAAAGCCTTCGGCTGCGCAAGTCCGGCAAACCGCCGAGGCGTTCCAGGAGCTGGTGCTTTCGGTCATCCCCGAGAAGAAAGAGGTCGACGAGAAGAACACTATCCTGCTCGGCGGGAGCAAAGACCGGCGCTCGCTGACCGACGCCAACCTCGTTTCGCTCGAGCGCGACAAATACTTTCTCTGGCGGGACCTGTTTTCGGAGCGCCGGGGCAATCTTTCCTTCACCTTCAGCGGCGGGGTGCTTTACTACGGCGACAACAAGATCGACCGCTTCCTGAGCGCTCAATGGAAGTCTCACCTCGACTCCTTGCGGGCCGAGCTCGACCTACGGAAGCGCGAGTTGCCGCCGCAGTATCCCTACCTGAACGCCATCCAGGATGTAGCCGAGCCCTCCAACCAGCGGGTGCAGATTCGAGGGAGCCGCGACAACCTCGGGCCGGAGGCGCCACGGCGGTTTCTGACCGTGCTGAGCGACATCGCGCCGCAGCCCTTCGCCAAGGGCAGCGGCCGGCTCGAGTTGGCCGAGGCGATCGCCAAACAGGAGAATCCCCTGACCGCGCGCGTCCTGGTGAACCGCATCTGGCAGCACCATTTCGGCTACGGCATCGTGCGGACGCCGAGCAACTTCGGCCAGATGGGCGACCGGCCCGACCACCCCGAGCTGCTCGATTACCTGGCCGCGCGGCTCGTCGAGAACCACTGGTCCATCAAGGCTCTGCACCGGGAGATCCTGCTCTCGGCCACTTATGCCTTGAGCGCCGAGCCTTCGCCGAAGAACTATGCCGCCGATCCCGATAACCGGTTCTACTGGCGCGCCAACCGGCAGCGGCTCGACGCGGAAGAGCTGCGCGACTCGATGCTCTACGTGGCCGGCAAGCTGGACTTGAATACCGGCGGCCCGGCCGAGCGCCTCACCGACGACAACGCCCGCCGCACGGTCTACGGCTTCGTGAGCCGCCGCAAGCTCGATCCCTTCCTGGCGCTGTTCGATTTCCCCAATCCCGCCAGCACCAGCGAGCAGAGGATCATCACCAACGTGCCGCTGCAGCGGCTGTTTTTCCTGAACAGCGCCTTGATCGAGCGGGAATCGCAGGCGCTCGCGGCGCGTGTGGAATCGGAGCACGACGCCGGAGACGCGGCGCGCATCCGGCGCATTTATCGGCTGGTCTATGGCCGCGGCCCAACCCGGGCGGAAACCGGGCTGGGATTGGAGTTCTTGCGCAACGGCGGCGATGCCTGGCCGAAGTATGCGCAGGTGCTGCTCAGCTCGAACGAATTTGTCTTTGTGCAGTAGGGCGGGCATTTCCCGCCTGCCCCGTTGGAGGATTGCAATGACTCGCCGTGAGGCTCTGAAAACGATGGGCAGCGGCTTCGGCCTGCTGGGGATGGCCGGGACGCTGGCGAGGGAGGGCGCGCTCGCCGCGCCGCTCGACCCGCTCGCCGTCAAGCCCACGCACTTCCCGGCCCGGGCCAAGCACGTTATTTTCCTCTTCCTCAACGGCGGCCCGTCGCACGTCGACACCTTCGACCCCAAGCCGATGCTCGCCAAGTACAACGGCAAGCCGATGCCCACGCCGAACCTGAAGACGGAGCGCAAGACCGGCAGCCTGCTGGCCTCGCCGTTCCAGTTCAAGAAGTACGGCCAGAGCGGCATCGAAATCAGCGAGATCTTTCCGCGCCTCGGCGAGTCGATCGACGACGTTTGCGTGATCCGCTCGATGTACGCGGACCGGCCCAATCACGAGCCGTCGCTGTTCATGCTGAACTGCGGCCACATGATGCCCGGCCATCCGTCGATGGGATCGTGGCTCACCTACGGCCTGGGGACCGAGAACCGGAACCTGCCCGGGTTCGTCGTGCTGTGCCCGGGCCTGCCAGTGGTGGGGCCGCAACTGTGGGCCTCGGCCTACCTGCCCGGCGTCTTCCAGGGCGCCTACATCCCCAACAACGAGAAGGAGCCCGACAAGCTGCTCCATTACATCCGCAACGAGCACCCCGATGCCGCCGGGCAGCGCCGCCAGCTCGACTTGCTCCAGAAGCTGAACCACATCGAGCTCGAGCGGAAGGGCTCCGACCCGCAGCTCGAAGCGAGCATCCAATCGATGGAGATCGCTTTCCGCATGCAGACCGAGGCCCCGGACGTTTTAGACTTGACCAAGGAGACGGAGGCCACGCGGGCGCGCTACGGCGACAGTGATTTCGGCCGCGGCTGCCTGATGGCGCGGCGGATGGTCGAGCGCGGCGTCCGCATGGTGCAGATCTATTTCGGCAACGGCCAGCCGTGGGACAACCACGACGACATCCTGATTCACCGGCGCCTGGCCCGGCAGGCCGACCCCGCCATCGCCGCCCTGCTCGAGGATCTGAAGTCGCGCGGATTATTCCACGAGACGATCGTGGTGATAGGCGGAGAGTTCGGCCGCACGCCGGCGGTCGAGGTGAGCGGCCTGGTCAGCGTCCAGAACGGCCGGGACCACAACAGCTACGGCTTCAGCACGCTGCTGGCCGGCGGCGGGGTGAAGGGGGGCCTGGTCTACGGCGCCACTGACGAGTTCGGCTTCAAGGCCGTCGAGAACCCGGTCCACGCCCACGACCTGCACGCGACCATCCTCCACCTGCTGGGTCTCGACCATACCAAGCTGACTTACCGTTACAGCGGCCGCGACTTCCGCCTGACCGACGTGGCCGGCCGGGTAATCCGTGAGATCATCGCCTGAACCCGGGCCATCCCCGCGGCGCCGGGCATACCACTTGCGCCTGATGATCGAGGGCCGGGTCGAGCCCCTCGCGAGCGCCTCGACCATCGACACCGGCCAACCGGGATACGACCTGTGCTGAGGGGCCCCCTGTTCCTTCTGTTGTGCCTTGCCTCCGCAGGGGCGCTCCTTTTCCTGCTTCCCTGGCTTAAGGAAGGCTTCGGGCCGGAGGATCTTCCCCGGTTCCTCGGCGTCACGTGTGGATTGGCCGTCCTCGCCGTCGCTTGGTGGGCCGTGTGCCGCAAGGCCGGCTATCCGGCCTCGCCTGCCGTGTTCGGCGCCGGGCTGGCCGTATTAGCCCTTCC
This sequence comes from Terriglobia bacterium, assembly GCA_041477005.1. Classification (GTDB taxonomy): domain Bacteria; phylum Acidobacteriota; class Terriglobia; order Bryobacterales; family JACQDG01; genus JBGOUJ01. The sequence goes on along the minus strand of JBGOUJ010000383.1, from coordinate 1,744 downwards.
ACTCGCCGTCTACGGGTTCGTGAGCGGCGAAATGATACGGAACCAGATCACCGGACATCGCCTGGAGAGAAGCGCCCGGATTGAGCGCTTCCGGGAGACACCCATCGTGTGGCCGGGATTTACCGGACCAGTAGGCCTCAAGATCGAGCTGGATCTGTATCACGGCGCTGGGAGGGAGGGGAATCTGCTTCCTCCAAGGATCCTCATGGGTAAGTCACTCGCGCTTTCGTATCAGTCCTACGATTCCAGTTTGTTCTGGGAATTTCAGCGCGCCTTCCTCAGCGTGCCTTTGTTCCGCTTCCCCGCTCCCCGCCCCGAGGAGCAAGCCGAGACGAATCGCAGAGAGCGCCGTATCCTGATGGAGGAATCGCCGGCGCATCTTACCTACGAGTTGTATCCTGAGAGTGTGTGGCGCTTGGGCGGGCCCGGGCGGGTCTGCCTGGTAAAGTCGGGTTCGACCGGCCAGCGGGTCTACGCCGACGGCGACGAGTTGAGCGCGAGCTGGTTTTTCGCGGCCTCCGGCGGCCTCCGTGTGGACCTGAGCAGCCCGCTGACCGGCGCTCTCAGAAAGCACAGCGCGTATCAGGGGAAACCCGGCGAATGGAAGGCCATGTTGGAGCGCCTCGAGCCGGACGCGCTGCAAAGGGCGGGCTACCGGCTCTGCGAAGAGGCCCCTGCGGCCGGGAGCAGCGACATGTGCTGGTGCCGGCCGGACGGAGGATAGAGCCACGCCTGTTTCATGCTATCATGCAGTTGAAAGGCATGATCCATGCCGGCGGAAATCAAAACCATCGGCTCGAGCGGGCAGATCTCGCTGGGTAAGCAGCACGCGGGTCGAACGGTCACGGTGGAAGAAGTGGAAGAAGGTGTGTGGCTGGTCAAGGCCGCGCGAGTCATTCCCGAGAATGAGCTCTGGCTCCACAGTCCCTCGGCGACCGACAAGCTGAAGCGCGCCGCCGCGTGGGCGGAAAAGAACCAGCCGGTGGCGTCTGATCTCGCGAAAATCGAGAAGAAACTCGCCCGACGCCGGTAGCCGCCATGGCTCTGGTCTTGCTGGATCTGAATAATCCGGTCTTCGAGCACGACTGGTTTGCCCTGGATCGCGAGGAAGCGCGGGCTGTCCTCGCCACGCTACGCAAGATCAGCCAAATCCATTGGGCACAGCTTTGTCGCGACCAGGGGCTGCATTGGGAAGCGATTCTCTCGCGGACGGGACCGGGTGGGCAGCGGATCTACAGCCTTCGGGTGACGCGGCGCGTTCGCGCCGTAGCGCATCGGGAAGGCGTTTTCTTGCGCTTTCTTTCCCTCCGCGCCGATCACTATTCGGCTGCCTGAGGTCAACCGCCGCCTGGCTGTGTCGTCTTTCCACAGGAGCACACCTGGCAAACAGCCGACGTGATTGAAAAGCCAAGGCTAGCGGAACGGCAGCGAACGTGCCGACTTTTCAACTGAGGCGCCGGCGGATGGAGCTGACTCATGCGCAATTGCAAGAAAAGGCTTCTTGTCACCCTCCTCCTGGCAGCCACTCTCCGTCCCGCCGAGGGATCGGAGGCGGATGCCCTTGCGATCTCCGCCAACATTCGCGCGCGCCACATGCCTTACGGCACCGTTCTCGACCCCATCCTCGCCGCGCCCGCCAGTCAAAAGATCGTCAGCTATACCCGCTGCGGCGACTCCGCCATCTGGACGGGCCATTACCTCGCCGCCGAAGCCTTCCGTTACAAAGTGACGGGTTCGCCGGACG
>JBGOUJ010000382.1:0-7695 GCA_041477005.1 Terriglobia bacterium | reverse complement strand
TCGCAAAGCGAATTGATCAGGGCGGCAAGCGGCGGTCCTTGGTTGAAGATCTGAAACCCAGGTTCGCCGCCCATGTGGAGGTCGGAGACGGTATGAAACTCGTCGAATTCGGGGATGGGCAGCATGGCGGCCTCTGTGGGGCCAGTGTAGCGCGGGACTACCTACGAGCGCAACGGCGAGGAGCAACGCCAGCAACGCCGATCTCGCCCAAGTATTCCGCGCCGCCGCCATTGGGGACCACGGCGCGCGCGAACACGGGAAGCGTGCTGGGCCGGACACACCTGCCATGGCGGTTGCCGCCGGTGATGTCGCGGATGGCGGTGGCGTTTAAGACAGACGTCGGGTTCGTGAGAGAAGTGTTCATCGAGAGGAATACGCTGGGCGACGGGGTCGATGCGTGACTTCGGAATCATGCATCCGGTTCCCAAAGCCGCTTGCCAAAATAGTCGCGCCAGCCCTTTGGAAGCACCGGTAGCGTGCTCACGCGGCGCAGAAGGTCTTGGTTCGGCGCGTCTGCGACATACAAGCCGGCGATATCCGCCACCGTGACACCGTGCTCGTCTGGAGCGACCAGCTCAACAGAGTCGCCTGCCGCTACTTCTCCCTCCTGAAGCACCGCCAGGTAGAAGCCGGTCTTGCCGCTGCGCAAGAAACGCTTCACCATGTCCAGGCGGCCAAACCGGATGCCGAGCTTGAAGCACGGCATGCGAGGCTGCGTGACTATGAACTCAGCCGAGCCAGCCCGCAGCCGGTCTCCGATGTGAACCGTTTTCTCGACTATACCCTCGGTCGTAAAATTCTCTCCGAACACGCCCCAAGGAAGGTCCACGCCGGGAAGCTCCTCGTGCCAGAACGAATAATGCTCCGCCGGGTAGACATAGACAGCCTTATCGATGCCGCCGTGCACAGAGAGATCGGATTGCTGGTCGCCGTCTACGTTCAGGCGGGTAACCCGAACTCGCCCGGCCACCGGCGTCTTGAAGATGGATGTGCGGACGGTCTTCCCCTGCCCGTCGATCTCGCGCGGAAGCCCCACGTTGACTGATAACAGCTTCATGTCACGACCCTCCCTTGTGGCCTCGCCCGGGACGGCCTAACGGACCAAGCTCAGGCGCGCCAGACCTCCGCGTGACAGGCTAGGCCCGCATCGAGCGGACGCGCCAGAGATAATATAGCGGAATGCCGGAGGCGATGATCAGCGTGCCCGTCAGCGAGGGTCCGGGCCGCGTCAGAAACGTATTGAAAACGAACCACCCCGCGAAGAGGGAGAATAGCAACGGACTGAGCGGGTAGCCCCACATCCGGTAGGGCCGGGGCCGGTCGGGATAGCGGCGGCGCAAGAGGATCACCGCGAAGACCGTCATGCCGTGGAACAGCCACATCGCAAACAGGGCATAGGAGACCAGCGTCTCGTAAGAGCCGCTCAAGACCAGAATGGCGGCCCATACACCCTGCACGAGAATGGAAAACGATGGGACCTGAAAGCGGGGGTGGATCCGGGCCATACTTTGAAAAAACAGGCCGTCGCGCGCCTGGGCGAAGTAGATCCGGGGACTGGTCAGAATCACGCCGTTGGCTGCGCCGGCGCTGGATAGCACGATCGTCAAACTGATCAGCGCCGCGCCGATGGGTCCCAGGGTCCGCTCCATGGTGAGGGCCGCCACGCGTTCGGCGCCGGCGATGGCGGTGAGAGGCAGCGTCCTCAGGTAGGCCACATTGGCCAGCAGGTAGAGCAGGACCACGGCGCCGCAGCCGACAGCCAGGGACAGCGGAATATTCCGTTTCGGCTCGCGCACCTCGCCGGCGACGAAGGCGATGTACTGCCAGCCGTCGAGGGCCACAAAGCAGCCCAGCATCGCAATCACCACATTGTGGAGGGAGGGGGCCGCGCCGGCCGAGCTCCACTGAAAGTGGGAGGGCTCGCGGCTCAGCAGGGCGGTCCCGATCAGCATCGTCAGGCCGGCCAGTTTCAGGAGCGTGAAGAGATTCTGAGTCCAGGCGCCGGCCCGCACGCCGCGATAGTTGATGAAAGTGAAAAGAGCGATGATGGCGACCGGAGACCAGGTTCGAACCGCCGGCCAGCCCGGCACAAGGTAGGAGAGATAGATGCCGAATCCTGCCGACACCGCGGCGATGGACCCTGATTGAATTATGAAAAACGCAGCCAAGCCGGAGACAAACGCCGCCAGCCGTCCGTAGGCCTCTCGCAGATAGACATACTGGCCGCCGGAGTCCGGCATCATGGCGCCCAGCTCGGCATAGGCCAGCGCGCCGAAAAAGGAAATCACCCCGGTGATCGCCCACGTGGCCAGGATCAGGCCTGCGGAAGGCAGCTCGCGCGCAATCAAGCCGGGTACGAGAAAAATCCCGACGCCGATCGTGGTGCCGATCACGATGCTGATCGAGTCGAGAAGACCGAGCTGGCGCGGGAGATCGGCGGGGGTTTCGGGTCCCGCCGATGGAGTTGGGGAGGTCATCCGAAAAATCGATTGGACTCACCGCGGAGCGGGAACGCTGAGATCACTTGCGGCGTCCCGGGGAGGCAGCCCTCAGTTGCGGAATGAAGACCTCGGATTCCTTTCGCCCGATGACTTCCTGAGAACGCAAGAGGCGCCCGAGATCCTCGCCCCTGCGGATTGCCCGCTCGATGCCCTTCTCGGCCGCGATGATGCGCTGCGCGGTCGCCAAGGTCGGCCCCAGCTTTTCGGCCGGAATCACGACGACGCCGTCCTCGTCACCGACCAGCCAGTCGTCCGGGCGAACCACCTGGCCGGCGCACTGCACGGCAACGCCGATCTCGCCCAAGTATTCCGCGCCGCCGCCATTGGGGACGACGGCTCGCGCGAATACGGGAAGCATGCTGCGGCGAATCTTGGCGATGTCCCGAACCGCGCCATCGATGACGATTCCAGCCAGACCTTTGCGAAAGGCCGCGAGCGTCGTGAGTTCACCCCAGAGCGCGGTATCGAGCTCGCCATGGCCGGCGATCACCAGAACGTGGCGCGGAGGACACTCCGACATTGCCTTCCCAATCATCAGAATATCTGCCGTGTGGACGCGAACTGTATAGGCCGGACCGGCCATTTTCGGATTGGCCGAGCGGCACTGCATGTCGTGAACCATGGCGCCGGATTTGTGCATCGCGTCCGAGAGAGCGGCCGTGCCCGGCTTCATCAACTGCTGCGCCATGCGGCTTTGCGTTACTGGCATAGGATGACCTGAGCGGGATTGATGGCCCGATACTTCCCTTTGTTCGCCGTGATCTCGAAGGCCGCCGGAACCTTGTCGATGCCGTGCAGGACATGCGTGATCGCCGGCTTGAGCCGCACGCGCCCGGTGCTGACCAGCCGGACCGTGTGCTCCAGGTGCTCGAGCGTGCTGATGTCGGGGAATACGTAGCGGAGGCTGCGCTCGCGGAGAACATCCACCGGGAACTCAATCGGTCCCCCGAACCAGGACACACCCACGATGACGCCGCCGGAGCGAACAGCGTCAATCGCGTGCATCAGGCCCTGAACTCCGGCGAGTCCCTGCTTCGGGCTGCCGCCGGCGCATTCAAAAATGACGTCGGCGCCGTTGCCGCCGGTGAGGTCGCGGATGGCAGCTACGGGATCCTCGTGCGCGGCATTGATGACGTGGTCCGCGCCCAGCTCCCGAGCCATGGCGCACGATTCCTCGCGCACATCGACGCCGATGATGCGCCCGGCCCCGCTCACGCGCGCGATCTGCATGCACTCCAGTCCCATACTGCCCTGGCCGAAGATGGCGACCGAATCGCCGAGCCGGATCCCGGCGGTTTCGACGGCCGCCACACTATCGCTCAAGGACTGGAGACACGCCGCTTCGCTGTCGGAAATCCGGTCGTCGACTCTGGTCAGCGCGATCTCCGGAAGCACCGCGTATTCGGAGAAGCAGCCGGGAAGCTGAAATCCGATGATGGGACCCTTACGGCAAAGATGACCCCGCTCGGACAGGCACAGCGGGCAATCGCCACACGGCAGCTTGGCGCGAGCGGCCACGCGGTCCCCGGGGCGGAAGCGGGAAACTCCCGGACCGGTCTCGACAATGCGCGCGCAGAATTCGTGGCCGAAGAGCTGGACCGGCGCTTCGGTTTCGAGTCTTCGCTTGATGCGCTCGTAGGCGAGAGTGGGGATTCCGAACGCCAGTTGCGCCTCGGTGACGCTCGGCTGCACACACAGGATCTCGGCGATGACGTGGCCCGGGCGGCAGACCGGGGCGGGGACCTCGTCGAGGCGCATGTCGTTGAAGCCGTAAAATCGCCAGGCTTTCATTACGAGCCGCGAATCACTGCGAATAGGCGGATCATCAGTGTTTCAGGTGCACGGGCTGCGTGAAAGCGCCATTTCCGGCTGAATCCCAAACCGCGAAGCGCACCCACTTCTTTCCCGCGGCGTCGAATGGGATTCGGAAACGGTGGCTACCGAAAGGAGCCATCTCGGTGGCCGGAATGATCTGCCTGCCGGTGGTGTTCCCGTCGCCCCACACCAGCTCGGCGAACTCGAGCGGGAAGGTCCACTCCACCTCCGCGGTGTAGGTACGGCGCGGACCGGAGCCTTCGATTCCCCAATTGCGGAAGAGCACCTCGCCGCTCGACACAAAGTAATCGCCGGCCCGCATAGCGCGCGTGATCGGGCTCCAATCTTCGTTGAACTTCGGGACGCTATCGAGCTTCACGTAATTGACGACCAGTTGGGGAAAGGTCTCGTCGTCCGGATACTTCATGTAGGTGTCGCCCTCGGCAATCATATATTTTGGACCGGTCCAGTTGTTCATGTCGTCCAACAGGCCGAAGCAGCGCGATTCGCAGAGCCGCTTTTCGGACTGGTCCACCGGCAGCGACTGAAAGGACCCGCCGAGGAAGCGGTCGCTGAGAAAATGTTCGGACTCGCGAACGGCGTCGGGGTAGCCGGAGGAGCCCTTGGTTCGCGGATGGGCCTGCCACATCAGGCCCCCCTCGCGGCGCAGCATGTCCAGCTCCTCCGCGGCCGAACCCACGTGATAGGCCTTGCCGTACTGGGGATCGTTTTCCACGAACTCCTGCCCGGGCTCCCGCACGTGCGACCAGAAGACCGGACGCGGCAGAAACGTGATGTAGTGGCCGCCGAACTGCGCGTCCGGCTCCTCGCCCGGGATTAGCAGGAAGCTGCGGTCGGAGAAGCGCTGGCAACCTTCGAAGTAAACCTTCTGCTCTTTGAAGCGCAGCGGTCCCGGGTCCAGGGGATGGGCGTCGCCATGGAAGTCCGCCAGAATCGCGATGTTGATGCCCAAACCTCGGAATACCGGCAGCCACGAAGGCTGGAAGTCGGTGGTGCCGGCGTCGGTGAGCTGTTCGTTGAAGTGAAGGTGGAAGTGGCTGACGAGCACCTGGTAGCCCGGCAACGCCTTGTAAACATCGTCGTGCGTGAAGGCCAGCACGGCCTGCTGCGTGGCGTGGCTGTCTTCCGCGCTCAGGTAGAAGTAGACGGGCATGCGCTGCCAGGTTCCCGGCGGCGCGTTGTATAGGGCGAAGTTCCCGATATTGCCCCGCGCCTGGCGCGCGCGCCGCTGCCACACCGCGTCGGAGACGCCGTAGGGGCGGTACTCCTCTTCGTGGTCGGCTTGCCGCGCTCCCACCGAGAACGAATCGCCGCTGTCCTTGCGGTACCACACATAGCCGAGGTTCAGCTCGATTTCGCGCGCGAAGAAAAACTTGTGCGACGGAGGCAGGAAGGCCAGCGACCCGCCGCCAGTTTCGATGATGCCCAGGCGGTTGCGCGCGCGCAGGGCCACCGGGTCGGCGTTCACCGCGCCGCCGAACTCGTACTGCTGCCAGGCGCGCGCCACGTCGCGCCAGACCACGCGCGTATTGGCGCCGACGGAGAAGCCCTTCAATCCGGCCACATACTTATAAGCCACAGAGGGCTCTTCGGTCTTGGCGATGGCCTCCTGCCGCAGCAGGTTGGTCCCGCGGTAGACGGTATAGCGCAACTGGCCCGAGAAGATTCCCATTTCGAGGCCGGGGAAGGTGACTTCCAGGCGGGCGCCGTCGGTCTTGACCTGGCAGCCGGTTATATGAAAGGCGGCGGTCGCGCGGCGGATTTCCTCGGGCTTGCGCGGCAGGCCGAGGCTGGAGCCGGGATTTCCGGGGACTTCGAGCGGCGCATCCCAGAACGCTTTCCACTTCTCCCGATCGACCACCTCGGGCGTGAGCTCAATCTTGAGGCTTCGCATCGGCTGCATTTGCTGCTCGGAGAGGCGGCGTTGTCCGGTGGTCACGTTGAACTCGGGCGACAGGTTGCGCCCCAGGGTCACCCAGTCGCCGCCGCTCTTGCGCGCGGCCAGCTCCTGTACCACCGGCTGGCCGCCACGGATGGCGAAGGCGGCGCGCAACTGTTGGCCGCGCTCGCCCCGCCACGCGACGTTCACAACGCCTTCGCGGACCTCAGCCTGGAGTCCGTCGAGCGCCTTGTATTCCTTGAGATCGCAATTCAGACTCTGACCCGGCGCGATGCCGGAGCAAAGCGCTGCGCCAATGAATAAACCGTGCAGTCTCACGATTCAGCCTCCTGATTTTGCGAACCAGTATACAACTTGCATCGGTTGGAAGCACGAAAGTTTGCTTGACGACTTGACGACAAGAGTTCCGGTCAGGCCGGTCGTTCACCCGCAAACGACCGTCACGCCGCCGATTCACTTCACGAGTCCCCTGACCGTCGAATCGCAGCAACAAGCGCAATAATCAACTGAGTATTACAAATCAATTCCGCGCCCTGCATCAGCGGACCTGTTGAACCCGGAAGCCAGTTGATCAGCTCCCCCGCCGCATTTTAGGTAGATCTTCACCCCAGAAACCCACTTCACCGCAGAGACGCGGAGCACGCAGAGGCCGAAAACAAGGGTTTCCTCAGCGCCCTCGGCGTCTCCGCGGTGAATCGAATCTTTTTTTCCTGTCCGTCGTTCCTATCCCTCGAAGCGCCGACGAGCCGCGCCGGAGCCGGGCAATGACTAAGGCTATACACAGGTGTCCCATCTGTCAAGCGGCGAGGGAGTTTGTTCCAAAACGAGAAAAAGACTTGCAGCGTTGGTCGATTGTGACATAGGGTAGACGGAGTGCCCCTGGGCCGGCGTCGATCCAGCCCCGGGGAGTCTCTGGGCGTGGGCCATTGTCCAAATTGTGGAAGCGGAGGCGTGAGAGTTCGCCGAGGCTTGTTTGAGCGGTTGATCTACAGTGCCGCGTTCCGCTGCGCCAAGTGCGAGACGCGCTTCCGGCGCACGCACTTCCTGTTTTCCCGGTCTTGCCGCTGCCCGAGTTGCGGGAACGAGCGGCTCAAACGCCTCCGACGCCGAGATGGCATTGACGGAATGTCCCGGCATCCCATGAGCCTGTTGCAGGGCTTGCTCGGGGCGCCGATAGATTGGTGTTCCCTTTGTCGGCTGCAGTTCTACGATTATCGCCCGCTCGCCCAACCCGGCTCGCGGACTCAACCGGCTACAATGGCCCCCCGAACCGGCGACCCTCCTGCTCGCGGTACTTGATGCTGGCCGGCAAGAAGAGGACACCAAGAATCCCGAAGCCGAGATCGGTCTGCCCGTGCGGCAGGTCAGCCGAGGAAGGACTTCGGACATGAAAAAACCGATTCGATTCACCGCGGAGACGCCGAGGGCGCTGAGGCTACCCTTTGTTTTCAGCCTCGG
>JBGOUJ010000381.1:0-7706 GCA_041477005.1 Terriglobia bacterium | reverse complement strand
CCTCCGCGGATAACGGGCCACCGCCCAGGCCACGGCTGAAATCGCAGCGGGCATCAGCCACGCGAGGGCAATCCGCGTGGTGGGAAGAGCACGAGCTGACGCCAGAAGCGCGGTATAGAGAAAATAGGCGATGATGATCTTTTCCGCGGTGCGGCATCCCCATCCCGTGAGCCGACCTCCAAGGGATGTCGCGGACACATTCATTTCGTTCGGCCCTCCTCTCCCGACCCGCGTCACTACCCCGTCTTGGCGAACCGGAAGGACAGTACTGGCGACGGCGGATGCGCCTTGGCTGTCGGTCCTCTCGACCTCCCTGCCTGGAGGCATTGAGGCAAGGTATCATGCAACCAACTGAATACACAATGGTTATCTGCAAGGTCCGGGAATCACGAGGACGGTTGGAACCAGTTTCTTTGTCTTCTTCCACCGGGCCGCGCTAGCCTTCTTCGGGATAGCCCGACGCTGCCCCGGCGTCAATTTTTCGGCCCGAGCGGCGCTACCCCGTGCCACCCTTTTCCCCTTGCTTTTGCCGGAGCGATAAGCGATCATGGGGACGAATCGACGGAGATCGATTCTCCCCCCTATCATGCCCGGCGCAGGCCGCCGGGCGTTTTTTCCTTCCTTTGCGCTAGATCCTGGCGTTGAGCACTTTCCGAGAGCGGGCGGAATTTCGTGAACTTCGGCCTGCTAATACCCATAACGAAGAGATCGAGCCTGTCGCCATTGTCCGCCCGGTCCTCGTTCAGCTTTAGATAGCCTTCGCCCTCGCTCACCGGCGCAGCCTCCCCTTTTGCAAGCCTCTGGCTAGCGCCATCCACCGTCCGCCGCAGGTCGGTTTCGAAATCGACCGTGGGATCGTAACCCAGGTCGCGGCGGCACCCAGTTGGTCAGGCTGACGGCCAGAAGAACGGGGAATCGACTGACTTGGAAGCGACGGACGCTGAAGGAGATGCAAGAGGGGATCCGGAAGTACGTGCAGGGACGTCATGCGCGCCGTTGACACCAATGTCCTGGTCCGGCTGGCGGCGCGCGATGACCCCAAGCAAGTTGCAGCAGCAGAGGCCTTCGTGGCGAGGGGGGCGTGGGTTTCACACCTAGTGCTGGTGGAGGCCGTTTGGGTACTGACGTCGGTCTACGACCTTGGTCCGCGAGAGATCGCCACTGCGGTCGAGATGTTTCTCCACCACCAAAACCTGGCGGTGCAGGATCCGGACGCTGTGGCAGCCGCACTGGAACATTATCGGAAGAAGCATCCGCTCGGTTTTTCCGATTGCCTGGTCCTCGAGGCCGCTCGCAGGGCTGGACACCTGCCGCTTGGCACCTTTGATCATGACCTCGGCAAGCTCGATGGCGCGCAGAAGCTGTGATTCCCGATAGCTCCAAATCGGGGGCCGGCCGGGAGGACTCGGCACTGGCACGGGGGAAGGGTCGGTGGCTTAACGGAGATTGACACTGGCCTTAGAAGCCGTGACTGCCACTCTCAGGAACAGGGCTGAAAAAGATTCAACAAGAAGAGCAAGCTAGCGGATTGCCACGGTCAGACCAGGAGGACTGCTCTTCGACCCGACCGTGAGGACCACCGGGACATTGCCCGATGGCACGCTGGATGACATCTGAACGTTGACCTGGAGCAACCCCGCAAGCTGCGACGGCGCGGTTCCGTAGTAAAGGACCGTAGCCGGCAGCCCGCCGACCGTCACGGGATGAGAGTCGACTGCCTTCCTCTGCGCTCTCCGCGTCTCGGCGGTGGATCCAGCGGGGCTAGTATCGTGGTAGGATGTAGCTTGACGAAGTGGGTGGCATCTGATTCCTGCGCTCGCATACCAAACGGGACCGGCGGGGGATCATTGACGAGACCGAGTCCTGCTTGAACCACGAACCGAGCCGCGAAACAAGAAACAACAAGAGACTGCGGCCGAACCGGCTCGCCGAGTGGGAACTCCGGGTGGAACGTTTTCGCGTCTTTTATGACATCGCTTGCCGAGGGCCGTTGATGCTCGGTTGAGGGGTTGCCTAGGCGGGCCACACGCACATGACATTTCTACGCTACTTTTTCTACATTGTTGCTGGAGCGCTCGGCTCATCAATCCTGGGCGGCTTGTTCGCGTCGGTGGTAGCGCTCATTTCTCCCGAATTTGTCAGGGGCTTGTTTGTTCCCCCAGGTGGAGCGTCGTTGGTGCGCTACGCGGCAGCGGTGGGGATGATTTGGGGCATTTTCCTGGGCACGGCTGCCATGGGGTTTTCCTTGTTGCTGGTAACAGCCGTTCAGGTCGGACGTCTCATCAAGAGGAAGACAGATGACGGAAACGCGGCCTAACAGGCGCTGCAGGCGACGGCCAAAGGCGGGCCGCGTCGGAGCGCCAAAGTCGTACTTCTGTCTTCCTGTTTAACCGCTCCCCGGCTTGGCCGCGCGGAACCACTCCACGGTCCGGCGGAGGCCGGTTGCGAAATCGACGGTGGGCTCGTAGCCCAGGTCGCGGCGGGCGGTGGAGATGTCGGCTTGGGAATCGCGCACGTCCCCCTCGCGGGGCGGGCTGTAGCGGGGCGGGATCTGGACGCCCTCGATGGCCTGCAGAGCGCGCCAGGTATCGTTGAGCGTGATGCGGGCGCCGACGCCGCCGTTGTAAAGCTTTCCGGCCACGTGTGGCGCCTGGGCGGCTTTCAAGCACAACTGGACTATGTTGTCCACGTAGGTGAAATCGCGGGATTGCTCGCCGTCGCCGAAGATGGTCGGGGCGCGGCGTTCGAGCAGGGCCGAGATGAAGACCGAGATCACGCCGGAATAAGGGGAGCTGGGGTCCTGGCGGGGCCCGAAGACGTTGAAGAAGCGCAGGGCGACGGTTTCCATGCCGTAGACTTCGGTGAAAACGCGGGCGTAGTGTTCGCCGAGCAGCTTTTGGACGGCGTAGGGCGATTTGGGGTTGGGGGACATCGTTTCGACCTTCGGCAGGGTCGGCGTATCACCGTAAGCCGAAGACGAGGCGGCGTAGACCACGCGCTTGACCCCGCCGCGCTGGGCGGCGAGCAGCACGTTGAACGTGCCGTCGATGTTCACCTGGTGGCTGAGCTCCGGCTCGGTGATCGAGCGCGGCACCGAAGGGATTGCAGCCAGGTGAAAGACCAGGTCGGCGCCCCGGAACAGGCCTTCGATCGCTTTGTAGTCACGGATGTCGGCCTGCTGAAACTCGATCTGGCTGCGCACGGGGTCGAGGTTGCCGGTCTTGCCGGTCAACAGATTGTCGACGACAACAAGCTGACCTCCGCCCTTCTGCTCGATCAGCGCGCGCGCCAGCGCCGAGCCGATAAAGCCGGCCCCTCCGGTCAGCACGATTCGCATAGATTAGCGCAGTTGGCCCATTTCGCTGCGCAGATAGGCCCCGGCCTCGGCGATGATCTTTTCGGCGCCGAGCGAAAAATCGAACACTTCCATGGAAACCCAGCCTTGATAGCCACGATTCTTCAGTGTTTGCAGGACCGGCTTGAAGTCGTGACCGCCGCCGGGGCGGGGATGGGTGCCGTCCATTTCGTTGACGTGAATGTGGCGGATCAGATCGAAATGCCGGTCCACCAGCTTTTCGTGCGGCTCCTGCTCGTCGATGGCGTTGTGGGAATCGTACATGGTGCGGACGGCCGGGCTCGAGATCTGGGCGACCATGGCGGCGGCCTCGTCCAGGCTGAGCAGCACGTCGGTCTGGGCGGGAGAGAGCGGCTCGATGCAGATGGTCACGCCCCGCTCGACCGCCCTCGGGGCGACGCCGGCGATGCCGTCGACGAAGTTCTTCGTGGCCTCGGCGGGGCTCAGGCCGCCGGTGGAGCTGCGCTGCTTGGGCGAGCCGAAGACCATGACGCCGCCCGAGCCGAGGTCGGCGCACAGATCGATCAGGCCGGCGACGTATTGCCAGCTTCGGCGGCGCACGGCGGTGTCGGGCGTGGTGACGTGCAAGCCCGCCGGGCCGACCATCAGCCAGTGCAGGCCCACGAAATCCACGCCCTCGGAAGCCACGATGTCGCGCAGTTCTTGGCGCCGGGGGGCGGGCAACGTGGTCGCGTCCTCGGCGAGAGTAAAAGGCGCGATCTCGATGCCCTGCCATCCGGCTCGTTTCAACAGGCGGCACGACTCGGCAAAGTCGCGCTTTTCGAAGACTTCGTTGCAAACGGCCAGACGAAACGGGGAAAGATTCATGTGGGAAGCCGCAGTATACCGCAGCAGCCCGCGGGTGCGCTATGATGCGTGGCGAGTGGCCATGCGCCCCGGGTTGGCCACAGAGCTCCAGAGCCACGGAGAAAAACCAGGCTGGCTTTGCGCTGTGGCTCTGCGGCCAATGCGGGGTGCGGAACGGCACAAGGAGAATGAGCATGACGAAATGGAATCGCAGGGACTTTAACCGAATTACATTGGGCGCCGGGGCGGCGACCGCGATCGGTCTCGCCCGGTCGAAGGTGGAGTCGGTCGTGAAGGGGGTGACTATCGGCGTGCAGAGCTACAGCTTTCGCGACCGGCCTTTGGACGCCGCGATTGAGGCGATGAAACAGATCGGGTTGGGGGAGTGCGAGCTCTCGCAGGGGCACGTGGAGCCGCCGCGGGTCCCCCGCGAGGAGCTGCGAAAGTTTCGCCTGGAGACGCCGCTCGATCATTTCCGCGAAGTGGGCCGCAAGTTCCACGACGCCGGCATCGAGCTCTACGCCTTCAACTACAGCTTCCGGGACGATTTCACCGACGCCGAGATCGAGCGCGGCTTCGAGATGGCCAAGGCCATGGGCGCCAAGTGCATCACGGCATCGGCCAACGTTAGCGCGGCCGGACGCATCGATCCTTTCGCCCAGAAGCACAAAATGCGCGTCGGGTTCCACAACCACTCCAACATCAAGCCCAACGAATTCGCCACGCCGGACAATTTTGCCGATGCCATGCGGGGTCACTCGAAATACATTGCCATCAACCTCGACATCGGGCACTTCACCGCCGCCGGTTTCGAGGCGGTGAAGTTCCTGGAAGAGCACCACGCCGACATCCTGACCCTCCACATCAAGGACCGCAAGAAGAACCAGGGCGACAATGTTCCGTTCGGGCAGGGCGACACGCCGATCAAGGAAGTTCTGGCCGTTCTCCGGGATAAGAAGTACAAGATCCCCGCCAACATCGAGTACGAATATAAGGGCGCGGACACGGTGGAGGAAGTTCGGAAGTGCTTTGACTACTGCCGCCAAGCGCTGGGGTGATGAGGTATTGATAGAGCATCATGAATAGGCGCGAGTTTTCGGGGGCGCTCCTGGGGTTGGGGCGGGGGTTGGGGCGGGGACTGTGGCCCGCCCCGGGCCGGGCGCAGGCGCCGCCGGCCGGACCAACCGAAGTCAACGACATTCACTCGCAGCTCAACGCCACGCGCGTGGGCGCCGTGGAAACCGTTACCTCCGCGGAGGAAATCGCGAAAGTGGTTTCGACGGCCGGGCGGAGGGCCATCTCGATCGCCGGCGGGCGCCACGCTATGGGTGGCCAGCAGTTCGGCGCCGGCGCCGTGCTGGTCGACATGACGCGTCTGAACCGCGTGGTGCACCTGGACCGCGATAAAGGCTTGGTGGAAGTGCAGGCCGGGATCGAGTGGCCGGCGCTGATCGACGCTCTTGTCAAGGCCGGCGAGGAGAGGGGGCCGGCCTGGGGCATTCGCCAGAAACAGACCGGGGCCGATCGCCTCACCATCGGCGGCGCCCTGGCCGCCAACGCGCACGGCCGCGGGCTGCGGATGAGGCCGTTCATCGGCGACGTGGAGTCCTTCGTTTTGATCGATGCCGGGGGAAAGCCGCGGCGCTGCAGCCGGACGGAGAACGCCCAGTTGTTCCGGCTGGCCATCGGCGGCTACGGCCTGTTCGGCGTGATCTCCTCGGTCACCCTGCGCCTGGAACCGCGACGCAAGATCGAGCGCGTCGTCGAGGTGATCCGCGTGGACGACCTCATGGCCATGGTCGAAAAGCGCATCGCGGCCGGCTTTCTCTATGGAGACTTCCAGTATGCGATCGACCCCGGCTCCGAGGATTTCCTGCGCCGGGGCGTCTTCTCTTGCTATCGGCCGGTCGATGCGACGACGCCGATGCCGGAGAAGCAGAAGGAACTCTCCGACCAGGACTGGCTCCAACTGCTGGCCCTCGCCCACGCCGACAAGAGTCACGCCTTCCAGCGGTACGCCGACTACTACCTCTCCACTTCGGGACAGATCTACTGGTCCGACACTCACCAGCTCAGCTTCTATCCGGAGGGCTATCACCGGCCGCTCGATCAACGGCTCGGCGCCAAGGATCCGGCCACCGAGATGATTACCGAGATCTATGTTCCGCGTCCGGCGCTGGCCGATTTCATGGCCGAGGCGCGGGAGGACTTCCGGAAGAATCAGGTCAACGTCATCTACGGCACGGTCCGGCTCATCGAGCGGGACGGGGAAAGTTTCCTGGCGTGGGCGCGTCAACCTTACGCCTGCGTGATTTTCAACCTGCACGTGGTGCACACGCCGCAGGGCCTGGAACACTCGGCAGACGCCTTCCGCCGGCTTATCGACATGGCGATCCGCCGCCAGGGCAGCTACTATCTCACTTACCATCGCTGGGCCAAGCGTCGGCAGGTGGAAGCGTGTTACCCGCAGCTTCCCGAGTTTCTCCGCCTCAAGAAGCAGTACGACCCGGAGGAGCGATTTCAGAGCGAGTGGTACCGGCACTATAAGAAAATGTTCGCGTGAGCCGCCGCTACGCACCCTGGCTCTGGCTGTTGCTCGGGCTGTTCTGCCTGCGGGTGCTGGGGCAGCTTTTGGTGGAGATCGAGCTGTGGCCGACCAGCATCGTGCTTTTTCGAGGGCATCGGATCCGGCTGGAGGTTTCGAGCAGCAACTTTCCACGGTTCGATCGCAATCCCAACACGGGCGGCGGCATCGCGGATGAAACGCGGCCCGTCACCGCGAGGCAGACGATCCGCCACGGACGCGACACGCCGTCCCACTTGATTCTTCCGGTGGTTTCCCGATGAGACCTGCCGAGCCGGTCACCGCACTGACGGATTATCTGCTGGCGGCGGTGTACCTGGCGTTCGCGCTGCAGTTGCTCCGGCGGGGCCGCGCGGCGGGCCAGCGATCCATTCTATTAGCGGCGGCGGCGTTTCTGGCCACCGCCTTGTCCGCCGGTCTTGGCGGGACTTATCATTGGCTCGGTGGGACAGCTCTTTGGAAGATCACGGTCTATTGCCTCGGGCTGGCGGGGTTCTTCCTGGTTGCCGCCGCCGCGTTTGCCGCCTCGACGGGCCGCGCGCGGCGTCTCCTGCTGATCGCCGCCGGGGTCCAGTTCGCCGCCTATGGGACCTGGATCATCGGCCACGATGATTTTCGCTACGTGATCTACGACTACGCGCTAGCGATGCTCGCGACCCTGGGCCTTTTTGTTTGGGCGGCAAGGGAGCGGCTCAGCCGAGGCGTGTGGTGGATCGCGGCGGCCATTGTGGTCACGTTCGCGGCTTCCGGGGTCCAGAGCAGCGGTCTGACGCTCCATCGGTACTTCAATCACAATGACCTGTATCACGTCATCCAGATGGGGACGGCCTGGCTGTTCTACCGAGGCTTTCATGATTGCATCGACCGGGCCCTATCTTCCGAGCCGCGACCGTGAGGGAGCGGTGTCCGGATTACGGGAAACCTGATTCGCGTGCATTCGCGTTCATTCGCGGCTGAAAT
>JBGOUJ010000380.1:0-7708 GCA_041477005.1 Terriglobia bacterium | reverse complement strand
CAACGAGTCCAAGCATGCCGCCGTGCTGGCCATTGATGCTGTTCGGGCCCTTCTCCGTTCCCATTCGAGCCGGCTTGTTACCTAAGATCCTCTAGCCCCCGCCGGCAGACGCGCCCAACCCTTTCCCGAGTGGGCAGCCGATAAGATTTTGGAAGGCGCCGGCCCATTTATCGATGGCCGCCTCCGAAATGCCAAAGAACAAGCGGAAAAGGCTGGGAGCGGCGGGCGAAGCGGCGATGTCCGGCGGAGTCGCGGTCTCCAGCGGAGTGGCGACGTCCGAATACGTCGGGGACGGGGTTCTGGGGTTGCCGGAACGGCAGCGGCCGGAGGCCGGGCCGATTCCGGAAATGGAGACATCGTTGTGGGAACGCCAGGAGTGTTTCCGCAAAGTCTTCCAACAAATGGCCATCGGAATGGCGCTGGCGGGTCTCGATGGCCGCTGGCTCCACGTCAATCCGCGGCTGTGCCAGTTCCTCGGCTACTCCGAGCAGGAGCTGCGGGCCACGACTCTTGCCGAGCTCACCCACCCGGACGACCGTGCGGACGCGATGCGCTCCTGGCAGGAGATGCTCTCGGGCCGGGAAGAGACCTTCCAGCGGGAGAAGCGATACATTCACAAGCTCGGGCACACGATCTGGGGGCTGATGACTGTGTCGGCCTTCAGGGGGACTGACGGCGCGCCTCTGTTCTTCATGGCCCAGGTGCAGGACATCACCCAGCGCAAGCTCCAGGAGCAGCAGCTGCGGCGGGCCAAGGAGTACACCGAGAGCATCCTCAACAAGGCCGGGGTGTTGATCTGCGGTATTCTGCCGGACGGCGCCACCCGCTTCGTCAACCGGACAACGGCCGAAGTGACCGGCTATGACGCCTCCGAGCTGGTGGGGAAAGACTTCTGGACCACGCTTTATCCCGGCGAAGACTACTACCAGGCGCGGATGCTGCACGAAGCCTTTGAATCGGGCGGCCAGGTCCACGATTACGAGATGACGCTGACCAGCCGGACAGGCGCGAAACGGGTCGTTTCCTGGAGCTCGTTCAACCGCCCGGGGCCGCAGGGGCAAGCCCTGGAGATATTTTTAGTAGGCATGGAGGTTACGGCGCAAAAGGAGATGGCCGCCAGGCTGGCGGAGTATGCCACCGAGCTGCAGGGCAAGAACCTGGAGCTGGCCGGAGCCATGGATGCGGCGCGGGGGGCTCGGAAGCGGGCGGAGAGTTCGGAGCGCGCCAAAGGCGAGTTCCTGGCGGACATGAGCCACGAGATTCGGACGCCGATGAACGGGATCCTGGGAATGCTCTCGCTGGTGCTGGACACCGAGCTATCGGCGGAGCAGCGGGATGACTTGCAGTCGGCGCACAGCTCCGCCGAGTCGCTGCTGACCATTCTCAACGACATTCTGGACTTCTCGAAAATTGAGGCCGGGAAGCTCGAGCTGGAAACGATCGACTTCGACCTGGGAGACCTGATGGAAGGCGTTCTGGACGTGCTGGCGCACCGAGCGCACGAAGCGGTGGAGCTGCTGACCGCGATCGAACCGGGGGTCCCGCGGCAGATGCGCGGGGACCCCGGCCGGCTGCGGCAGATCTTGCTGAACCTGGCCGGCAATGCAGTCAAGTTCACCTCGCAAGGGCATGTGCTGGTGGCGGCCCGGCTCGCAGCGGCGGCGGGGGAGCACTCTGGAAAGGTAACCCTGGAGTTTCGGGTGGCCGACACCGGAATCGGGATTCCGCCGGAGAAGCAGGGCAAGATCTTCGAGAGTTTCTCCCAGGCCGACGAATCGACCACCCGCCGGTTCGGCGGCACGGGGCTGGGGTTGACGATTTCCCAAAAGCTGGTAGAACGGATGGGGGGCCGGATCGGAGTCGAGAGCGAGGTGGGGAAAGGCAGCACGTTCTGGTTTACGGCGGAATTCGAAATGCCGGAGCAGTCGGCAGCCGGTCCGGCTTACAAGATTGATCCCTCCCCGCGAGTGCTGATCGTTGATCATTACGCGCTGAGCCGGGAAGTCCTGGCGCGCGAAGTGGCCTCGCTCGGTTGCCGGGTGGAAGCCGTGGCTGAGGTCGGCGAGGCCCTGGCGGCGCTAAGCCGGGCGGCTGGTGAAGGCCAGCCTTACCGAGCCGCCCTGATTGATATTCACGCGACAGACGAAGGCGGGCGAACGGCCCGGGTGATAAGAGCGGACCCGGCCATCGGCGAGACGCAGATCATCTCGATGCGCCCGACCCGGGATCGGAGAGAAGCGGAGGCGTGGTCGGCGGCGGGCTTCGATGGGTGGCTGAGAAAGCCGGTGCGCCGGGCGGCACTGTGGGATTTCCTGTCGTCCGACCCGGCTCGAAGGCCGGGAAAGCCGTCCCCCCGCGCCGCCGCAGGGATCAGGGCCGACACGGAGCCGGTCCTGATCGCCGAGGACAACCTCGTCAACCAGCGCGTGGCCGTGCAGATGCTTCGCAAGCTGGGCTACCGGGCGGCGGTGGTCGCGAGCGGCCGCGAAGCGGTGGAAGCGCTGGGGAAGGGTTCCTATTCGCTGGTGCTGATGGACATACACATGCCGGACATGGACGGACTGGAGGCCACGGCTGAGATCCGGCGCCGGGAAGACGGCTCCCGGCGTATTCCGATCATCGCCATGACCGCCAGCGCCATGAAAGAGGACCAGGAGCGCTGCCAGGCGGCCGGGATGGACGGCTTCCTTCCCAAGCCCGTGCGGATTCAAGAGCTGTCGGCCCTGCTGGAGAATTGGCTGGCGGAGCCCAAGCGATTGGATGTCACGGCCCGGCCGTCAGGCGCAGCAATTGAGAGCTGACGCGGGAAACGAAGTCGATGGTTTCGCGGTAAGGAGGCAGGCCGCCGTAGCGGTCGACTTTGGCGGGGCCGGCATTGTAAGCAGCCACGGCCCGCTCCAATTGGTTCTCGAAGCTGGCGTACCGATCCAGCAACTGCCGTAGATAAGCGGTCCCCCCTTCGACATTCTGCGCCGCATCCAGAGGGTTGGCCACTTGCAAGTCGCGGGCCGTGGCCGGCATGAGCTGCATCAGGCCGAGCGCTCCCTTGGGAGAAATCGCCGCCGGATTGTAGCCGGATTCGGCCGCGATCACACTCTGGACCAGCTCCGGCCGCAACCCATGCTCCCGGGCGGCCTTATCGACCAGGGAATTCAGATCGCCGGCCGGCGGAGGCGGCGCCGCCGCAGGCGGCGGGGCCGGGGGCGGGGCGTAATCTTCCGCCTCAAATCCGGTGATCTGCTCGGTGGGGACTACCGTGTAGCCGCCATCCTGCTGATAGAGCGTGGTCTGCGCCCCGTCGGTCGAATGCCGCCCGACGTGCAGGCGGGAGCCGCTGTTGAAAACGGCGTACTCCCCCGCCCAGAGGCAGGATCCTAGCGACAGCGCGACGATCGGCAGCAATCCTCGCATGAAAACTCTATACTACCCAACTATGACGTTTCTGAGCCACCTGGCGTGCAGCAAATGTGACACCCGCTATCCGGCCGGTAGGATTTATAACCTTTGCACCGCCTGCGGAGGCCCGCTGCTGGTTCATTACGATCTGGAGAAGGCGCGCCAGGGGTGGCCGCGGGAATCGATTCGGGAAGGCCCTTCGACGATGTGGCGCTACGGACCGCTGCTGCCGGTTTCGCAGCCCGACTCCATCGTCTCTCTCGGCGAGGGAATGACGCCGCTCGTTCGGACGCGCCGGCTGGGAGAGCGGCTGGGAGCAGCGCAGCTCTATGTGAAGGACGAAAGCCTGAACCCGACCGGCACTTTCAAGGCCCGCGGCCTTTCCTGCGCCGTCTCGATGGCCAAGCAGCTTGGCGTGCGGGAGCTGGCGATCCCCTCGGCCGGCAACGCGGCCAGCGCTCTGGCCGCCTATGCCGCGGCGGCCGGCATGCCGGCTCACATCTATATGCCGCGCGACGTGCCGCAGGCCAACTTCATCGAGTGCAAGATGTTCGGGGCCGAGGTAACGCTCGTCGAGGGCCTGATCAGCGACTGCGCGCGAATGGTCGCCGAGCAAGCCAAAGCCAAGGGCTGGTTTGACGTCACCACGCTGAAGGAGCCGTATCGGATCGAGGGCAAGAAGACCATGGGCCTGGAGCTGGCCGAGCAGCTCGGCTGGAAGCTCCCGGACGCCATCTTCTACCCGACCGGCGGCGGCGTGGGCATCATCGGTATGTGGAAGGCGTTCCACGAGATGGAGCAGCTTGGCTGGATTGGCAGCCAGCGGCCCAAGATGATCGTGGTGCAGGCGGCGGGCTGCCAGCCGGTGGTGCGGGCGTTCGAGCAGGGCCGGCCGCAGTCGGAATTCTGGCAGAACGCGACAACCGTGGCGGCCGGCCTGCGGGTGCCCAAGCCGCTGGGTGATTTTCTGATCCTGGAGGCGGTACGCAAGAGCGGGGGAACGGCCGTAGCCGTGAGCGACCAGGAGCTGCTCGACGGCGGCCAACTGCTCGCCGAAACCGAAGGCCTCTTCGTGGCGCCGGAGGGCGCGGCCTGCATCGCGGCGCTCGAACGGCTGCTGGCCAGCGGCTTCCTGAAAAAAGATGAGACCATCGTCATCTACAACACCGGCTCCGGCCTGAAGTACCTGGAGAGCTACGGCACGCGCTTCGAGATCGAAGAAGGGGCGGCGGCGCGGCTGGGAGGACTGGTGCTACCAAGATAAATAAGGAACCACAGATGAACACGGATGAACACAGATAAGGCTTTGGTTTTTCATCTGTGTTTATCTGTGTTCATCTGTGGTTCATTTTTCAGAAAGCGGTCCAGCCACCGGACCGTCCGCTCCAGGGAATCCACCTGGTGGGCGGGCTCGGTGAAGCCGTGGCCTTCGCGGGGGTAGCGGGCCAGCTCGGCTTCCACGCCTTGCCGCCGCAGGGCGACGTACATCTGCTCGGCATCGCTGATATCGACATCGTGGTCTCGCTCGCCGTGGAGGAGTAGCGTCGGCGTGCGAACGCTCTCCACGTGCTTCAGCGGGGAGCGGTCCCAGAGCCGGTCGTAATTGCCGTTGTCCCAGGGGTAGCCGTGGAACTCGGCGTGGACCAGATCCTGATAGAGGGACGTGGCATAGAAGCTGACCAGGTTGCTCAGGCTGGCCGTGGCGACGGCGGCGCGGAAACGCGGCGTTTGGGTGATGACCCAGTTGGTCATGTAGCCGCCGTAGCTGGACCCCAGAACCCCCATCCGCTCGCCATCGAGAAAGGAGAACTGGGCCAGGGCGTAATCCACGCCGGCCATCAGGTCTTTGTAGTCGCCGCCGCCCCAATCGTTCACGCAGCCATCGCTGAATTTCTGGCCGTAGCCGGAAGAGCCGCGCGGATTCATATAGAGCACGGCGTAGCCGCGGGCGGCCAGGATCTGCTGGCGTAAGTTGCGGCTGAACGAATAGCCGAACGTGCCGTGCGGGCCGCCGTGGATGCTGAGCAGCAGCGGATATTTTTTCCCGGCCTCACGGCCGGCGGGCGGCAGCAGCCAGCCTTCGATCCGTGTGCCGTCAAAGCTTGGGAACTCGATCCGGGCCGGATCTTCGAGGCGAACGCCGGCGAGAGCCCGGTTGTTGTCCGTGAGCTGTCGCTCGCCGGCCCGATCGCGGGCATAGATCTCGGCGAGATGCCGGTCGTCGCTGGCGAGATAGGCGACAATAGTCCCCACGCCGTAGGCCGAGACCGTCGTGCTCTTCTCAAACAGGGGCTGCGAGGCCCCGCCTTCCGCCGCAACCCGATAAATCAACTGGCGGCCGCGATCGCCGGCGAGAAAGTAAACGAACCGGCCATCAGGGGACCAGCGAGGCTGGGTCGAACGGCGGTCGAGAGCTTGATTCAGCTCGCGAGCCGGACCTTCCGAGGCGGGAATCACCCACACGTGGGTGTCCTCGGCGACGCTGTCAATGGTCGTGATGGGGCGGGTGGTGGCAGTGTAGGCGATCGAGCGGCCATCGGGCGAGAAGACCGGGGCGTATTCGCAGCCGGGCGTGTCGGTGAGACGGCGGACGGCGCCGGAATCGACATCCACGGTGAACAGGTCGTAGTTGTGGACGGCCTCCGGGTCAGGGCCGCGGTTGGAAACGAAGGCAATCCGGTTGCCGGACCAGGCGATCGAATGCTCGTGGTAGTTGCCGGTGGTCAGAGCGCGCGGCTTGACGCCCGCCGCGGCCTCGATGATCCAGATATGCTCGCGGCGGTCGTCGCTGAAATCCTTGCGGCTCTTGAACTGGAGGCGGGTGATCACGCGAGGG
The DNA here is from genome assembly GCA_041477005.1 of Terriglobia bacterium. Taxonomy (GTDB): domain Bacteria; phylum Acidobacteriota; class Terriglobia; order Bryobacterales; family JACQDG01; genus JBGOUJ01. The sequence continues at coordinate 1,476 of JBGOUJ010000380.1, read as the reverse complement.
TCCGTGGACGGGGCGGGAATCTCAGGGTCGGCGCCGACAAACGCGAGACGCTTGGAATCCGGCGACCATTCCAGGCTGCTTCCCTGCCCCGGCAGCCAGAAATTGCTGTGGACGACGGTCGTGACCGGCGTGAGCTTGCCGGTCGCGACGTCCGCCACCCAGACGGTCGCACCCTTGCGATTGCTGAGGAACGCGATCTTCTTGCCGTCCGGCGACCAGCGAATCGAGGAATTGCGAAACTTGCCTTCGGTCAGAGCGCGGGATCCGCGGGCGCCTTCCGAACCGCTCACATCATAGAGCCGGATGTTCCTTTCCGGCGCCAAGACCGCTACGGTTCGGCTGTCGGGGGAAAGCGCGCATTCCGAGATTTCCGGGACTGCATTGAGGTCGGCCGGCGTGAGCAAACGCTCGGCCAGGGCCGGGGGCGCCAGAAACAAGGAACCACAGATGAACACAGATGAACACAGATAGAAGACTTTTCCGGATCTGTGTTTATCTGTGTTCATCTGTGGTTTCAATTCTACCGCCTTACGGCTTCACCAGCGATCCGTCCATGCCGCGGACGGTGGTCCAGGTGTCGCCGGGCGGCGTCGGCGGCAGCGGGTGCTTCGCCGCAATCGCCTCGTTGATGTCGATGCCGAGGCCGGGGGCGTCGTTGCCGTAGAGGTAGCCGCCCTTGAGCTGGGCCGTGCCGGGCATCATCTCGTGCACCAGCGGCGGGAAATGGTTTTCCTCCTGGATGCCGAAACAAGAGATCGACAGATCCACGTGGTAGGCGGCGAGCTGGTTGACGGGGTCGTTGTCGCCGCCTTCCTGCCAGGCGGTGCGGACGCCGAAGGTCTCGCAGAGCGCGGCGACTTTCTTGGCGATGGTGATGCCGCCGATCGCCGAAACCCGGCAGCGGATGAAATCGATAAGCCGCTCCGAGATCAGCGGCGTCCACTCGTGGGGATGGGTAAACAACTCGCCCATGGCCATGGGCGTGGTCGTGACCTGGCGAATGTTGCGGAACCAGGCGATCTGCTCGGGCGGCAGGATGTCCTCGACGAAAAACATCCGGTAAGGTTCCATCCGCCGGGCGAATTCGACGGCCATGGTGGGGGTCAAGTGTTCGTGGACATCGTGGAGCAGCTTGACGTCGTTGCCCAGTTTGACTCGCAGGTGCTCGAAGAGCTTGGGAATGGCATCGACGTAGCGCTCCTCGTCGAAGGCCGGGCCGGCGTAGCCGCCAGCGGGGCGGCTGCCCTGCCCCGGCGGGACCATCCCGCCGCCGCCGTAGCCGCCCATCTGGGCGCGGACGTGACGGTAGCCCTCGTCCAAATATTTGCGGACGTTGTCGGCGACCTGCTCCGGGTCGCGGCCGTCGGCATGAGCGTAGAGGGGCACGGCGTCCCGAGCTTTGCCGCCCAGCAATTCATAGACCGGCATGCCGGCGCGCTTGCCCTTGATGTCCCACAGGGCCATATCGAGGCCGCT
>JBGOUJ010000379.1:0-7739 GCA_041477005.1 Terriglobia bacterium | reverse complement strand
CGGTCGCCTCGACCACGTAATCATAAGCCGCCACCGGCAGTTTCCGCCGGCGAAGCTCGCCAACCACGCCGGCCTTCTCGGCGATTCGCAGCTTGTGGCGGTGCTTGCCAAACAAGTGGACGCGAGCGCCCCGCGCTTGGAGCGCTTGCGAGACGAGCAGCCCCAGCTTGCCATCCCCCAGGACGGCCACTTCGGCTCCCGGCGCCATGGTGACCTGCTCGAGGATCTCGCAGGCCGCGGCCAGCGGCTCGATGAAAACCGCGTGGGGCAGTGGGATCGCCGGCGGGACCACGTGCAGATTCCGCTCCGGCAGGGTCAGCAGCTCGGCGAAAGCGCCGGGGTGCCGGACGATGCCTAACACCGTCCGATGGGGGCAGTGGCGGCCCAGGCCGCGGCGGCACCAGGAGCAGCGGGAGCAGTTGAGGTTGATCTCCCCCACTACCCGCTTTCCCATCAGGTGGCGGGACCCGGAGACCACCTCGCCGACGAACTCGTGGCCCGGGATGCCCCGGAACCCGTAGTAGCCTCGCAGCAGCTCGATGTCGGTATTGCAGATCCCACCGTACAGGACCCGGATCAGGGCAAATCCTTGCCGGGGGGCGGGGCGGGGAGCGCTCCGCAGGCTAACCTTCTTGTTCTCAAGATGGACCGCCAACATGGGTCTTCGAGCCATCATAACATCCGGGCGTCTCGGCCACTGTCCTTTTGCGGAAAATCTCCTTTCTCAACAATGACTTACCACGCCGTGACGCCCCAGGTGGCCGGGCAGGGGCGGGATCCCGGGGAAAAAGCCCATAGAAAGGGGCTAAAAGACCACAAGATATTGATTTAAATACACTTAAATTTATGGGTTCCCCTCCTGGAGAGGCGCTGTTATAATAGGCCCATTCGAGCAGCTCAAAGTTGTGACCGGCCTCTGGGTGGGCCGGTTTGGTAAGTACCTTTTTGGTAAGTACGCCTATACGTCCGCCGACCCGGCGAGCAGGGCTTGGCGTTTCAGGAGGGGTTTGGGATGAGATTTGCGACGCTCCGCGCGGCGCTTACGGCGGGGCTTTGGACGGCTGCGACTTGGCTGCAGCCTCGGGCAGCCGCCGCCAAGCCCGTTGCGCCGGCGAAAGCTGAACAGGCTCCTTACCAGGTTGGGATCGCCGCCTGGTATGGCGTACCCTTTCACGGCCGGCAGACGGCCAGTGGAGAGCGATTCGACATGAACGAGTTGACGGCGGCTCACCGGCGGCTTCCCCTGGGCAGTTTGGTGCGGGTGACGAACCTTTCCAACCGCAAGTCGGTGGTTGTTCGGATCAACGACCGCGGCCCCTGGCGGGGCGAGCGGATCATCGACCTTAGCTACGGCGCCTCGAAAGCACTGGGGCTCGTACAACGCGGCGTGGGCCGGGTCCGGCTGGACACACTCCCCGGGGTCCTGGCGCTGGCCGCTGATTAATTCAGGCGGATCTTCGCCAGATAGATGCTGGTTTGGCCTTCGTGTGTGGAGTAGTAGCTCATCCAAAGGCGGCGGTCGCCACTCTCCCACACCAAGCCGGGGTAGCTGGTGTCGCCGCCACTCGGGAGCGTCAGGACCGGCTCGTAGCTCTCGCGCGTGATTCTGGCCAGCACCGTGGCCGGGCCGGCGCCTGACTCACGGCCGGCGGCCCAGAGGGTTCCGTCGGGCAGCCGGATGAAGTTGGGCCCGCCGACGGCATGGTCGACCTCCCGCCATTTCCATTCCCGATAGGGCGCCCGGCTGGTCCCGATCCAGGCGTGGCGATTGCCGGTGTCACGGCGGGCGAGGGCCATCATCTCGCCACCTGGCAGGAAGCGTAGCGTGACCTCGGAGATGCCCGGGACCTGGAGGGTTGCCACCTCCTGGTAGTGGAGACCGTCGGCGCTCGAATAGAGAACGCCGCCGCCCTGCCGGTAGGAGACGCCGTACGCACGGCCTTCGCCCCAGGTGACCCGCCACAGCCAATCGCCCTCGGCGAGGATTGGCTCGAGAGTCGTCCAGCTTCGCCCGTCCTTGGAAAAGGCCACGCGGGGCCGGCGGCCTGCGAGAGTCCCGTCGCGGTACACCGAACCTCCCGCCAGGATCATGAGCCGTCCATCTGGAGTGATGGAGAGCTTGGGATCGCGCAGATCGGTCCCCGACTCGGCGAGCAGCGCCGCCGGCTGCCAGCTTTCGCCGTCGGTGGACGCCAGCACTCGCAGCTTGCCATCTCCTTTGACGTGGCCTTCGGCCTCGCGGAAGGTGCAGTACCAAACATTGTGGAAGCGGATGAGATCGGTGAAGGCGTTGTGCGGGGCGGCGTCCCAGATCTTGCGGACGGAAACAAGCTGCGGCGGGGCGGCCGAGAGCGCCGCCGCGAAGCAGAACACGAGTGAGGCCCGAGCTGTCATGGGGCCAGTTTACCTGCTTGCGATATAAAATATTTGCCGAGCTCCGAGGCTTACGGCATGATATAATTGCCTCCCAAAAGAGCTTGCCTGCCAATCGCACGCTCCTGCAAACCTTGATTTCGTCTCGTCTCTTCCAGCCGTTGCGCATTCGGAAGTAGCCAGGATTGAGTTCCGGCGCCGGACACTCATTGCCTCTCGACGGACCGGTATCCGTTTGGAGGGCGCGATGAGAAACACCTTCACGATCGCCGCCGGCCTGCTGCTGTGGAGCGGCCCTCTCGGGCGCGCGCAACAGTACGTCATCTCGACCGTTGCAGGAAGTCCTTCTGACCCCTGCGCCGCGAGCGGAATCATCGATTACAACTTCTGCTCCGGGGATGGCGGCCCAGCCGCCGGCGCGCACCTGAACTACGCCACCGGAGTAGCCCTCGACGCCCAGGGCAACCTTTATATCGCCGACCAACGGAATAATCGAGTCCGGAAAGTCTCTGCAAACGGCGTCATCGCCACCGTCGCCGGCAGCGGCATCCCCGGCGTCTACGTCGACCCCGACAGCGGCGACGGCGGCCCCGCCACCAGCGCCCAACTGAATAACCCCTCCGACGTGGCGGTGGACTCCAGGGGTAACCTCTACATCAGTTCCACTCGAGTCCGGAAGGTCGCTCCGAGCGGCGTGATCACTACGGTCGCCGGAACCGGCGGAAGCGGCCTGTCCCTCGACGGCGGCCTCGCCGCGACTGCGCAACTCAGCCCCAACGGGATCGCCGTCGACGCCGCCGGCAATCTTTACATCGCCGACCAGGCGAACCACCGCATTCGCAAAGTCTTCCCCAACGGAATCATCACCACCGTGGCCGGAACCGGAATCGGAGGCTACTCGGGCGACGGCGGCCAGGCTACCGGCGCGAAGCTGTCGTCGCCGAGCAGCGTGGCGGTGGACGCCGCCGGCAACCTTTACATCGCCGATCTATACAACAATCGCGTTCGCAGAGTCTGGTCTAACGGTATTATCACGACTGCGGCGGGGACCGGCGCCTGGGGATATTCCGGCGACGGCGGACCGGCCACCAGCGCGCAACTGAGATCGCCCAATGGCATGACCGTGGACCCCGCCGGCAACCTCTTCATCGCGGACCAGGGCAACAAGCGCGTCCGGATGGTCACCCCCGCCGGAATCATCACCACCGTCGCCGGCAGCGGAACCGCCGGCTACTCCGGCGATGGCGGCCCGGCCACCAGCGCGGCCCTCTCGAATCCATGGCGAGTCGCCGCCGACGCCAAGGGCAACATCTACATTGCGGACTTGGGCGCAGTCCGGCTTTTGCAGCCTGTCCGTTCCAGCTCTCCTGTGTTCCTGAGTGCGGTGGCCAACGCCGCGAGCAACCTGACCGGCCCGGTCGCCCCCGGCGAGGTGGTCGCGATATACGGCTTGGGACTCGGCCCGCCAGTGGCCGCGCCCACGCTCAATCCGGCGGCCCTCACCGCGGCGCAGCAGAGTCCGACGGCCGTATTCTTCGGCGGAGTGACTGCGCCGATCATCTACGCCTCCGCGGCGCAGGTGGTCGCCACCGTGCCCTATGGGGTCACCGGCCCGACCGCCGAGGTGGTAGTGCAGTACCAGGGCCAGATCTCCGCCCCGTTGACGGCGCCGGTGGCCGCTTTGTCCCCCGCCCTATTCACTTCGGACTCCTCCGGCCACGGGCAGGCGGAGGCGCTCAACGAGGACGGCTCCATCAACGGCGCCGGCCATCCGGCAGCAGCGGGCAGCACCGTCGTCTTGTTCGCGACGGGTGAGGGCCAGACTTCGCCTCCGGGGGTGGACGGCCGGATCGCATCCTCAGCGCCCCCGCAGCCGATTCTACCGGTCACCGTGACCATCGGCGGACAGCCGGCGCCCGTGCTCTACGCGGGAGGCGCCCCAGGCGCGGTGGCCGGCGTCATGCAAATCAAGGCGCGCGTCCCAAGTGGCGTCCAAGCCGGCAATGCCCCGGTCGTCGTGCAGGTGGGCTCAGCCTCCAGTCCCGCCGGCGTCACCATTGCAGCCGCAGCCGGCGCTCCCGCCGCTGCCGCGCGGCAGTATCTCATCTCAACCGTCGCCGGCAACGGCAGCGCCGGCTACTCCGGCGACAGTGGCCCGGCCCTGATGGCGCCGCTGGACTACCCCTTAGGAGTAGCCCTGGACGGCGCCGGAAACCTCTTCCTCGCAGACTACCGGAACAGTCGCGTCCGCAAGGTCTCGCCCGGCGGCGTCATCGTCACCGTCGCCGGCAACGGCGTTCAAGGCTACTCCGGCGACGGCGGCCCGGCCGGTAGCGCGCAACTGAGCGCCCCCGCCGGCGTAGCCGTCGACGCCGCGGGCAACCTCTATATAGCAGACTCCGGCAACAGCCGTATCCGAAAACTCTCCCCCGACGGTATCATCACGACGGTCGCCGGCAACGGCCTCTATGGCTATTCCGGGGACGGCGGGCCGGCCGCGGGCGCTCAACTCAGTTACGCCGGCGCCGTGGCCCTCGACGCCGCGGGCAATCTCTTCATCGCCGATTACGACAACCACCGTGTCCGCAAGGTCTCCCCCGACGGCATTATCACCACAGTGGCCGGGAACGGCACGGCAGGTTTTTCCGGAAACGGAGGTCCGGCCACCAGCGCGCAACTGAACTATCCCAATGGCGTGGCCGTCGATGCCGGCGGCAATCTTTATATCGTTGACTCCTTCAACAGCAGCATCCGAAGAGTCTCTTCCGGCGGCGTCATCACCACCGTCACCGGGGCAGCTCTGTTGGATCTCATCAACCCGGTGAACCTGTCCACCGGGGTCGCTGTCGACTCCGCCGGCAACCTGTACCTCGCCGAGTCTCACAGCCATCGGATCCGGCAGGTCTCTCCGGGCGGGATCATCACGACCATCGCCGGCACCGGCTCGGCGGGCTATTCCGGCGATGGCGGCGCGGCCGTCAATGCAGAAATGAACTTCCCCGCAGGTATAGCCGCCGACACCAGCGGAAACCTCTACGTGTCAGACGCGGCGAACAACGTGATTCGGCTTCTGCGGCCGGCCGCCTCCGTTTCCACCCCCTCCATCAGCGCCGTGGCCAGCGCCGCCAGTAACGTCACTGGCGCGGTGGCGCCCGGCGAAATCGTCACGGTCTACGGCTCGGGGCTCGGCCCCGCGAAGCCGGCTCTGTTCCAGCCGAACAGCGCCCGCGCCGTTGATAAGCAGCTCGCCTACACCAGCGTTTTGTTCAACGGAGTCCCCGCCCCGATCCTCTACGCCTCGGCGACGCAGGTGGCGGCCATCGTGCCCTACGCCGTCGCCGGGGCGAGCGCACAGGTTGTGGCGCAATACCAGGGTCAAACCTCCGCCCCACTGACCGTGCCTCTGGCGACCTCGGCCCCCGCGTTGTTCACCTGGGACTCTTCCGGCAAGGGGCACGCGGCGGCCCTCAACCAGGACGAATCGATTAACGCCCCGGCCAACCCGGCCGAGCCCGGCAGCACCATTCTGCTGTTCGCCACGGGCGAAGGCCGGACCTCGCCCGCCGGAGTGGATGGCAACCTGGCGTCGGAGCCGCTGCCCCAACCGCTTCTCCCGGTGACCGTGACCGTCGGGGGACAGCCGGCCCCGGTGGTCTACGCCGGCGGCGCGCCCGGCGAGGTAGCCGGGGTCATGCAGATCAACGCTCGGATTCCGAGCGGCCTCCCGTCCGGAAGTACGCCGGTCGTCGTGCAAGTAGGTAGTGTCTCCAGTCAAGCCGGCGTCACCATCGCCGTTTCGGGGAACTAAGAACAAGAGATCTCTGCGACTCTGCGACTCTGCGGTGAATTCGGGTCTACCATCAACGGCTGAGACGCCGAGGAACTTCCTGGAATGACCATCAATGAAATCATGGAGGCGATCATCGGCGCGGCCATCGAAGCCTCGCCGCTGCGCGACAGCATTTGCCGGCGGGTTTCGGGATTGGAGGAATAGATCCATTCTGCGGGGCCCACAATCAACCGCGGAGATGGGATGAGAAGGGCCGGACAAAATACTTGGGTGGGTGGAGCGCCACCCACCGGCGGTAGTGTCCCAAAGGCTGCGTTACCGGGCGCCGGCGCGGCCGTAGGACGCCACCAACCGGCCGGCGGCAGGGCTGTGTGTGGTAATCTCAAGGCAATGTGGCGCCTCGTGGTTGCGATCCTGCTGGCCGGATGCTTTCTGGAACTTTCCGCTCGGGAAGGCGACGATCGGATTGGCAGGCCGGCTCCGGCGCTCCAGTTGAAGCACTGGCTCAACTCGGCGCCCCTCGATGTGGCCGCGCTGCGCGGCAAGGTGGTGCTGGTTCGCTGGTGGACCGATGGGTGCGATCTTTGCGTCGCCACTGCGCCGGCGCTGCGCGAGTTCCAACGGAAGTACGGACCGCAGGGTCTACAGGTGATCGGCGTCTTCCACCCCAAGCCGGCCGGGGACTGGGACATGCAGCGGGTCCGGCGGGCGGCCGAGCGGCTCGGCTTCACTTTTCCCGTCGCTCTCGACGCCGATTGGGCGGCGTTGCACCGCTGGTGGCTCGATTCGAACGAGCGGGGGTTCACCTCCGTCTCGTTCCTGATCGATAAGCGCGGCGTCATTCGCTACGTGCATCCCGGCGGCGAGTACCACCTGGGCGAGCACGAATCATGCCAACGCAATTACAAGGACATCGAACAGACGATCAACCGGCTCCTGGCCGAGTAGCGGTGGGTTCCCTCGCCCCGCGCGACCGGCTGATCGTCGCCCTGGATTTTCCCGACTCCGTCTCAGCCCTTTCGATGGTGGAGCGCCTGCGCGGCGACGTGGGCATGTTCAAGATCGGCAAGCAGCTCTTTACCAGCGAAGGTCCGGCCCTGGTTCGCCAACTGACTGCCGCCGGTCACAAGATTTTCCTCGATTTGAAGTTTCACGACATTCCCAATACCGTGGCCGGGGCCGTCCGCGCCGCGGCCTCGCTGGGCGTCAGCCTGCTGAACGTGCACGCAGCCGGCGGCGAAGCGATGATGCAGGCCGCCGCTCGCGCCGCCGCCGGCAGCACAGCGCGGGTGCTTGGCGTGACCGTGCTCACCAGCCTCAACCAGCAGCAGCTCGAGGCGGTCGGCTTTTCGGAAACGCCGGAGCGGCTGGCGGTGCGGCTGGCGCGGCTGGCTCTGCGGTCGGGGCTGGATGGCGTGGTCGCGGCTCCGAACAAAGCAGCGCTGCTGCGCCGCGAGCTGGGGACGGACTTCCTCATTGTGACGCCCGGCGTCCGCCTCGACGCCGGCGATCGCCAGGACCACGCGGGCGTGGCGACGCCGGCCGAAACCGTGCGCGCCGGCGCCGACTATATCGT
>JBGOUJ010000378.1:0-7751 GCA_041477005.1 Terriglobia bacterium | reverse complement strand
GATGGACGCAAGGTGCTGGTACAGCAAGAGAGCCATCTCTACAAGGACGAAGGCGATTGCGCCCAGCGACTGAGCGGGCTCAACCTGGTTCCACTGGCGCCTGACAAGGCAGCCTTCACGCTCAGCGACGTTCAGGAAGCGGTGAAGGATGCTGAAGAAGGAAGAGTCGCCGCTCCGGTCGGGGTTGTCTCCATCGAGTCTCCCGTGCGCCGAAAGTATGGTGAAGTCTTTCCATTTGAAGATATGAAGCGGATTGCCACGTTTGCGCGCGAGCACGGCATTCGCATGCACCTGGACGGCGCTCGCCTGTTTTTGGCCGCGCCTTATACCGGCATCCCCGTCGCCCGGTACGCGGCGCTCTTCGACACCGTCTACATCTCTCTTTACAAGTACTTCAATTCCGGGATGGGCGCTATTCTGGCCGGCCCCCGCAGTCTGCTCGAAAACCTCTATCACACGCGCCGCATGTTTGGCGGCGGAGTTTTTCAAGTCTGGCCCCACGCGGCGGTCGCGCTGCACTTTCTCGAGGGATTTGAGGAGCGATACTCCAAAGCTGTGGCGACATCGGAAGCTTTGTTTTCCAAACTGGCGGCGCATCCGGGAGTCCGCCTGGAACGAGTTTCGCCCGGAAGCAATATTGCCTTTGCGACCATCCCCGTGGCGGACGCCAGCTCGTATCGCGCGCGCCTCGAAAGGGATGGAATCACGGTAGCCGCCAGGAACTCGAAGACCGCGGGGCTCACCGAGTTGGCCTTGCATACGAACGAAACCATTCTGCGCCGCTCGGCCGAAGACCTGGGCAACACTCTCATCGCGGCAATGAGGGGGTAATATCCAAACCATAAAGCTATCCCGCAGAGGGTTCCTCGAGACCTCGGCGCTGGCGGCGACGGCTGTCGCGCTGGCGAAACCCGCCACGTCTCCCGGTTGGATTGACCGCCCCATGCGGTGGTCGCAGCTTACGCTGGTGGAAAACGATCCCGGGCTGTACGATCCGGGCTTCTGGCTGGACTACTTCCGGCGCACGCACTCCGATGCGGCCTGCCTGAGCGCCGGCGGCTGCGTGGCGTACTATCCGACCAAGATTCCCTTGCACCACCGCAGCGCCTGGATGAAAGACACCGATCCGTTCGGCGAGCTGGTGGCCGGCTGCCGCAAGCTGGGCATGGTCGTGGTTGCGCGGACCGACCCCCATGCCGCGCACCAGGATGTCTATGACGCACACCCGGACTGGATCGCGGTCGAGGCCGACGGCCGCCCGCGCCGGCATTGGGCGACGCCCGAGCTTTGGGTCACCTGCGCGCTCGGTCCGTACAACTTCGAGTTCATGACCGAGGTCACCAAGGAGATCGTGTCCCGGTATAAGGTGGACGGGATCTTTTCCAACCGCTGGGCGGGGTCGGGCATGTGCTACTGCCAGCACTGCCGCCGCAACTTCCGCGCCGCGTATAGCATGGATCTGCCCCGCACCAACAACCCGCAGGACCCCGCACGGCGGCATTACATCCTCTGGCGCGAGCAGAGACTGTTCGAGCTCTGGCGCCTCTGGGATTCCGAAATTCGCAAGATCAATCCCGGCGCCTGCTTCATCGCCAACGCCGGGGGCGGGGCGCTGAGCAACCTCGACATGAAGACGATCGGCGAGATGGCCGAGACGCTGTTCGCCGACCGCCAGGCCCGCCGCGGCCTGATGCCGCCGTGGACCAACGGAAAGAACGGCAAGGAATACCGCGCCACGCTGGGACGAAAACCGATCGCCGGCATTTTCAGCGTCGGGGTGGAAGAGCCTTACCGCTGGAAGGACTCCGTGCAGAGCGCCGCCGAAATCCGCATCTGGGTGGCCGACGGCATCGCCAACGGCCTGTATCCGTGGTACACCAAGTTCTCCGGCACTCTGCGCGACCAACGCTGGCTGAAGGCCGTGGAGGATATTTATAACTGGCACTACCGGTCTGAGAAGTACCTGCGCAACGAGGCGCCGCTCGCGCGCGTGGCCCTGGTCTACTCCCAGCAGACGGCCACCTTCTACGGAGGCGAGCGGGCGATGCAGAAGGTCGAGGACCACACCCTGGGCCTCTATCACGCGCTCGTCGAAGCCCGCGTCCCGTTCGAGATGGTTCACGACCGGCTGCTCGACCCGGAGCACATCGACCGATTCAAGGTCCTGCTCCTGCCCAACATCGCGGCTCTTTCCAACCGGCAGTGCGAGCAGCTCCGCGAGTACGTGAAGCGCGGCGGCAGCCTCGTGGCTACGTTCGAAACTTCTCTATATGACGAGTGGGGAGTCCGCCGGCCCAACTTCGGGCTGTCCGATGTCTTCGGAGTGGCGTTCGACGGCAGGATGGAAGGGCCGATGCACAACTCGTACTTGAACGTCGAGGGGCGCCATCCGCTGCTGGCCGGCCTGGAAGATGCCGAGCGCATCATCAACGGCGCCTGGCGTCTGGAGGTGCGGGCGCTCGAGAAATTCCCCGCCCCGCCTCTCACGCTGGTCCCGTCGTATCCCGATTTACCGATGGAGGAGGTTTACCCGCGGACGCCGAAGACCGACATCCCCGGTGTTTTCCTGCGGGACCTGGGCAAGAGCCGGATCGTCTATTTTCCCTGGGACATCGACCGCACCTTCTGGGAGGTGATGTCGCCCGATCATGGTAAGCTGCTGCGCAACGCCGTTGAATGGGCCGCAAACGAGGAAAGGCCGGCCACGGTGACCGGCCCCGGCGTGCTGGACGTGACCGTGTGGCGGCAGAAAGCGTCGATGACCGTTCACCTGGTCAATCTCACCAACCCGATGATGATGAAGGGGCCGTTTCGGGAGCTGATCCCGGTGGGCGAGCAGCAGGTGCGGGTGCGGTTGCCCGAAGGGACCCGCGCCGCCCGGGTGCAACTTCTGGTCAGCGGGCAGGCCCCGCGGGTGGAGCAGTCCGCCGGCCACCTGACCCTTACCGTGCCTTCGATTCTGGACCATGAAGTAGTGGCCATCGACCTGTGACCCATTACCACATGGCCGCCGCGGTTCTCCAGACCGGCGCCGCCGGCGCGCCGCGCAAAGCGCACGTGGGGCGGGCGGGCCGGCTGGACGCGAAGCTGGCTCGCACTCGTCACGCCGGCGCCGATAGCGGAGGCCCGCCTGGCCCATCGACGTCGCCTCGCGCCCATTACCTGGAGAGTGAGCGCACATGATCGCCTTGCACGCGGCGTTTTGCCCGAACGCACTGCTGGTGTGGCGCGAGCCTGAAGCGGGGAGGGCGGCGTTGCTGGCGGCGCTCGCTGATTTGGGCGCGGACTTCACTTTTCCCAAACGCGCGGCGAGACAGGCCGTGGCGTGGATTCCGGCTCGGGGAGGCCGGCCGGCGCCGTCGAACGCGCTCCTCGACGATGCGGCTTCGGCCGATGAGGGCTGCTCCCTGGCGCCATCGAAAGTTGCGGTGCTGCCACTCGAAGCGAGGCAGGCGATCGATCTGCTGGCGGCGTGCGCGGGGAAGCGGCTGTTGGCTCCAGGCGTTCTGATCGGCGAAGATCTCTCCTACTGGACGGCGGCGCTGCGATTCGCGGCGGGCCTGGTCATGCGCGGACAGTACTTGCCGGGGCTGATGCCGGAAAACGGCGGTTTTGCGGCGCGGTGGACGCCGGTGTTCGCCGGATCGGACGCCGCGCGTTTGCACGCGCTCGCCAAAGCGATGCCTTCGGCGGCGCGGGCGCTCACCTGGGAAAAAGCCGGCGACGCCCCGGACACGGCTGCGGAGACTGTGCTTTCCGGGTTCGCCGGATTTGCCGTCGACAGACTGGTGCGGTCGTCCGCGTCCACGGCAACGCCGCGCGCGATCGAAAGCCTTCACGATCGCTGGATCGAAGCGCTGGCGGCGGAAGACGGCGCAATGGAGGACAGCGCCGCCGAGCTCAGGGCGCTGGCGGATCAGGTGCGGCAGTGGCAGCGGCCGATTCAGGTCTCCGCGCGTGCGCCGTTCCGCGCGTCGTTTCGCCTGGGAGAGCCGGAGCGGGATGAAGGGCCGTGGAGCGTTCAGTACTTGTTGCAGGGGACCAAGGATCCCAGCCTGATTCTTCCGGCAGCCGTTGCCTGGAAGCCGAAGGGGACCGCGCTAGCGGCGGTGGGCCATGACGCTGGCGCGGTTCGCGAGCACCTGCTGATCTCTCTGGGGCAGGCGGCGGCGATCTGCCCGCGCATCGAAGCCAGTCTTAAGGAGCGGACGCCGGAAGGATTTCTCACGGACGCTCCGGGCGCGCACCAGTTCCTGCGCGAGACCGCGCCCGCGCTCGAGCAGAGCGGATTCGGCGTCATGCTGCCGGCGTGGTGGACGCGCCGGGGCGCCGGGACGCAGTGGAAGGCGCGGGCCAGCGTGAAGAGCGGCTCGAAGGCCGCCGCGGGCGGCTTGTCGCTGGACACGCTGGTGAAGTTCGATTGGGAACTCGCGCTGGGAGACGAGAAAATCTCGCGCGCCGAGCTGACGGCGCTGGCCAGGCTCAAGACGCCGCTGGTGAAGCTGCGCGGGCAATGGGTGGAGGTGAATTCCGCCGAGATCCAGGCGGCGCTGGAGTTCCTGAAGCAGAACCCCTCCGGCGAGGTCACGGCCCGCGAGGTCGTGCGGATGGCCATCGGGGCGGCGGGAGGCGCGGGGCCGTTCGAAATCGACGGCGTGACCGCAACGGGCTGGGTGAAGGACCTGCTGGCGCGGCTGGAAGGGCGGGAGCCGTTCGAGGAGTTGCCGCAGCCGGAGCGCCTGCGGGGAACGCTGCGGCCGTATCAGCGGCGCGGCTATTCGTGGATCGAGTTCCTGAAGCGGCTGGGCCTGGGCGCGTGCCTGGCCGACGACATGGGCCTGGGAAAGACCATCCAGACGCTGGCGCTCATTGAGCGCGACCGCGCGGCCGGCGAGCGTCGGCCGGCGCTGCTGGTGTGCCCCACATCGGTGGTCGGCAACTGGCAGAAGGAAGCGGACCGATTCACGCCGGAGATCTCCGTGCTGGTGCACCACGGCGCCGGGCGCAAGCGCGGAGCGGCCTTCCAAAAGGAGGCCGCGCGGCATGCACTGGTCGTCTCCAGCTACGCTTTGCTCCACCGCGACCAGGAGATTCTCCGAGAGGTGGACTGGGCTGGCGTGATCCTGGACGAGGCGCAGAATATCAAGAACGCCGGGACCAAGCAGGCTCGCGCGGCGCGGTCGCTTAAGAGCGGTTACCGCCTGGCGCTGACCGGCACGCCGGTGGAGAACAACGTTGGCGATCTGTGGAGCCTGATGGAGTTCGTGAACCCCGGTTTTCTCGGCTCCGAGAACGGATTTCGGAAGCGCTTCTTCGTGCCGATCCAGGTGTACGCGGATCAAGCCGCGGCCGGGCGCCTGCGGCGCATCACGGGACCGTTCATCCTGCGAAGGCTGAAAACCGACCGGAGCATCATCGCCGACCTTCCCGAGAAGATCGAGATGAAGGTGTTCTGCAACCTGACCAAGGAGCAGGCGTCGCTCTACGAAGCCGTGGTGAAGGACGCGCAAGCGGCGATCGAATCGGCCGAGGGCATCGAGCGCAAGGGACTGGTGCTGGCGACGCTGATGAAGCTCAAGCAGGTGTGCAACCATCCGGCGCAGTTCTTGAAGGACCGCTCGAGCATCGAGGGACGCAGCGGGAAACTCGCGCGGCTCGGCGAAATGCTGGAGGAGACGCTCGAAGTGGGCGACCGCTCGCTGCTTTTCACGCAGTTCACGGAAATGGGGGAGATCCTGCATCGCCATCTCCAGGAGACGTTTGGCATGGAAGTGCTGTTCCTGCACGGCGGAACGCCGAAGAAACAGCGCGACCGCATGGTGGAGCGGTTCGCGCAGGAGGACGGGCCGCGGCTGTTCCTGCTGTCGCTCAAGGCCGGCGGCACCGGGCTGAACCTGACCAGCGCCAATCATGTATTTCACTTCGACCGCTGGTGGAATCCGGCGGTGGAGAACCAGGCCACCGACCGGGCGTTTCGCATCGGGCAGACCCGCAACGTCCAGGTGCGCAAGTTCGTCTGCGCGGGGACGCTGGAAGAGAAGATCGACGAGATGATCGAACGCAAGAAAGATGTCGCGGGACGCGTGGTGGGGGCGGGCGAGGCGTGGCTGAGCGAGATGTCGAACGCCCAGTTGCGCGATCTGTTCGCGCTGCGCAGGGACGCAGTGGGAGAGTGAGCATGGACCGCTGGGATTACTACCACGGCTACTTTCCGCCTTCGCGGCCGCGGCAGGCCAAGGGCGGAATCCGGGCGCAATCGAAGCGGGGCGCGTTCGGTGAGAGCTGGTGGGCGAAGCGCTGGATCGCGGTGCTGGATGGATTCCACATCGGCGCGCGATTGCAGCGTGGGCGCCGGTATGCGCGCGGGGGTCAGGTACTCTCGATCGGCATCGAGAAGGGCAAGATCTCGGCGCAAGTGCAGGGATCGCGCCCGATGCCTTATGCAATCGAGATCCGGGTGAAGCCGCTCAAAAAGCAGGAGTGGGCCAAGGTGGCCGTGGCAGTGTCGAGCCAGGCGGTGTTCGCCACCAAATTGCTGGCCGGGGAGATGCCCCGCGAGATGGACGAGGCGTTCCGCGACGCGGGCGTGTCGCTGTTTCCGGCCCAATACGACGACCTGTCGACCGATTGCTCCTGTCCGGACTGGTCCAACCCGTGCAAGCATATCGCGGCGGTGTACTATCTGCTCGGAGAGGAGTTCGACCGCGACCCGTTCTTGATCTTCAAGATGCGGGGGATGCACCGCGAAGAATTCCTCGCGCTCATGGGGGAGAGCAGGACCGACGCCGCGGTGGAGACTCCGGCGCCCGAGCCGCTTTCCGCCGCGCCGGCCCGGTTTTGGGCCGCGGGCGCCATGCCGGAAGACCTGGCCGGAGGGGCGCCGGTCGCGCTTGCGGTCGCGGCTTTGCCGCAGCGGCTAGGAAAGTTTCCGTTCTGGCGTGGCGCCCAGGGCTTCCACGACTTTCTCGACGCCGTATACGCCCAGGCTTCCGCTCGCGGGGCGGAGATCCTGGAAGGAAAGTGACGCGGCGTTCCAGCGTGCCGCCCCACGCGTTCCCGTCAGAAAGTTTGGCGCGGTCCGACCGGAGGTCCAGGTCCCGGTCCCGGTAGACGCCATCGTCGCCTGGACCGAGCCGGCCAGCCCCGTAACAGGACGACCGCTACTGCACCCAGATCGTCACGCCCGTCCGGCTCGAAAGGCCTCCCACGTTAAGTTGCACCGAGGCCACTGTTGGACCCGTGATGCCTGCGATCGCAGGAACGCGGGCGTTGATCTGAAACAAACCTACAAATCCGGGCGCCTCGCCGGCATACAAAGTCTCCGCCCCCGCCCCGCCGATCCTGAGCGAAGCCGGAAGAACGGGCTGCCCATAGGGGGCCTGAGCCGGCCCGCCGGTGATTCGAGCCGGTGAAATCTGCCCGCAGCCGGTCGCATACAGCACCACGATCGACCCCGCCCGGGCGGGGTTCCCAGAGGAGTTCACCGCCCCATCCTGGTTCAGAACCAGCGCCGTGTTGGCGCCCAGGACCGTGAAGATTTCGGGCTCGGCCGGCACAACCTGCAACGCAACGGAGTTCGAAGAAATGTTCTTGTAAAAAATCTGCACAACGGTGCTGTCTTGGCCGGCCACGCCGTACGGCGCCTGCAGGGTGATCTGGAAAGGGCTCACGAAGAAAAGCGGCGCCGGCACGCCGTCGAACAGCACCTGTGTATCACCCAGCGAAGTGGGCAGATGTCCCGACGCATCGAG
>JBGOUJ010000377.1:0-7755 GCA_041477005.1 Terriglobia bacterium | reverse complement strand
GCGGAGGCGGGAAACCGCAGAGGCGCGGAGACGCTGAGTGGTGATTGCCGGCCTGCGCCCTTGTCGCTCGGGGTCTCGCGCGGCGTGTGCTGCGGGAGAGGCAAAAGAAGTTTGACCGTCCTTTGCGGATAGCCAAGCCAGGTTGTCAAAGCCACCTGCGGATAGCCCGTGAGACCGCCGCATCGGCCATGCGGATCAGCTCGCCTGCATCTTTCGACTTATCAGTTGTCGCCACGCCCAGACTGACGGTAACAGGGATCACGCCATTGAGTACATCGATCGGCTCTTCGCTGACGCACGCACGAAGCTTTTCCGCATAGTCCAGGATTTGGGAAGGGCTACACCCTGGTATGACGATCAGGAACCGCTTTCCTCCATAGCGCCCAATGGAACCATAGGGCTGCACCGCCGAGCGCATCCTTCTGGCTACTTCCCGCAGCACCGTATCACGGGCCAGCGTGCCATAAGTCTTGTAGATGTTTTCAACGTTATCAATGTCGGCGAGTAGTATTCCTAGAGGCTGGGCGCCGCTCCGTTCCAGTTCCTCCCGCAGGACCCCGACAATCGCCTCCTGTTTCCGCACACCGGTCAAGGAATCAAGGGTGGCTGGGGACTCGGCCGCCTGGCTGGCGGATAGTAGGTATTCCTGCAGGTCAAGGATGCGCTTGCCGGCTCGCAGGCGAACTTTCAACTCGTCAGCATCAAAAGGCTTGGTCAGGTAATCATCCGCCCCGGCATCGAGGGCTTCTATGATGTCCTTCTTTTGCGATTTGGCTGTCAGCAAAAGCAGATACACGTAAGGTTCCCGCACGCGTTTCCTGACCTCACGACAGACCTGGACGCCATCCATCCCGGGCATCATCCAATCCAGGATGGCTAGTTTCGGACCATCCCTCCGTTGTAGGGCCGTCCATGCCTCGTCGCCATCACTGGTGACCACAACCTCATAGCCCCACTGGATCAGACACCCTTCAAGCATCTTCCGGCTGATGGGATCATCCTCCGCAATCAATATCCTCATTTCTTCCCTGGTCCCTCTCCACGCAGCCGCTATTCGAGCGGCACGCGGCGCGTGCCTCGCGCCGACTCGATCACGACCTCAGCCTTCTCGGTCCGCACCGCGCGGATGGCATTGTCCGCATTCACCGGTTCGAGCACGGTGACGAACTGCGTCTGCGGCGCTTTGCGGCGCAGCACCAGCGTCGTCATCTTGCGGTCCGGCGAATTGGTGAGGCCATCACCGAAAATGACCTCGGTCGCGCCCTCGCCGGCAACCCACACGCGCAGTTGCTTCCCCTCGCTCGCGAAAACAAGGTTGAAGGAGCCGCTCGCCGTGCCGCGCTTTTTCTGCTCGACGAGTTGATAACCGCAGATCTCGCCAAGCTTTCCCGCGTGAGGCTCTAACGCCGCCGTGCTGTCTTGGAGCTGTCCATCGATGTGCAGCACGTAATCGTACTGATGCTCCGCGCCCTTGGGGTCGGCGGCCGTGAATGCATCCACCACGGAATTGCCTTGCAGCCTCACGGCGCGGCGCAACCGGATGCCTTCGTACGCCCGCTCGGAGTAAGCGCTCGCCGATTTCGAGGGCGCATCAAAGCGCTCCAGCACGCCGAACACCCGGTCCGCGTTGCTATCGCTCGGCCACTGGGTGCGACGCGTGCCGGTGGGCTTCTGCGAGACGCCATCCACGATCACGGTGTTATGGCTGATAGTCTGCGCCGTCCACTCGGCCTTCCAGTGGGTTTCATACGGCATGCTGCCAAAGTCCGGAATCCACTGCCGCCCTTGCGCGTACAGCACGATGTTCAAACTGTCCGAATGCCCGTGCCCTCCCCCGTGCGGCCCGAAGCTGAGCGAGACCGCCGTGCTGTCCGGCTCCGTGGTGTAATCGCCGGAGACCTGCCGCAGGATGGCGACGCCGGTGGAGGGAAACAGGGAGCAGCCGTTGCGGTACTCGCCCGTGTTGGCGAACCGGCCTTCTTGCATGGGAAACGAGGAGGGCGCTTCCGCCGGCAGATCGTAGGCCAGCCAGTGCCACTCCGCGCCAAACTGGGAATTACGCGCGGATGCGCCGGCTGGCGCCTCCGGACGGCCTCGCAGAAGGAGCCAGGCCAGCTTCGCATCGCGGTAACGATCGAAGCCAACCAGGGTAATCGCATTGGCGCGCAAGGGGCCAGGGCTGCTGTCGCCCAGGGCCGGGTAGCTCAGATTGGGAAACGTCAGATAGAATAGCGACTCGAACATCATCCGCAACGACTTGGGCCGGTCGCTGGTGTTGGTGACGTAATGGGCGTCTTCATCCTTCGCGCGGTCGGCCGGCACGCTCATGTTGTAGAGATCCATGCCGCAGTGCAGCGTCGCTTCGGTGAACGGCATCACCGCCCTCAATACGAAGTCGTGGTAGCCTTCGGCGCGCTCCCAGAACACGCCGTCGTCGTTGATGTCGTGCCCCACCAGGTGCCGCAGGCCGTACGGGCTGTTGATGGCCCAATCCACCAGATCCCGGTCTTTCACCGCCAAACCAACCAGCCCGACCGCCGCAATGTTCCACGCCTGGAAGTTGTAACAGCGGAAGTGCAGGTCTTTGATGCGCTGGTCGTTATTGAAATCTTCGATCCGGAAGCAGGCCGTCGAGGCGCGCAGCAGGTCGTCTTCCACGCGCTTGGCCTGCGCCGGCGTGAACACCCCGCTCGCAGCCACCAGGTCGTAAGCTTGCACTACGGCCACCACCCACGTGGATTCTTCCAACGGGGATCCCGTGAACAGCTTCATCCCCCGGGGTACGCGCGGCAGGCCCGGATAGAGGGCCGCATAGGCGAGCAAACCGTCGCGCGTCCACTCCGCGTAACGCTTGTCGCCGGAAAACGCATAGGCCAGCGCCACCGTGAACAGGTGTCCACCGATAGCGCGGTGCTCCAGGTTGCCTCTCGGCGGCAATTGATCCCATGGTTTCTCGCGGAAGCCATCCGCCGCGGCGAGGATGCGGTCCAACTGCTGCTTGGCCGGCGGCGAGGTTGCCGCCCGCTGTTTGACGCGCTCGATCTGATCCGGCGTGAGCGCCAAGTACGGATGATTCCCGGGGACGCGAAGCTCCACCGGCATCGGGCTGGCGTAGCGCGGCCAAGCCTGGGCGCCCACGGCCGCCAGCAGAAAAGGGGTCAAGACAGTATATAGAGACGACCCTATCCGAAAACGCATAAGTGCCATCCTAACCGGGATTCCATTTCGGTTCCCTGGTAGCTGACACCATACACCCAATTGGTGCGTTCCTGCAAACTGTTCCCGACGCCGCATTCCCCGGCGCAGCAGGGTTGCCACCCGAGTGGCTGGGCATTGGAGGTATAATTGTCTTGTGCGGGTCAAGACATCCATCACACTACCCGACGATCTCCTGAAGATCATCGATCAGGTCGACTCCAACCGCTCCGCTTTCATCGAGCGCGCTTCCCGCGCCTATCTGGCGCGGCTCCGCAAAGCCAGGCGCGAGGCAAGAGACGCCGAGATCATCAAGGCCAACGCCGGCCGATTGAACGAAGAAGCCATGGACGTCCTGGAATATCAGGGTCTGCCTTGAGACGTGGCGAGCTTTACCTGGTGACAAAGCCCGGCTCGCAGGATCCCAGGCGCCAGCGCCTTTCGTGATCGTGAGCCGCCAGGCTTTGCTGGATACCACGTTTTCTTCCGTCATCTGCGCGCCGGTGTATTCCAGCCACGACGGGCTCAGCACTCAAGTCAGCGTGGGAGTCGGCGAGGGCCTCAAGAAGGATTCCAGCATTCACTGCGACGGTCTTGTGAGCCTGTCCAGATCCATGCTCACGCGCTACGTCGGCCGTCTCCGTGAAGAAAAGATCGAGCAGTTGAACCGCGCCCTGATGATCGCCCTCGACCTGGATGAGGTTTGACCGCCAGGTGATGGCGCTGGCAGTGAAGGCCGGCAAGGCCTCGAAGCCTGCGTGCCCGCGCACCTGTTCCAGGCTCTCCCGCTTGGCCCTCCCCCTTTCCACCGCCGCGCCCGATGCCTGGCGTTTTCTATTCGGCGTTCAAGGTGGCGAGGAGGCTCGGCCGCCGGTGACGGTCATGATGGACTGCTCAGCGGGAGGGGGAATGCCCCCCGGTCCCTACCGGCTAGGGAAAAACGGGAACAGTTTCCGGATCTCCTCTTCGCCAGGCCGCCGCCCGTACTCGCAGATCTCGAATGCCTCGGCGTACTTCACCGACGCCGCCTGCGCTCCGTACCACTTCTGCAGCGCCGCCCGCCACGGCTCGGCCAGGGCGAAGAACCGCTGCTTCGAGAGCCAGGTTTTCCGCTCCGCCGGGTCTTTGGGGACCTTCTCCAACTGGCCGTCCACCCAGGGCAGCCACTCGTAGACCTGCGACACGTGCGCGTCCATCATATTGATCTTCTTCTGAATCACGTCGTCGATCGCGACCACTACGTCGGGCCGGAACGGCTGCGGCCGCTGGAAGTTGTCGCTGAAGTAGAAGAACACGGGGTTCTTCCGCAGCGGCGGCGTGTCGGCGACGACGTTGGGCACCACGACCATATACGCCGCGTCCTGCACCAGGATGCCCGTGTAGCGGTGGTCCGGATGGTAATCGTTGGGCCGCGGCGAAAGCACGATGTCGGCGTTCCACTCGCGGATCTTCTTAATGACTTGCCGGCGGACTTCGAGCGTCGGCAGCAGCTCGCCGTCGTGGTTATCGAGCACGTCGTACTCGACGCCGATCCGGCGCGCCGCTTCCTTGGCCTCCGCCGTCCGCCGCTTGGCCAGCATGCCGCCGCCCATGCTCTGGTGGCCGGCGTCACCGTTGGTCACCGCCACGAACTTCACCAGGTGCCCGGCCGCCGCGTACTTGGCTCCCACCCCTCCGGCTTTGCTGTCGCAATCATCCGGGTGCGCGCCGAACGCGATCACGCGCAGCTTGTTGTAGTCCTGCGCCCGCACCGCCACTGCCACCACAAAGAACAGGATCAGAAAGGTTCGCATAGCAACGCATTATATCTCGGGGTACACTCTAAGGTCGGCCCGGCGAAGGTGGATCCGGCGGCAGCCGAAACCATTTGATCCAGGCCAGCGCGCCGTAGATCGCCAGGCAGATCCAGAAATCGATAGCCAGCCCCCAGTCGATCTGGAACGGCTTGTGCTGGGCGCGCGCCGGAAGGCGGGAAAGCGTGCCGAAATAGAGAGCGTTGCCGAGCAACACGGCCACCAGGCTCCGCGCGAACCGGCGTTTCATGGGTGTGAGGATTATGTCACCAAAAACCAGGATCATCAAGCAGCGAGCCATCATCCCCGCCAAGCCCGTGCAGGTTTACGACGCCTTCCTGAACGCCCGCAAGCACGCCGCCTTCACCAACGCCAAAGCAAAGTGCGACCCCAAGCCCGGCGGCAAGTTCACTGCCTATGATGGATACATCTCCGGCCGGATCGTGAAGCTGGAGCGCGCGCGGCGAATCGTCCAGGAGTGGCAAACCACGGAGTGGCCCGAAGGCGCTCCGCCGTCGCTGCTGGAATTCACTTTCCGGGCCAAAGGCGACGGCACGGAGGTGGCCATGGTGCATTCCAAGGTCCCCGCCGCGCAAGCGGATTCCTATCGCCAAGGCTGGAAAGACTACTATTGGACGCCCCTGAAGGAGTATTTTCGCAAATGACCCGACGACAATTCACCCTCATGGCCGCGGCGGCGCCTCTGGCGGCGGCCGCGCCGAACATGCGCGTCATCGACCCTCACGTCCACGTCTGGAAGCGCGATCCACGTTACCCGTTTGCCAAGGAAGTCACCACCCCGCCCAAAGAGGACGCCCTGCCCGAAACGCTGCTCGAATTGATGAAGGCCAACGGCGTCTCCCACACCGTGATCGTCCAAGTGATCCAATACCGCTGGGACAATCGCTACGCGAGAGACGTGGTCCGGCAATATAAGGGCATGTTTCAAGGCGTCAGCCGGGTGAATCCGGAAAGCCCCAGCGCCCCGGACGACCTGACGCGGCTGGTCAAAGAAGACGGCTTTCGCGGCGTGCGCCTGAGTCCGGCCGCCAACGCCTCCGGCGACTGGATCGCCGGCCCGCTGATGCCGCCGCTGTGGCGCCGCGCCCGCGAGCTGAAGGTCCCCATGCTGATGCTGACCTCGACCTCGCGCCTGCCCGACGTCGGCCGCCTGATCGAGCGCGAGCCGGAGCTCGACGTGGTGATCGACCACATGGCCGACTGCCCTCTCCGCCAGCCCGCCGAGCTGGCCAAGCTCCTCGCCCTGGCCCGCTACCCCCGCGTCTTCGTCAAGATCTCGCACACTTGGAACGTCTCCAAGCAGCCCTACCCTTACCAGGACACCCACGACCAGGTCCACAAGCTCTACGATGCTTTCAGCCCCCAGCGCTTGATGTGGGGCACCGACTGGCCCCTGGTGGAAGCCAAGTGCGGATACGCCAAGGCGCTGGCGATTGTCCGCGACGAGATGAAGTTCCTCAACGATGACGACAAGGGCTGGATACTGGCGAAGACGGTAGAGCGGCTGTGGCCGTTCTCTTGAAACCGAAGAGGAACCGCAGATGAACGCAGATAACCCCGTGGGGTTTCATCTGCGTCCATCTGCGTTCATCTGCGGTTCCTTTTCCCCACCGCCCGCCGCGGCTCACGGCTCGCGTGGAGCGAGCGGCTAATTCAGCTTCAGCGATGAAACCTTGATGCTGTCGCCGGTCACATCGCCGGTGACCGTCACTTGCAGGTCGGTCTTCTTCTTGGTGGTCTTCAGCGCCATCACTGCGCGCTTGCTGCCGGCGGGGTCGAAGGCGATGAACTTGCCGTCGGCGGTGAAGACGCCGAAGCCGCTCTTGGCGCAGTCGTCCATCAGGGCGCAATCAACCCCGTGCTCCTTCGCCATCGGCTGGCCCTTTTTCATGGCGTCGGAAGAGCAGGATTTGTCCATCAGGTAGCCCGAGATGGTCTTCTGCTCGGCCGCGCACAGCCCGGCCAACAACGTCGCCGCGATCGCCAGTTGCGAGAATCTGCGGATCATGAATTTCCTCCGTATGGTTGGATCATTTCTCCAAGAAAAAGTTACCGACAAACATGGAATCAATGCCCGACGAATAGAAGCTGCGGACGGCGTCCCGGGGGTCGCACACCAGCGGCTCCCCAAACAGGTTGAACGAGGTATTGTAGAGCACCGGCAGCCCGCTGGCGCGTCCCGCCGCTTCGAGCAGCTTCCAGTAGAGCGGGTTGTCCTCGCGGTGTACCGCATGCACGCGGATCAGGTCGCCGCCGAGCAACGCCGCCTCGAACCGCTCGCGGTAGGCCGGCCGCACGCGGCTGACCGTCGCTAAGAAGCGCGCATTGGGCCCGCAATCGAAATACTCGCCGGCCCGCTCGGCCGGCACGGACGCCGCAAACTTGCGAAACGGCTCGCGGTGCTTGATATAGCTGTTCAGGTTCTCGGTCGAGTACGGGTTGAGCGGCGAGGCCAGGATGCTGCGATTCCCGAGGGCGCGAGGGCCGAATTCCATGCGCCCCTGGAACCAGGCCACGATCTGCCGGTCTTCGAGCTTGCGCACGGCGGTCTCGATCAGCTCGCCCTCCGTCAGCAGGTAACGGAAGCGCAACTTGCAGTTCTCGAGGACCTTCTTGATCTCCTCGCGATCGAATCCCGGCCCGTAGCACAGGTTGCCCGCCGGCGCCCGCTCCTGCCGCCGCAGGACATGGTGCCAGCCGTAGAGCGCCGCGCCCAGCGCTGTTCCCGAGTTGCCCGCCGCCGGCT
>JBGOUJ010000376.1:0-7773 GCA_041477005.1 Terriglobia bacterium | reverse complement strand
CATGTCCGATTACCTGCTGGGTACGGTCGGAACCTGGACCCAGGGAGCCGGTGAGTATAAGTATTTCCGGGCAACCTATCCGGCGATTTACATCCAGGATGACATCAAGGTCACCCGCCGCTTGACGGTGAACGCCGGCATTCGCTGGGAGCCGACCGGGCCGTGGATTGACATCCGCGACCGGTACGAAAAGTTCCGGGTTACGGACTTCCTGGCGGGGGTTCACTCGCAACGCTTTCCGCTCGCGCCTGCCGGACTTACGTTCTTTGGAGATCCCGGCGTGCCTTATGGTGGGGTGGATGCAAGCTGGAACAATCTGGCGCCGCGGGTAGGGTTCGCTCTGGACGTGTTCGGCGATGGCAAGACCAGCCTTCGGGGCGGAGCGGGCGCCTTCTACGACCAGCACGCCCGCGGCGATACGAATAACGGCGGCGTGGATGCGGCCCCATGGAGTCCGCAGGTCACCATCAACAATCTCAGCGTGTTGCGCGCTCCGTACGTCACTTCGGGCTTTCCGGATCCCTTCCCGGCGGCGCCCCCCAGCGCGACCTCGACGTTCCCCCGGCCGGGCGTGTACACAACCTACGTAGCGGACGGGCTGGACACGCCACTTCTTTACAACTGGAATCTGACCATCGAGCGCCAGGTCACCTCCGACTGGCTGGCCCGGATCGCCTACGTCGGCTCTCACGGCATCCACCTGCGCCGTACCTGGGAGAATAATCCGGCCGTGTATTCGTCGGGTGTGACCAGTTCCACGACCGACGCCCGCCGGCTGTTTGCTCCCTCCTACGGCACGATGACCGGTTACAACGACAACGGCGTATCCAGCTATCACTCGTTGCAGGCATCGTTGATCAAGCGTTTTTCGCGGGGTTTCACCTTCCAGGCCAATTACACCTTCTCCAAGAGCATTGATGACGTCGGCAGCGGGCTGCAGGGCAACGGCGGCGGCGGAGACCAGGTCATGCCTTGGACCAACCCCTACTTTGACCAGATGATCACAGGCCCGTCCGATTACGACCATAAGCACCGGATTGTCATTTCGTATGTCTGGGAGATCCCGTTCGCAAATCACCTGAAGGGAGTAGGAGGCAAGGTGTTGGGCGGCTGGCAGTTGACGGGGGTGCAACAGTTCCAGACCGGCTCACCGATGACAGTGGTGAGCGGGAGGGACAACTCACTGACCGGCTTAGGGCGCGACCGGGCCATTGCGACCGGCACAGATCCGGCCCAGCCCGGGGGCGATCCGCTCCTGCAGTGGTTCAATAAAGCGGCGTTTGCGGCCAACGCCACCGGAACCTTCGGCACGTTGGGTAAGGGGACCCTGCGCGGGCCCCGTATGTTTAGCTGGGATATGGGCGTGTTCAAGAAAATTCCTCTGAAGGGTGAGAGGGTCAGCATGCAGTTCCGCGCTGAATTCTTCAACATTTTCAACCATCCCATATTCAACAACCCGGCCACGAGTCTTGCCGACGGGAACTACGGCAGGATCACTCAGACCCTGTCCAATGCCGGCGCGACCCAAGGCGACATCACCTCGGGCGGCCCGCGCATCATCCAGTTGGCTCTGAAGCTGGAGTTCTAACGAGGCTTCGCCTGCAAGAGGCAAACGGACTTTCATCACGGGCGCCTCAACGCTGGTCTACAGTGAGGCGCCCTTTGCAACCGAGCCGGGCGGGCCTATACCGCGGCCGACTCTGAGCCGGTATCTCCATCTGGGGTTTCCGAACGGCTGGCAGTATACACCATACGACCTCTGCGAAAGCGGGCTAAAGTGGCGGAGACATCTCGCGCAGGCTGTCGGCAGCCAGGCCCCAGCCTTCACCGTTGAAAATCAGCCCCGCACCTCGCCGCCGCATCTCGATGGCCCACCGAAACACTGCGGCGTCCTCGAGATAAGGAATGCCCCTGGCGCGCAGGCGCTCGAACAGGCTCGACTGGCCTTCAGGCGTCCAGCCGGACCCTGCCGCGTGCTCTATGTGATAGATCCGCATGGGCTCTGGCAACACTTCCTCCCGCGCGCCGCCATGATGGGCCGCGTAACTAAGCAGAGAATCCAGGTTGTAGGAGTACATGTCGAACTCCGGATACCCGCGCGCGTCCATCCAGTGCTCCCGGGCCATTAGAGTGAAGTCGCCGCAAGCGATGGTGTGCAGGTCGACGGCACTAACGAATTCCGCTCCCTCTTCGGGGCCCTTGACTTCAACCGGGCTCTCGGCCCAGCCGAACCCCCACAGGCGGACTGCCGGAGCGGCCGGCTCGGTCGCGCCGCACGGCTCTACCGGCGCCGCATGCAGACAAAAAACGTGCGTTTTGCCGGCTCGCACCGCCAGGGGGAGGTACATCACCTGCCGGCCTGAGATTCTGCGGCTCGCCAGGATCTGCCGGCCGGGGTCCAGCACCTGCAATTCAAAACGCCCGCACTTCACACCCGGCCCGAGCTCGATTTCCAGGCGCAAGGTGCTTCTCCCTGCGTCGGGCGCGCGCAAAACGATTTCCAGGTCGTTTTGCCCCAGCTCGCATTTCTCCGGGCCTCTCGTTTGGCCCGCCCAGCCGCAGTGAAAGACGCAGAATCTTAAGGTGCGCGGATCGCTTGGCACGGCAACCGGCCTTCCCCCGCCCTCCAGTTGCAGCGTAAATACCTGCACCCGCCCGGGGCGCCACGGAACCGCCAGCTTCACGGATCGGGCCTTCTTTCTTACAGCGGCCGTCGCTACGAGCTGTCCTTTCCAGTCGCGAAGCAGCAACCGTGCCGGCCGGTACCCTACGGCCGGTCCGGGCCGGACGTTGACCACCAGCTCCCGCCGGGGCCCTTCGGGAGTAGAGACAACCAGCTCCGCCTCATTTTCGACCCAACGGAAAGGCCCGCCCCGAGACGTCTCGACTGGATACCACCCGGCGCCCAACGCCAGACCTGCATCCGACTCCAGAATCTCTCCATTTCCCCTAGGCGACGAGTCCTCCGGTAACCGAGGCTGACGCGGCCCGGGCAAGGGCACACCGGGGGCCACCCAGCCGCACGTGAATACCCGAAAGTTCAGAATGTGCGGGTCGTTGGGAACTGGCAGCCCACCGCCGATAACGTGAAAACGAAAGTGATAGGCCGCCTCAACTCCTGCCGGAGCCCGGAAAGAGAAAACGGAGCGACCCTCGACCACTGTTTCGGCCACGAGATCATTCCCGCTATCCAGCACCTGCAAGGCGAAAGATTGGTAGCCGACCCCGGGCCCTGGCTCGAGTTCGAAAGCCAGCGTCGGATCGGCGCAGGCGGGCCGGCGGACCACAAGCTCCGCGTCCTGGCCCGCCCAACGAAAGACCCGTCCGTTTCCGTCCTGCTGCGCCGGGTACCAGCCGGCGCCGTAGCTCACGCCGCTGTCCGCCGCGGCGACGTCTGTTTCGGCCAAGGCGCGAAGCCCACCCGGCGTGAGTGAGAAAACGCCTTCGCGGGCATAGAGACGGATCAGGTGGCTTCGGCAATAAGCCAGTCGCTCCTCCACCGGGCCATCCACCGGCACGCCGGCCATGACGTCATACCGGTCCACGCGATACATTCGCCCTTCCTCCAGGCGGCCTCCGGCCAAGAAACCAATCAGTTCATCGGAAAAGAGGATGTCAATGTTGGTTGCCAGGATGAACCGGCCCCGCGCCCGGCGGATGCCCGCGTTCTTCGCGATCATCTGGTACAGCGGCAAGGCTGCGGCGTGCTGGTAGCGCTCGTGAATGGAGGCGGGAACCTCGATGATCCGCACACGGCAGGGCCGCGTATCGGCCGGCCACCGCAAGGCGCAGGCGAGCCTCTCGCAATCCGCGGGAGGATTCCACTCCACCAGCACCAGCTCGGCGTCCAGGTTGAATCTCTGGCACTGCGAGATGAAGGCATTGACGAACGCCTGCATCCGTTGGAGTAGATTCTGACCGTGATCGTCGTTGCGAGCGGCTACGACGACCGACAGGTAGGGCGGCGCGCCATCCATCCGTGTTGGACCCTCAATCTCCTTTTTGATCCAACTCGGCGCCTGCTGCAGCCGCGCATAGAAGCGGAGTTTCCACGGCGGTCATTCGTGGGCCAACGCCCAGCGTGACATAATTCGCCACTGGGTCGAACTTCTCGCGCTCCAGAATTCGCCAGCAGTCCACCACTGTTGGCCGGCCCCGGGAGTGGTTCAGATCCTCCGGCGCAACCCCTCTGAACTCATCCCACGGAACCGTGATCGCCAGCAAATGGGATTGCCGGACACATTGCTCGAGAGACCGGGCGAAGGTCACCTTTCCAGCCAGGAGCCCCCGCGCGTTGTCCATGGCCGCCGGGTCGTAGATCACCACCCGCGCTCCCCGCGCCAGCAAATACTGCGCGATCGCCAGGCCCTGCGATTCTTCGATGACGTCCGTGTCCGGCTTGTAAGAGAGGCCCAGGATGCCGGCCGTCCCGCCTTCGGGCAAATAGCTCAACAGCAGATCACCCACTTGCGGCGCCTGCTGGCGGTTCAGCCGGTCCGTCGCTTCCGCCAGAACAGCCTCCACGCCGCTTCGTCCGGCCAGAGCAGCCAGCGCGAGATTGTCCCGAGGGAAGCAGGGGCCTCCGTAGCCTAGGGCGGCTTTCAAGTACTCGGGGCCGATCCGAGAGTCAAGGCCCACGGCCCTGGTTACCACCTCTACGTCCGCGCCGGGCAGTCGCTCACAGATCCGGGCCAGCATGTTGGCATAGGTGATCTTGGTGGTGACGAAAGTGTTGATCGCGAGCTTGGCCAGTTCGGCGTTAACGAAGCTCATGCGGACTATCGGAGGATCGTTTTCGCATATACCTCGATGGAATTCGGCCAGCCATTCGCCCGAGCGCTCGTCCGATTCGCCAATCAGCACCAGGTCCGGGCAGAGCAGGTCTGGAATGACACGGCCCAGGGCCACAAACGCCGGGTTGTAGCACAGCCCGAAGTCCCGCCCGCACCGTTTCCCCGACGCCCACTCCAGCGCGGGTAAGACGCCGCAGCCGGTCGATCCCGGCATTACGGTGCTGGAAAGAACGACCAGATGAAGGCCGGATTTTTCCCGCAAAGCCCGGCCGATGGCTTCGGCGGCCTGTAGAACGTGGCGAAGGGAGAAGCTACCATCCTCTTCCGATGGCGTGGGAACCGCGATAAAAGTGATCTCCGTGCCCGCCACTGCCTCGCAGCAGTCGGTTGTGGCCCAGAGCCTGGAGCGGTTGTTTCGGATCCAATCATCCAGCCCGGGCTCAGGCGCCCGCGCCTTCCCCGCATTGAAGGCGCCGGCGGCGGCGGGATCCACGTCCACCCCGATGACAGTGTGGCCCTTGTGAGCCAACACTGCCGCTATGGGCGCGCCCAGCTTCCCGAGACCAAGGACAGACACTCGCATGCTTGTCGCATCCGCGGCCGATTCGCAGGCCGTGCGTTTTCAGCATAAGTTAGCCTACCGCACTTTGCAGGATTTTACCAAGAGGGCGGCAACGGTGACCGCGGTGAAGCGCCTGACTCCGCGGCGATTGGCCGCTGAACTAGACAGCACGCCCGACGTCTCTGCGCACCACCCGTCGTTCGGGCCGAGTGTTATTCTGACTTCCGGCTCCTGCCTTCTGTCTTCCTGTCTAGCGCCGCTTCACGTCGACGGACCGAACGCGTCCGGAGCTGAAGTCGACGCGGCAGAAGTATGTGAAATTGGTGAAGGAGTTTCCGCGCCGGCCGACAGCCTCCCCGATAATGAAATCATTCCTGCCGGGGCGGTCGTCCAGGCGGCCCTCCCGAAAATCGACTTCGCGGTACCGATACTGGCTGCCGATCGTCTCTCTGACGGCATCCTGGCAGGTGTTGATGGCCTGCGCCACGGTAAAGGAGTTCCCCGCCGGCGGAAACGGCCGATCGCGCCGATCCCCTTCTCCATAGACATTGCCCGGCGGAATCGGGCGCCGATCCCCTTCCCCAAACCGGTCGGGCCGATAGTCGCCTCCGCCGGTCATTTCCCAGGACAGCCGGAAATGGTAACGCCCTTCCCCGCCCTTGCTATCGCGGATTCTCACCACCGCGGCCCCATCGCGGCCGGACGGCGGAGAGAGCAGCCGGATTTCACCGCGGCTCTCGCGCACTTCGTAATTGAATCCCCGGAGGTTTCTGCCGGGCAGCGGCGCGTTGCACTCGGAGCCGTCATCGCGCCCGTTGCGTCCGGAGATGGTTCGGATGTAAACCGTGTCGCCGCGGACGGCAACCTCGGCTTCGCCGTCGATTTGCAGACGAATGTCGCATTGCCCCTTGCCCAGGGGCACATCGTTGCGGGTCATCTGCCGGACCCTGAATTCAGTATCCGCGAGGGCGGGCAAAGCAGCGCAGAAGAAAATCAGGCTCAGCCCACAGACTTTGGTTCGAGTTTTATCCATCATGGTTTCCTCCAATGAAATCGGACCCGGTCGCTTGGCCTGGTAGCTGCCGCGGGCTGTCTCACCCGCCGTCACAGCATATCGTCCCTTAGCCCGCCGCTCCCCGCGTCACCGGGCTCGATCTCCTGCCTACAACTTTACCGCATCCGGAACCGCAAATGCTGCACCGGCCAGCCCCGTCACGCCCTCTCCGGGCGGACCCGTTGGCCCCGGCGCCCGCACCCACCGCGACGCCGATCCCATTGTCGCCACCCGCGATGCCCCCCAAGGCCGTAATGCCCCCGGCGCCCAGGGCGCCGTAACCCATCGCCCACCATTGGGTGCGGGATGCGGCAATACAGTGCTCCCCGCTCCTGCCGGTGTGTTCACGTGCGAAACGCCGGCGGGAATTCTGCATCGCCTCGTCAGGCGTCCAGGCGTCATTGGGTGACGGGAAAGGAAGATTGAATATATGAATCCCCGTATCCCCAACCCAAATAAATCCAAAGTATGAGGAAGCCAATTCCCAATAGAATCCAGGCAAAGCCAAATCTCGTTCCGAAGGACAGCGAATAGTTCTTCTTCGGATCATTGGGATCATACATAATACGGAATTCATCACCAACATGGTGGGCTGGTGGACTGGATGCCCAAGCCGACACATATTCGTAGTGGAGCCCTGACGTGTCCTTGAAGGTCGCTAGCACCTTATAAGTAGTTTTTGAGGAACCTCGCCTTGGCAGCAGAGATGTCACGGTGGCTGTTGTGATTTCGTGGCCCGCAATGGCGCGCCATTGCCACAACAGCAAGGCGCCGCCAATAGTGCTAACTACTATTCCGAGTATTTTGACGATGGTCATAAGTTTCGTTGCCTAACGACCCGGCGCTCCGGCGCGACCCGCTGGTGGCCATCGCCGGCAATGCCTCGTTGGCCGGAATCCGACCGTTTTCCCCGCAGCCGGCCAGCCCAGCCGCACCCGTCGCAGCAATTTCTCGAGCCCGGATCTCCGATCTCGCGTTTCCGTCGGCGCCTCGGCCTCCGTTTCGGCTGATCCGGAGCGGGGCCTGACAGCGTAGCCACCCTGGCCGATCCCTCACGGGTGAACGGGCGCGATGGTGCTCAACCGCTAAACGGAACGCCCGAACGCTTAATCGCCAGCCGGCGTTCGCTGTAGCCACAGGCTTCACGCAGCAATCGCAGCGACCGCTCCGTGACCTTCAGATCCAGGGTCGGGCCATAGCGGATCAGCCTGACGGGCAACTTTCCTCCACGCGGCCCTTTCGCTGTCCTGACGTCCAGTTCCACATAGGGGACGACGCGCGCTCCACCCGTTCGGAAAGATGCCTTGACTATATCCTGGCGATTGACGCGCCCAAACTGAATGACACGCCACTCCTGCTCTTCT
>JBGOUJ010000375.1:0-7794 GCA_041477005.1 Terriglobia bacterium | reverse complement strand
CGGTATACTGGAGCCGATGACCAGGATTGAACTGGTGACCTCGTCCTTACCAAGGACGCGCTCTACCAACTGAGCTACATCGGCTCAAGCCCTCACCTCACCTCAACTCTGGAGCGGGAGACGGGAATCGAACCCGCAACCAACAGCTTGGAAGGCTGTGACTCTACCATTGAGTTACTCCCGCCCGGCGCCGTTCCCGCGATTCGCCCGAGCGCTTTCGACTGCGCCGGGTCGCTCGCCAACAGATTCGCTTGCGCGATCCCGTTGGAACGGCGCTGGTTTCCTTCCCGGTTCCAGCGTGGTGGAGCTGGCGGAGGGACTTGAACCCCCGACCCTCTGATTACAAATCAGACGCTCTACCAACTGAGCTACGCCAGCAGAGGCAAAACACCTATTCTATAAACTCTTCAGGCCCGCCGCAACGATCAACGACACAAACCCTGTAAGCTCGGGACACCTCGCTTGGAGGGGAGGTAGGCTGCCACAGATCAGCCGGAGCCTTATCAATTATATGACGGGGAGTGCCGGGCGGTCAAACGGCTTCAAAAGCCTGGCCAAAGCTGGCAAAGCCGGGCTCTAGGGTCCAGCCGAGCTTCAGGGTCCGAGGGCGCCTCCCGCTGCCCGCCCATGGAAGCAGCCGCCTATCAACGGGAATCTCCAACCTAGGTCCTGAAAGACCGCGACTAGGTGCTCGGCCCTACAAACCGTACCCGAAAGATAGCTTGTTGGACTTTGGCCGCACGGTTTATTCTCGCCATGTCTTCTGAGAAGGCGGCATCGGCAAGAGGCGCCGGCGCCCAGAAAATTTGAGACAAGGAGAGTTCATGACGAAGCTTTACATCACGATCGAGAGGATGCTCCGAGATGAGCGCGGGCAGGATCTAGTGGAATACGCCCTGCTGGCGGGCTTCATTGCCGTCGCGGCCGGTGCGTTGCTGCCGGGCATTTCGACCAGCATCAGCACGATCTTCAGTCGCATGGCATCGGTTCTGTCCAAAGCCGCGTCCTAAGGGCCGGCTGGTCATCCGCGGTGGTTTGAGCCGACCTGGCGCGTCCAAATGCGCCGGCCCGACGCGACTGCGGGCCGGCGCCGCCACAAACTGCACTTGCTTCTCCCCTGTCCTGCCGAGCCCCAGTGGCTCGGCAGGCTCCCCATCCCGTCGATCCACGTGAGTCTCAAAACTGTGTCGTAACCGCTTCCTTGAAGTATATTCGTCTTAGGAGGCAAAGGATGAAACGGATTGCGTTTCTGGTTTTGCTGGCGGGACCCTTACTGGCGGCTCCGAAGGTCATCTTTCCGCCGCCCCGGCCGCCCTCCAATGACATTCGCCTGGAGAACCACGTCCCTATCCCCATGCGCGACGGCGCGATCCTATACGCTGACGTCTACCGTCCGGCCGGCGAGGGCCAGTACCCGGTGCTAGTGTCGCGAACGCCGTACAGCACGGAGCGCTTCCCCGCCGCTTACGAGGCGCCCCTCTTCTTCGCCCGCCGCGGCTACGTCTTCGTCTTTCAGGACGTGCGGGGCCGGCACGAATCCGACGGCAAATGGGATCCCTTCCGCAACGAGCAGCAGGACGGCTACGACACGATCGAGTGGGCCGCGCGCCAGCCGTGGTCGAACGGCAAGGTGGGCATGGAGGGCGCTTCCTACCTCGGCTTCGTGCAGTGGCAGGCTGCCGTAACGGTCCCACCCCACCTGGTGGCGGTGTTTCCCACCCTGGCCTCCACCAGCCTCTACCACGACACGGTCACGCTCAACGGCGGCTTCCGCCTGTCGCTCGCCTTCGGCTGGGGCCCGGTGCGCCAGGAATCCCGCATCATGCAAAACACCGGCATCCATACGATGGAAGGCGGGCCGGAGGGCATCAGCTTCGAGAAGGTCCTCTGGCACCTGCCGCTGATCGACATGCAGCAGCTTGTCGGACGCCACGCTCAGTTCTACACCGACTGGCTCCGGCACCCGGATTACGACGACTATTGGAGGCCGGTCAGCGTGGAGGATTCTTTCGAGCGCATCCCGATCCCGGTGCACACGTTCGGAGGCTGGTTCGACATCCTTCTGCAGGGAACGCTCCACGGCTACACCGGCATGAGCACGAAGGGAAAGACCGAGGTCGCCCGCCGGGGCAGCCAGATGATTGTCGGTCCCTGGGGCCACGGCGCCACTCGCAAGCACGGCGACCTCGACTTCGGCCCGGAGGCGTTCGTGGACGTCCATTCCGTAGAGCTGCGCTGGTACGACTACTGGCTGAAGGGCATCGACACCGGCATTCAGAAAGAGCCGCCCGTAAAGATATTCACCATGGGCAAGAACGAATGGCGGAGCGAGAACGAATACCCCCTTGCCCGCGCGCAATATAAGAAGCTCTACTTCCACTCCGACGGCCGCGCCAATAGCTACCGCGGCAACGGTCGCCTCTCCTGGGATTCTCCCTCGGGCGACGCCCCGCCGGACCGCTATCGCTACGACCCCGATCTTCCGGCGCCGAGCCTGGGCGGAAGCAATTGCTGCGGCACGCCGACCCCGATCGGCCCGGTCGATCAGCATCCAGTCGAGGGCCGAAACGATGTCCTCGTTTACACATCGGATTTCCTCGACCGGGAGATCGAGGTCACCGGCCCGGTAAGGGTAGTTCTCTACGCCTCTTCCGACGCCCCCGACACCGACTTCGTCGCCAAGCTGGTGGATGTTTATCCGGACGGCAAGGCCTACAACGTGGCGGAGGGTCTGCTGCGCGCCCGCTATCGCGAAAGCTTGAGCCGGCCGAAGGCGCTCGAGCCGGGCCAGATCTATCCGCTGACGATCGACCTGCTAGCCACCAGCAATTTGTTCCAGAAGGGCCACCGCATTCGGGTGGACGTGACCAGCAGCCACTTCCCGCAGTTCGACCGCAACCCGAACACCGGCGAGCCGTTCGCGACGAGCGCGCGGGTGAGGGTTGCCAGCCAGGCGGTCTACTGCTCGAAGGCTTCTCCCTCGCACGTCATTTTGCCGGTGATTCCGTGAATGGCACTTACACTCGATTCCGCGAGATCCTCTAAGATCTGCCTGGGACGCTAACCTATTGAAAAGAGTGGTGGGCCCGACAGAACTCGAATCTGTGACCTCTACCGTGTCAAGGTAGCGCTCTAACCAACTGAGCTACGGGCCCGGGGAGTAAAACGGCTATCCAAAGGAATGTTAGCACAGGGGCCTTCAGAAAAACCGGATCAGGGCCAGCTCGGCGAGCACGCGCAGGCTGCCCGCGAGCGGCCGGTAGCGCGAGTCCGGGTCAGCGCGCCACTCGACGGGAAATTCGCAGATCTTCATTCCCAGGCGCCGGGCGTTGAGCAGCGTCTCGGCGTCAAACATGAAGCCGTCGATGCGGGCGCGTTGGAACAGCGTCTGGGCGGCGCGAGCGGTGAAGAACTTGAAGCCGCACTGGGTATCCTGAATGCCCTGCAGGCCCATCAGGCTACGGACGATGGCCCCGAAGAGGCGGGAGCCCCAGCGCCGATAGGCGGCTTGCGAGCGAACGACCTGCGATTCGGCCAGCTTGCGCGAGCCGATGGCCACTTCATAGCCGTCGCCCAGGGCGGCCAGCCCTCGCGCGGTCTCCGAAAATGGCACGCAGAGCCCGGCGTCCACGAACATGCGGTTTTCGCCGCTCGCCGCCAGCATCCCGGTGCGAACGGCATGGCCTTTGCCGCGGTTGGGCCGGTAGGCAATCACCCGCAGCGGCGGGCCGCAGCGCTCTTCCCACTCGGCGAGCTTCCGGGGCGTCGCGTCGGAGGACCCGTCGTCCACCACGATCAGCTCGAAGCTGTAAGGCTGCGCCTGAAAATAGGCGAGCGCGGCCGCGAGATCGGTATCGATCTTTTTCTCTTCGTTGAAGGACGGAATGATGACCGAGAGGTGTGGTATAACCACGGTTTCAGAATACCGCAGAGGCGCGGAGAGGATACATTATGGACCGCCGCAAGTTTGTCCAGGGCGCCTTTCTTCAAGGCACGCTGCTCCAAAGCACCTTTCTTCAAACCATGGGAGGACCCAGCATGTTATCCGCAATGGCAGCCAGCCCGGCGGCGCCCGGCTCGGATCGGAAGACCCGGGTGTACCGGCTCTCGTTCTACTATATGCGGCAGGGCGACCAAGGGCCTCGCATGAACGAGTTCCTTTCGTCACAGTTGCCCCTTTTCCGCAAGGCCATCCCCGGACCGGTCGGGTTCTTCACCGTGTTCCTCGGACCGCAGATTCCGGCGATGGTGATCCTGGCCGGATACCCGAGCCTGGCCGAGATGGAGGCGGCCACCGCGCGGCTCCAGACCGACAGCAGCTTCGCCAAAGCCCATGTCGCGTGGGAGAAAGGCCCCGAGCCGCCGTATGACTGGGCCGACTCTGTGTTGCTAGCAGCCAAGGACTTTTCGCCCGAGATCGCGCCGCTCGCGGAAAAACCGAAAGTCTCACGCATCTTTGAGCTGCGCGTGTACCACTCTCCGACGCTGTGGCAATCGCGCGCCCTCGATGAGCGCTTCGCCGGGCCGGAGGTCTCGATCTTTCACCGCGTGGGGATCCACCCGATCCTTTACTCGGGCACACTGGTCGGCCCCAACATGCCCAATCT
Organism: Terriglobia bacterium; assembly: GCA_041477005.1. Taxonomy (GTDB): domain Bacteria; phylum Acidobacteriota; class Terriglobia; order Bryobacterales; family JACQDG01; genus JBGOUJ01. The sequence goes on along the minus strand of JBGOUJ010000375.1, from coordinate 3,187 downwards.
CACCTATCTGACGCCTTTTGCCACGCTGGCGGACCGGGAGAAGGCTTGGGATGCTTTCGCCGCCGACCCGGAATGGATCAAGGTGCGAAAGGAAAGCATCGACCGCGCGGGCCAGATCAGCAGCCGGATCAGCATCACGCTGCTGCGGCCGACCGACTACTCGCCGATCCAGTAATGGCTTGACGGGGGGGTTAATGAGGTTGGCCGGAGCTATTCCCGGCTGGTCACGCTCTGCGCCTGGCGGAAAACGCCTGGCTCGCGCCCGAGAGCGACGGCCGTGCGGTACGCCAGCGCCTGGGCCGGGGCGATGTTGACGAGCGGGGCCAACTCTTCTTCGACGGGCGGGTGACGGAAATCTCCTCCGCCCAGTCGCGCATCGGCGATGCGGATCACGCGGGCGCCCAGGCGCTCGATCTCGACAGCCAGATTCTCCACCAGACTCGCGGTGAGACCGTACGGTAGTAGAACCACCGCCCGCAACGAAGATCCAGCCATCTCGAGTGGCCCATGGCGAAACGCCGCCGCGGACATCGCGGCCGCCGGAATCGCCACTACTTCCTGAAACATCAAGGCTGCCTGTCGGGCCGATGCGAGGCTCGGGCCGCGAGCTAGAAAGACCAGAGGGCCGCCCGGGTCGATTCCAGCGCCGGTTCGCGCGAAGGCATCGTCGAGAGCGGCTTCGAGGGCGCCGGCGGCTCGAGCGGCAACGGCCAGAAAACCGTCGAGCCTTTGCTCGGTCGCCAGGTACGCCAGGGCCAGCAGCAACGCCACACTGTTCACATAGGTCTGGGTGGAAGCGTACGGGCCGCGGTCGGCGTGCATCTCGAGCCGCAGGGTGGCCCGGCGGCCAAGGAAGCTTTCCGCCGCGTTCGTCACGCCGATGACCGGCTGCGAGACCGGCAACATTTCTAGAAGCGCCTTGATCTCCGCCGTCTCGCCGGACTGTGACACCGCCACGAGCAGGGTCTCGGCGTCGATCGCTCCGGCGGCGAAGTGTAGCAACTCGGCGGTCTCCCACAGCGAGACTCGGGCCCCGGCGCTCGCCAGGCGGAGGTAAGCCGGGTAGGAAGCGAACAGGCTCGATCCCATCCCGGTCAGGAGCAGGCGCGGTGTTTCGAGCAGCCGGGCGCAGGAGGCGGAGCGCAGCGGGTGATCGGAGCGATGCAGTTGCTCGAGCAGGCCACGCAGCCGTCGCGGCTGAGAGAGGATGTGTTCGTGGAAGCTCATTCCAGACCAAGCCAACCGCTCCCCGGAAGCGCCCGGCGACGATGGCCGGGGATCCGAGCCGGGGCGCCTTCCCGACCCGTAAGGGAAGGGTCGCCGAGAAAAGTAAAAAGGCCCCGTCCCAACTTGAGACGGGGCCTTCGGTCAAACCCTGCGCCCCGATGCGGGGCGCGTAGTTGCTACTTCTTCTTCTTTGCGGCTTTCTTCTTTGCCGGCTTCTTGGCTGCTTTCTTCATCGAAAAATTCTCCCTAACATCAGAATTTGTGGCGCACGCGCCACGATGTTGTCTCCATGTATAAGGTGAGCGGAAGAAAAAGTCAAGAAAAAAATGCAGTGCGCTCCCCCCGGCCGCCGAGTCCCGCGCCGCGCCGCGAAGGAAAAAACGATGCCTTCGATAAATGTTTTTACTGGAAGGTGTGCCCGCTGGGAATCCACTGGGGGAACAGGTAGGCATAAGCAGTAACGATCAATCCAACAATGGCCGCCAGCAGAATGCTGTGCACCAGCACGGCCCGGAACAGGTCGCCTTCCTTGCCTTCCTGCCCGGTGGCGGCGCAGGCCACGATGATCGACTGCGCATCGATCATCTTGCCCATCACGCCGCCGGCGGAATTGGCCGACGCCATCAGCACCGGGCTCAACCCCAGCTTGTTGGCCGTGATGACCTGCAGGCTGCCGAACAAAGCGTTGGAGCCGGCGTCGGTGCCGGTCAGCGCCACGCCCAGCCAGCCGAGCAGCGTGCCGAAGAAGGGGAACAGCGAGCCGGTGTTGGTCATGGCCAGCCCCAGCACGGCGTCCATGCCGGAATATCGCGTGAGGAAGCCCAGGCCGATCATCGCCATGATGGCCAGCATGCTGAACCGCATGCGATAGCAGGTCCGGAAGAACACCCGCATCGTGTCCCGGACCGTGAGGCCCAGGATGGGACCGGAAAGGAAGCCGGCCAGAAAAGTCGCCGTGCCGATCGAGGCCACCCAATCGAAATCGAACACCGCCGCTTCGGCGCGGGCCGCGGCTACCACCGGAGGCACCCGCAGTACCTTCATGTCCAGCCCCGGCACGGGAAGCCGGTTCGTGAACACGCTCAGACTGTTCTTGATCGAAGGGAGGCCCCACAAGACTACAAGCACGGCCAGCAACAGGAAGGGCGTCCAGGCATGAAGCACCTCGCCGCGCGTGTGCCGCTGCCGCCGGCTTTCGTCCACGCCGGACTCTCCCGGATAGCGCCAGATCTTCCGCGGCTGCCAGACTTTGAAGAACAACGTCAGCACCAGAAGCGTCACGATGCCGGCGACAATATCCACCAGGCCGTAGTCGCGAAAGTTGGACCAGTAGAACTGGACGCAGCCGAAGGTCACGCCGCACACTAGCAGCCCCGGCCAGACGGCGAGGGTATCGCGCGTCTTGGCCGCCGTGCGCACCAGCCAGAAGGGCAGGATCAAGGCAGTCCACGGCAGGATGCGGCCGACCATCGCTCCCAGATCCGGTCCCGGCAGTCCGGTCACGGCGATCAGCACGCGGATGGGGTTGCCCACGCCGCCGTAAGCGACCGGCGCGGTGTTGGCGATCAGGCAGAGCACGGCCGCAGCAAACGGGTTGAAGCCCAGACCGACCATCATCGCGCCACAGACGGCCACCGGCGCCCCGCCGCCGCCCGCGCCTTCCAGTACCGCGCCGAACGCAAACGCAATCAGGAGAATTTGCAGCCGCCGGTCGTCGGTCACCCCGCCAATGGATTCCTTGATCACTTCGAAGTGCCCGGTCTCTACGGTGACCTCGTATACAAACACGGCGCAAAGCAGAATCCAGGCGATCTTGAACACAGCATAGACCAAGCCGTGCGCCACTGTCGCCACGACCATCGAAACCGGCATGCGGAACAAAGCGATCGAGAGGACCACCGCCACCGAAAAGGCGCCCACCGCCGCCCAGTGTGCCATCGTCTTGCGCACCGCCAGCAGG
>JBGOUJ010000374.1:0-7810 GCA_041477005.1 Terriglobia bacterium | reverse complement strand
CTGGAGGCGATGGCCTGCGGTCTGCCGGTCATCAACACGCGGATTGCATCCGGCGTCCCCTTTGTATCGGTTCACGAACAGACCGGGCTGGCCGTCCCGCCCGAAAATCCCGAGGCGATGGCCGGGGCTATCCGGAGGATCCTGAGTGACGATCTTCTGCGCCAGAACTACGGACGCGCGGCGCGCCAGCGCGTGGAGCGGGAATTCCGATTGGAAACAATGGCGGAGCGCACCTTGACCCTGTACCGCAACCTTACGCAACAACCCATGTCCTTGCCGTTCCTCGGCGCGGATCGCGTCTTCATCGGAGGTTGAATGTACTCCCTGGCCATCCTGGCTCTGGTTTCTTTCTTCACCTCCCTGCTCTTGACGCCGCTGGTTCGCGATCTTTTCGCGGGGGCCGGCCTGGTGGATCCGCCGGATCAGCTCCGAAAGCGTCACCCCCGGCCGATTCCCCGGGTCGGCGGCATTCCGATTGTGCTGGCTTTCGGCGCGGCATTTCTGGTACTGCTCCTCTTCGACAGCCACGCGGGGCGCTGGGTGAAGGATTCGCTGCCCATGACGCAACGCCTGCTGCCCGCGGTGGCGCTGGTCTTCCTGACCGGTCTTCTGGACGACGTTTTCGCTCTGAAGCCATGGGAAAAGCTGCTGGGCCAGACGGCTGCCGCGTTGCTCGCGTATTGGGCGGGCGTGCGCATCACCGGCTTCGCGGATTTCCACTTCGCCGGCATCTGGTGGACGCTGCCTTTGACGGTCGGCTGGCTGGTGGGGTGTACGAATGCGTTCAACCTGATCGACGGTGTAGACGGGCTGGCGGCCGGCGTCGGATTCTTCGCAACCACGACGACCCTCATGGCCGCCCTGCTCCACCAGGAGCTCGGGCTGGCGGTGGCGACGGTCCCGCTGGCTGGCGCGCTGCTCGGCTTCCTGCGCTACAACTTCAACCCGGCATCGATCTTTCTGGGGGACTGCGGCAGCCTTCTGATCGGCTTCCTGCTCGGCTGTTACAGCATCTTTTGGAGCCAGAAGTCGGCCACGCTCCTGGGCATGACCGCGCCGCTGATGATTCTGGCGGTGCCTCTGCTGGACACGGCGTTGAGCGTGCTCCGGCGATTCCTGCGGCTGCAGCCGATTTTCGGCGCGGATCGCGGGCACATCCACCACCGGCTGCTGGACCGGGGACTGACTCCACAGCGGGTGACGCTGGTCATCTACGGTGTATGCGGACTTGCCGCGGCATTCTCCCTGCTCCAGAGCGTTGCTCACGACCACTTCGGCGGCGTCATTATCATCCTGTTCTGCGCCGTTACATGGATCGGCATTCAGAACCTGGGCTACGTGGAGTTCGGCGTGGCCGGGCGCATGCTGTCCCGCGGCGCCTTCCGCCGCATGCTGCAGTCGGAGATTCAGGTGCGGCAGCTCGAGCAATCCCTGGCCAAGGCCGGGGGCATCGAGGAGTGCGTGGTCCTGATCGCCGAAGGCGCGCTATTGTTCGGATTCAGCCGTCTCCGGCTCTGCGTCGATGGGTCGGTCTGGGATATGCCCCTCGAGGAGTGCGACGAGAGGGAGTGTTGGGAGCTGCGGATTCCGATCGTGTCCACCGATTACATCGTGCTCCACGGGAGCTTCGCGAGATCCTTGCCGGCCATGGCGATCACCTCATTCGCCGGGGCGGTGCGCAAGGGGTTGCGATCGCAGACTAACGCTGGGGTGGAGGTTCTCCTGGCGTGCGCCAAGGTTGGATAATGGGTTGGATAATGGGTTGGACAATGTGGATGAGGCCTGGGATGAGACGGAAATCCGGATGGGCCGGCGGACTGTGGGCGGCGGCGCTGTGTCTCCTCTCGGTCGCTGCCTCGGCCGATCCCGCGGCCCTCACAATCACTTCACCGGCGCAAGCCAGCACAGTGAAAGGGAATCTCGTTCTTTCCTTGGATCTCAGCCAGACTCCGGCTCTGGCGAGCGTCCAGTATTTCCTGAACGGCCGCGAGCTGGGCCCGCTGCTCACCCGCCCGCCCTTTGGTTACACCTGGCCATCGGCGGGCGCGTGGGATGGCCCGGCAACACTGCGGGCTATGGCAAAGACGGCGGACGGGGCGACCGTCATCAGCACGCCGGAAATTTCTCTTACCATCGCCAACGGGACTGGCGTCATTCAGACCCTGTCTCCGGATCTGACGCACCCTCTCGGCGGCCAAGTGCAGTGGAAAGTCCAGGCGAATCGAACGATTGCACCCTCGGAAGCGTCCGACCTCGTGAGCCGTGGCTACGCGGCGATGCAGGCAGTCGAGGCGTTTATGTTTTTTGTGGACGGCCGGCTGCTGCAAGTCGTGTTCAGCGGCAATAGCGGCGCGGTTCCGCTGGATACCCGGCGGTTTGCCAACGGGCAACATGAGTTATTCGTGGCCGCCTATTCCTCCGCGCGCGGCGCTCCGCCGCTGGCGATGCAGCAGACACGAGCGACCTTCGACAACGGGCGAGCGTTGCAGGAGCTGCGGCCGCGCTGGCGCGAGGTCTTTCTCACCCCCGGCCAGAGTCTGCCGCTCGAAGCGCAATGGATCTATACCAACGGCGACGTGGAAGCTATCGGCGCGGGCAACCTGAGCGCCGGCAGCTCCGCGGCGGGCGTCGTTGCGATCCAGGATGGGCAGATCGTGGCCCAAGCCGCGGGTGAGGCGGACGTGACGGTCACCTCGGCGGGATACAGCGCCTCGTTTCGGGCGCTAGTGGCCAGCCAGCCGGGACTCCCACACTTCACGCGCGATGGCCAGGTGGCGACAAGCTACCAACCGGGCCGCTCGTTCTTTGTGCGCAGCATGTTCAACCTGAGCACCACCGAGATGGATAACACTCCCGGGCTGGCCGACCAGGTTCGTGCGGCCGCCATCAACACGCTGACCAACTCGTTGTACAGCAACCCGGCCGACAACCACCAGCCGGATTACGCCACCTGGGCCAAAGGATGGGACGCGACGTGGAACAAGCTGCAGAACGACGCGAACCGCTATCAAATGAGCCTGCTGCTCACCGGCGACGACATCGCCCGCACCCCCTCCGAGATGGCCAACAGCATCCAGAATCCGTGGTCGGCGCAGGCCATCCAGCACGCTTTCAGCAGTGCGCGGGACAGCAAGCTGGTCTTGGGCGTGGAGATGACCGACGAGGTGACATTTCAGTGGGGCAACACCCCGAAACCGACCGACGGGCGGTGGCAGAAACTGACTCCCCCGTTGCCGAACGACAGCTTCCTGCAGCTCATGAGCATCATAAACGGCGTCAGCGGCAGACCGGCGATTACTTGGCCGGTGGCTGCCGTGGCCGGCAACGCGGACGCGGGCAACTGGCTGGGCGATCCGCAGTTTGCCGGGTACGCCAGCCTGTTCTGGGACAAACTTGACTGGCGCGCGGCATATCCCTCGGGCCCGTCGCTGCCGCAGATCCAGGCAGGACAGGAGTACGCGACCGTGGGCCGGTTCCCGGTGCTGCAATTGGACAAGCCGATGCTGATGCAGGTGTCCGTCACCGGCGCCTTCTATGTCAAGCTGGGGCCGGGCAACGAGTTCGCCCTCGGCCAGGATCGGCTCCAGTCCGGAGGCTGGATCAGGCCGGAGCTCTGCGCGGCCCAGCCGATGCTTGCGGTCGCGGCCGGGACGGCCGGAGTGCGGGCGTACGCGTTTGATTCCGCCGCCTGGAAGTCCACCCGCACGCGGGCCAAGATCGGCCAGGGCAACCTGCAGACGGGCGCGGAACCGTTCCAAACGGGCACCGACCGCTGGCGCGCCACGGCGGCGGTGTTCAACCTGATCCAGAAGCTCGAGCCGTATCTGCTTCAGCCAAGGATCAACGCTTTGAATCTCGGCGCCGGCTTCGTCACGGCGGCGCGGGGCGGACCGCGCAGCCGGTTGTTCATGGCCATCAACTTCTCCGAGTCCGACGCGACGGCGGCGCTGGACTTTACGCCCTACCGATACCCCGACGCTTCCACAGTCAAGATGTATCGCCTGCTGGGTGGCTCGAGCAGCAGCGCCACAGCTCCGAACAGCCAGAACGGGACTGTGTCGTTACATCCGGGAGAAACCGTCATCTGGCTTTTTCAGCCGGCCGACGCCGCCGCGGCGATGGCGCCATCTGTCTCCATTGCCTCACCCGATGCCGGGTCCTTGCTGTCGGACCGGGTGACGGTCACGGCTGCGGTCGAAGATCACAGCCAGTTGGGCGCGATCGACCTGCTGCTGGACGGATTGGTGGTGGATTCCACCCCGTCCTCCCAGCAGTTTACGTGCGACCTCTCCCAAGAGCTGCCCGGCACAGCGCATAGCCTGGCCTTGGTGGCGCACTTTCTGAACGGCGATTCGAGCGAAGCCCGAATCAGCGTCTGGACCGGGCCTCCCGTTCTTTTACGCGGGAGCCTTCCCAGGAGCCGCGAATCTGAGCAGCAATTCTAAACAGCGCGTCTGAAGTCTTTGCGCGCCACGTGTCGTTTGGCCGGGTGTTCATCCTGGCTTCTGGCTCCTGACGTCTCGCACAATACGATGACAGAGGCTTCGAGCCTGCTGACGTCATTGTATTGCGCGAGCCTCAGTAGACAGTTTTATCGCAAGCAGTCCAAATCCTTTCCATCCAGGAGCAACCATGTCTTACCAAGCGGTTCTGGCTCTATTGATGTGTCCGTTGCTGGCGCTTCCAGCCGGGGCGGCCGATCCTTACGTACATGGAACCGGCGGCGGACTCAAGATTCTCCTGCTGGCCGGTGAAGGGGCCATCAACAGCATTCCATCGAGTCAAGTGACTCCGCCGGTAGTGGAGGTGCGGGATCTGAACGATCGTCCCGTGGAGAGCGCGAGAGTTGTTTTTGAGCTCCCCGCGTCGGGTCCCGGCGCTCTGTTCCCGGGGAATCAGTTGGTTCGTGAAACGAAGACGAACGCCCAAGGTCAGGCGGCGGCCAGCGGCTATCGGATGAACGAGATCCCGGGGCCCTTTGTGGTGGCGGTTAAAGCCTATGACGGCGAACGCACCCAAGCGGCGGAGATTCGGCAGATCAACTCCCTGAAAGAGTCGCGGCCGCCCAAACAGTCCAAACTGTCCCAGGGCAGCGGCTCCCTGAAGTGGATCCTGCTGGGGGTGGCGGGGGTCGCAGGAGCGGCGATTGGCGTCTATGTCGCCACTCGCGGCGGTGATGGCGGCGCAGCGGCTGCCGGGATCACGGTGAGCCCCGGACCTATCACCGTCGGCGGTCCCAAGTGAGGAGGAGCATGAACGCCATGAGGTGGAATCTCTCCTTCGTGTTTTTGGCTCTCCCCCTGGTTTTTGGAATTCCGGGGAGTGCGCAATCGACCTCGCTGCAGGGTCCGAGCATCGGATTCGTGTACGATCCCGTGGCCAAGTCGATCAGGCCATTGGTTGGCTATCCCGGTTCCGCCTACCTCGGCCGGGCGGTGCTGGGCCAGCTCGCTCAGGCATCACTGGGGCCCGGCGCAACCATCGCCCTGGTCGTGAAAGACGACGCCCTGCTGGCGGTCCCCGACTTACGCCAGCCCGGGAGCATGGTGATGCTCCAAACGGGCTTCGCCGCGTGGGACCAGGTTGCCTGGTCCGCCGACTCGCGCACGGCGGCGGTGTATTCGGCAGCCACGCAGCGCCTGCTGATCGTGCGCCATCTCGACCGCGCGCCGGCTGCAGACAACCCCCTCGATCTGACGATGTTGCCTGGAGCACTCACGACGCTGGCGATCGGCAATGATGCCGCGCGGCTGATAGCGGGTGTAACGGACCAAACATCCGGCGGCCTGTATCTGCTAGGGGACGGCGGACGGCCGATCCTGCTCCTGGCTCCGGCGCGGAATCCCACGGCCGCCGTTTTCGACTCAACCGGGCAGAATCTGTTCGCCGTCGATCGCGCTGCCCGCCGGATCTGGCAGATTTCGAACGCCGCCACCACACTCGACGCCTCCATCTTTGCCGAGGGGAGGGACAAGGTACCCGATCCGGTCGGAATCGCACTCGCGCAGGGTGGACACCTGCTGGCCGTGGCCAATGGCCAGGGCGGTCCTCAGCCGTTTCGCCAGCGACATCCTCCCGTTGAACACCCGACCGTCAGCCTTTTCGACATCCCATCGCGGAGCATTTTGCAGACTCTGGACCTGGACGTGGCGCCGGCGACGCTCAGCCCGCTCGCGAGCGACATCTTCCTGCTGAACACGCGAACCGTGCCGGGCGGCCCGCTGTTCATCCTGCAGGCCCAGCCGCCGGCCGCCGTCTACTTTGTGCCGGCGCAAACCACAGACTAACGCCATGCGAATCATGCCCGCTTTGGTCGCTTTTTTGGGCGTCTCTCTTCTTCAGGCGCAGACTTCGCTCTTCATCACCGCACAGCAGGGCGACCAGGCCACTTCCGTCGCCAACGGAAGCGTGCTCAACGTGGCCGCGCCGGCCGTCGGGACGGAGACCCTGCTCAAGCTCACGATCTACTATCCAGGCTCCGGGACGCTCACCATCTCGCCGCCACAGCTTCTGGGCTCGAGCGCCATCACTATGGCCGGCGCGTCATCGTTTCCCGCCACCCTTAGCTCCAACCGTTCAGCGTCCTTCAGCCTGAGTTATCTCCCCACAGGGCCCGACAGCGTGCAGACGCAGCTCGCTGTGGCGGTCGCCGAACTGAAGGCCGACGGCACGACCGCCTCCGGATTGCTGGCATTTCTTATTGTCGGAACGGCGCCGGCCTTCACGGTCAGCTATTCGATGGCGGCGGACAACAACGCGTTCCCGCTCGCTTCCGGGGGCACGCTGACGTTTCCTTCCACCGCGGTCAGCTCGAGCAGCACAGCCACCGTGGTCATCACGAACAAAGGAACGAGCAAAGGACTCGTCAACAGCCTGAGCGTCTCCGGCGACTCGTTCCAGCTTCTGAACCTGCCGCTCGTCCCGGCGCCGGTGGACGCGAACTCGAGCCTTCGCTTCAACCTCCGCTTCACGCCTCAGGCGAACGGGCCGGCCTCGGGCCAGCTCAACCTCGGATTGGCTAGCGGGAGCTTCCCGGTAATTCTGCAGGGAGTCGGGAGCGGCCCGGCCTTCGCTTACGAGCTCGTGCTGCCCGACAGCACCCAGAGTTTCGGGGCGGGCGATCCGTTGCGCTTGCCCGACACGCTGGTAGGCTCGCCGATCAGCGTAGCGGTGCGTGTGTCGAATCGTGGGACCGCGGATGGGCAGATTGGCGCCATCGGCGCCACGGGGGCGGCTTTCGCCGTCACCTCCTTGCCTGCCCTGCCGTTGACGATGCATCCCAAAGATACTTTTGTCCTTACGCTGACCTTCAACCCGCAGCAGGGCGGCAGCGCGACGGGGAGCCTGCGTATCGGGAATGACAACTTCTCGCTCACCGGCACGGGATTGGCCACACAGTTCACCTATTCTTACGGAGGCGCCGGCGTCCAGCCCAACGGTACGGTGTTCCTGCCCACCGCTGCGGTCGGCCGCTCATCCCAGGTGACTGTCACGGTGACGAATGCCGGCTCCGCGGCGGCTTCGATTCACGGGATCATGCTGAATCGGACGTCGCCCGATCTGTCTTTGAGCGATCTACCGCCGCTTCCGAAGAACCTCGACCCTGGCGCAAGCTGCTCCTTCACGCTGCTATTTGCACCGCGCAACACCGGCGCCACGACCAACACGCTGGCCATCGACGATAAGACCTTCGCCGTCTCCGGCGCCGGCAGTCCGCCGCCGAAGCTTCCCGACTATCAGTTCCAGGGCGCGGGAGGCGCCCAGGATCCTCTGCAGCAGCCCGCGGTCGGCTTGAGCCTCTCCGAACCCT